>JAADIQ010000114.1 GCA_013151255.1 Alphaproteobacteria bacterium
CGAATTGATCGAGAGACACAAGCCGCCTTATTTTCTTCTTACGCGCCTGGTCGCGGCATTTATTGAGCGCGATGCGATATATCCAGGTGGAGGCCTTCCACGCCGGGTCATAGGTCGAGGCTTTTGTATAGATACTGACGAACGTATCCTGCAGGATATCCTCAGCGTCTGCCGCTACACCAGTATAGCGAAGGATAAACCGAAATAGCGGGTCTTTGTAGCGGTCAATTAGAATCGAGAGCGCCGCATCGGCTCCCTCGGCCAGATCGTGCAATAAATCCGCGTCGGTTTTAGCTACATTGTCATTTGGCATGTTCGCGCAACGTGTCGGCCACGAGGCGATCAAACTCGGTTCGCTGCTCTGGAGTCAAGATTTCGCGCATTGCGTAGATATGCTTGATGGTCAAAACCTGGAGGCTGTTCATTGCGGTGTGGATTTCGACAATCGCCGCCTCGATATTTTCATTGTAAGCATCTTCGTGCTCGAGAAGATTGGCGAGATTGCGGTTCGCGATGCGTATAGCTTCGCGCTGAAAGACCTCTTCTTTGCTGTTTTCCTGGTCCAGCGCCTCAAGAGTTTGGCGCTGTTCTGCAGTCAGGTCGAGGGCTGCATAAAGTAGCTGGTGAAATTCCGTATGCTGTGGTGCAGGGCGTGAGAAGATGCGCCCGCCAATCCAGGCGCCGCCGATAGCCGCCGCGACGACCAGTAACAAAGTAAGGACAAGACGGCGAATTTCCTGCGTCAATGGCTGCGCCCTAAGAGAGTTGACGGCAGGTCAGGTGAGTTAAGCGAAAACACCATCATACCGCCGGGATTAGCAGAATAGGCTGGCTGGGTAAGGCCGATGCTGGCCATGCCGAGCGCTAAACTTGCGGCCATGGCCGCAGGGCGAAATGTCCCTCTGGGGAACGCGCGCGCCAGACTGGGCGAGCCTAGTCCAAGCGAGCTTTGGGCGCGCAAGCGCGTCCTGACCTTCGCTTCCAGGCTACTGAGCTCCTGGCTATTGCCGCAACTGCAGTCCGCACAGGTGCAATGGGTGCATTTGCAATAATCTTCCAACAGGCTGTCTAGCTGTGACATGACGCAACACTCCTTTGCTCACACCATAATACGTAATGAGGGCGGTTGTCCCTCATATACTATGTCGGATGGTAAATGCGGCGTTAACCCGCCAGCCTGTCATATAAGGTCAAAAGCGGCAGCGACAGATAGGCGGCGGTGAAGCCTACAAGCCAGATACCTGCCGAAACGCTAAAAATACGGGTGTTCCAGCGATGCGCCTGGGCGCAGGCTTTGGCCTTTTCCGGGTCCGCCGGGCAGGTGCGGTTTGGGCGAAAGAGGGACCAGCCTGCGGCCGCCATCATAACGCCGCTGCCGGTAAACAGCCATATTTTGTAATGGGCAAGCGCAGCGAGAAAAGGAAAATTGGCGAACATCGCCGCCGATACGGCGCCAAGGCTTAATGACACAAGCAAAATCGGCAATGCGCAACAAATCAGCGTTGTCGAGGATGCGAACAACAACACCCAGCTCCATTGCTTATCTTCAAGCATGCCTTGGGTCCTTAACGGCTATGCTGCTGCGCAGCCTTCGCTTCGGGTCATGCTGCGATAGGTAAATCCCTTGTCGAGGAACATTTTTTTCAGTTGTTCGTCGGTAAAATTTACGCTCTCGTCAGCGCAGACCGTGATGATTCCGGTTTCGAGGTCGGTCGAAACCGATTTAACGCCGTCGATTTTCTTTAAGGCCTTTGTCGACGTCGCCACGCAGAACGGGCAGGTGATGCCATCGACCTGCATTTCATAGGTCACGTCCTTGGCGAAGGCGGATGTGCTTGCGAGCATCGCGAAAGCGAGAGCGGCGGCAAAAATCTTCATCACTGTCTCCAGACTTAGCGGTCAGCTCAGAAATTAACCCGGAACCCGGCGCGGATAGTAACATCTTTTTGCAAGGGTCCATTAACGTCTTGCGCTATCGGGACCTGCACGGCGGTCTCGGCGATCCATCGGCGTGTAGCGTATTGTATCCCCGGGGCTAATATCAAGACCGAGCCGCCGGAATTGGCGTTAGCGACGCCGGTGATTTGATCTTTTTCGGTCACAATAGCGTTAGCCTCAAATACAGCAAATAGGTATCCAGGGGCGTTTCCAAAACTGGGCGTTGCGAGGCGATATTGCAGCGATGCGTCGGCGCGATATTGATTGCCCGCTTCAAAACCGTTTGCGCCAGTATTTTCCCGGTAGCTGATTTGCGCATCTGTCTGCCAGCGGGTCGTGGCGTATGTTGCGACAATGCCGCCGAAAACGTCCCATGACCCTGACCCGAGTTGCAAAGGCGGCGGCAGTAGGCCCGCAACGTCGCTTTGGCGATTGGTTCCGGTTGGCGCTTCAACGCCGATGAACGGCGCCAGGCGCAATGTTTTTCCCGGCGCATTTTGTTGAAGTACTGTGTAACGAGCGAACAGGCGCGCATCGCCAAATCCGGAACTTTCACGGACCCCGCCCGGCGTCTCCAGTCTTTTATTTGTGTAAGGAACAATCGTGAACAACGCCAATCGCGGGGTGGCGCCATAAGCCAGCACGCCGACAGCGGCATTGGCCGTCATAACGGCGTCGTTGCCGCTGGCGCGGTTATAAACATATTGGAGGCGAATAATCGGCTCGCCGCGGCTGACGGGCAGGGCGGTGTTGAAGGTGATTGGGGCCGCATCCGCGCTGGCGAGGGCGCTGACGGCCAGGGTGAGGCAAGCAAGGGAAATCTGAAAACAGGGGTTCATCGCCGCGCCATCGTTAAGTCTCGTTCGCCTGTGAGTATGTGGCTTCTAGCTGCTATAGGGCGAAGGTGTAAAGCGAAGCTGAACGAACATTCGCTTCGCAATACCACAATAACAATATGTTCGCGCAATTAGTGGCAAGGCGATCAAGGAACATCCACGCCAACGGATGATACCTGAAGAGTGTGGGTCTATTCCACTTCATGTAATGTTATTCTAAAATGAAAACTCAACCAACGCAGAGGGACGAATGAGGAACAATTTTTCTTTACAAAACTCGGCGCACTCGAAGCGCCGGCGGTTTGGGCTTTTCACAAGCGCGGTTTTAATGGCCGCGATCATTGTCACGCCGTCATTGGCGCATAAGACTTTTTTGTGGCCAAGTAAATTTCTCTGGAATACCGGCGATGTCGTTGATGTTGCTTTGACCAGCGCGTTGGCTTTCCCCGACCTCCAATTTGGCCCGGCCCGCGACAGGATTTCTTTCACATCTGTGGTTCTAGATAATGAGGCGGTTGGCGCGCTTTCCTATGAGGAGAGCGATACGATTTTGAAGGTGACGTTCACGGCGGAGCGGCCAGGACTTGCCGTTATCGCGATGAGCAGCAAGCCGCGTTTTGGAGAAATAAAGCCGGAAGATGCGAGCGCGTATCTCGATGAGATTGGCGCCGAGGCATCCGTGCGCGCTGCCTTCGAAGCGCTTCCCGGTTCGCCGCCGCTCAATAGGAGCTATTCCAAGCATTCAAAGACATTTATTTGTATAGAAACTTGTTCAATCGGATATGAGGCGCGTTTTGCGTCCGCCGAGCAGGCGTTGCAATTTGTTGCAGTGAAATCCGACAAAACCGCCTTCATGCTATTGCGCAATGGCAAGCCTGTGGCCAGTCATGCCGTTTCGGTGAACACTTCTGACCAGGCGCATCACGACTTGTCCACCAATGAAGATGGGATTGTAACGATAGATCCGGCTATGACCGGCGCCGTGATGATGATGTCGATTTGGATCACGGTTCCTGACCAACCGGACGGCGTTTACCACAGCGACTATGCAACGCTTACGGTTGACCTTTCACAGAAAGGATAGGGTGCAGTCTTTCAACAAGATTGTCCGCGGGCTCTAGCCGAGAAAAATTGCTAGATCACGACGCGGCGTAGCTGGC
>JAADIQ010000109.1 GCA_013151255.1 Alphaproteobacteria bacterium
CGAAGGGGCGATGGGGGCCTTGCGGCGGATCAGCATGTTTTGCGTTTCAGTTTCCTTAAGTGACAAAACTAGATGTGCACACATCTTAGCCTCAGCATGGGAAATGGCTTGCGCCAAGCGCATCAAACGCCCGCGGCTAAAGCCGCGACTTTAAAAACTCTTTATACGCCGCGCCCAGCTCAGGATTGTTGAGCGCCAGGGCGGCGTTTGCGGTTAGCCACCCGAGCGTTGAGCCGCAATCATGGCTGACGCCTTCATATTCGTAAGCGTAAAAGGATTGCTGCGCCATCAGCGCGTCCATCGCATCGGTCAGCTGAATTTCTCCGCCGGCGCCGCGCGCGGTTTTTTCCAGCAAGCCGAAGATCTCCGGTTGCAGAATATAGCGCCCGGTAATGGCGAGATTGGACGGCGCTTTTGCCGGCTCGGGTTTTTCGACCATCGCCGATATTTCAAATGACCTTCCCTTGCGCTCGCCCTTCGCCGCCACCACGCCATATTTGTTGGTGTCCTCCATCGGCACTTCTTCAACCGCGATAATATTGCCGCCGGTATTTTCATATTCGCGGACCATTTGCGCCAGTGCGCTGGGCGCGGCGTCGATGACAACATCGGGCAGGGAAACCGCAAACGGCTCGTCGCCGATAATATCGCGCGCGCACCACACCGCATGGCCAAGGCCGAGCGGCGCCTGCTGGCGGGTGTAGGAAATCGAGCCGGCTTTGGGGATCGGCTTGCGCACCCGCGCCAGAATGTCAGATTTGTTTTTGGCTTCCAGACCGGTCTCAAGCTCGAAGGCGTGGTCGAAATAATCCTCAATGGCGCTTTTGCCGCGACCGGTGACCAGCACCACATGTTCAATGCCAGCCTCGAAAGCTTCGCGCACCACATAGTCAATCAGCGGCCGGTCTACCAATGGCAGCAATTCCTTTGGGATGGATTTGGTGGCGGGCAGCACTCTGGTGCCGTGACCGGCGACGGGAATGATAACTTTGCGAACGGGTTTCATGGCGGCCTTCGAGGTTGCGGCGTTGGCTGCTGACTATTCAGGAGCCTTATTGATGGGACTGACTTCAAGATCAACCGCTTCTTCAATCGGCGCCAGAAACCGCGCTTCTTGCTCAAGCGCGCGGTTGAGGTTTTGGACCCTGCGCGTCGCGTCCGCCGTCAGGTCATGATAAAACAGATTGAAATCCTGCGCCCGCCATTGATCGCCGAACCAGTGCTTGCGGCGCAAGAATTTCTGTTGCGGCGGGTCAACGGTGAGAATGCCGTTGATGCATTGGGCGCCAATGGTTTTGGCAATGGCTGGCGGCGTTTCACCCATTTGCAGCCCTGTCGCGGAAGCGGCGCCGATATGCATTTCCGCGCTGATCGGCTGTTCGCTCAGCGTCCAGGTCAGCGGGTTGACGCATAACAAGGGGGATGCGGGAAGGGACACAAGTTTCTTGCTGTCGCTCCAAACCAGCGAACGATCTCGAAAACGCCGTCCTTCATCGTCGAATGCCGGCTCGAGATCGATATAAGAAACCACACAGCGAATATCGCCGGGCGTGCGACAAGGCGGGATTGCCGCTAGCCGGTTGTCGAATATCGACATCGGCGTCTGCGCGCCGATCACATAAGCAGCGGCGAGGCGGGTGCGTAAGGCTTCGTCCTTGGTAATACGATATTGCAGCAAGCCGAGAACATGTAACCCGCCCTGGCCATAGCCGACCAACACGAATGGCCGCTCCGGGCCTCGCTCTTTCAGGAAGGTTTCAAAAGCCGCCTCGACATCGCCATAAGCCAACTCGCGCGCGGCGAGCCCGTCATATTTATGGGTGAAATTGGCGAACAATGTCGCCTGGCGATAGCGCGGGCCATAGACCGCGCCGAGCGCCATAAACGGCCCGGCTTCATTGGGCGCAGCCACCCGCCGCAGGACGGCGTCGGCCCTTTTTGCGTTGAGTGGCGCGTTCCAATGCCGGCGGGCGGCATAGGTCGAGGAATGGACGTAAAACACATCCGCAAACCCGGCGCCGGCCTGGCTCGGCCATAATGCCCAGGCGCCACGCGCGCCGTAAGCGGGCGGCGGCGGGGGTGTGTAAATTTGGTAAGGAATGCGCGGATTGAGGTTGAAGCGGGTGATGTTGTCCTGGAAAACCACCGCCACGGCCGCGGCCGCCGCCAGACTGGCTGCGGCGATCAACGCCAATGCCTGTCTCATGGTGACCATGAATTCTCCCAGATTGCGCCGCCGAAACGGCGACTATTCGCCCAACAGTTGGGCCATACCCATTGTCGCGGCGAAAAAATCGCCCATCTATTGATAAAATGTTTATCGACGTCACGCAAAGTCGATTTTTCGGTGCTATGTGAATGACTTGTTTTGTTAACCTAATGAGTAGGCAAACGGTAAAATGAGCGACGAGAAGAATACCGCGAATGATGATTCCGGCCACAGCGCCCACGCGCCGCTGATTAAGCCAAAAAAGCCTGACTTATGGAGCGGGCTGCGGTCGAGCTTCTTCGCCGGGGTGGTAATCGCTGCGCCCGTCGGCATCACTGTCGCGCTGGTTTACTGGTTCGTTACCGGGCCGATGGCCAAGCTCGACGCCTTTGTGAAGACCACGCTTCCCGACAGCGGCAGCGCGATTGAGACCTTCCTGCAGGTGCTGCCCGGCTTTGGCATCCTTATCGCATTTGTTGCGCTGGTTCTGCTCGGCGCGGTGACCAAGAATTTTGTCGGCCGCTCAATCGTTGCCGGCTGGGAGCGATTGTTTGAATCGCTGCCCGTGGTGCGCAATCTTTACAAGTTCTTCAAAAATGTTTTCGAGACCGCGCTGCAACAGTCTGACCGCTCCTTCAAAGAGGTTGCACTGGTTGAATATCCCCGTCGCGGCTCCTGGGCGATGGCGTTTCTGGTTGGCGAGACAAAAGGCGAAGTCGCCACCATCCTCGACGATCAGGGAGAAGAGCTGACGGCCTTGTTTATTCCGACCGTGCCAAACCCGACGTCGGGGTTTTTATTGTTCCTTCCGCGCCATGACTTTCGCGTTTTGAGCATGAGCGTTGAGGATGCGGCGAAGATGATTTTTTCCATGGGCCTTGTGGTGCCGGAATTTTCATCGCCAGAAGACGCGCTTCGGAAATTGGAAAAGATCGCCACGCTGCCGCAGCGGACAACCTTGCGGAGCCGGTTGTTCGGCTCCGGAAGGTCAAAGGCGAGCTGAAATCGCTGTTGCGCGAGTCAGATTCGGTTAAGCGCGCTTTTTACGTCTGCCGAAAAAACCCATCATGCCGAGACCACCAAGGAACAGCGGCAACGCAGCCGGGATAGGGACAACGTTTGCTTCAGAGACGTTGATTGTAATCTGATAGTCGGCGACTGCCAGAAATTGGATTTCGTTTAAGCCAACATTCTCAAGGAGAGCTGCTGCGAGCAATATGCTGATATCGAGATTACCGCCTAAAGAAGAAGGTAGGCTTTGCGTAAGCGGGTTGCCGTCTATGGTGTATGTAAAAGTATTTGGGGTAAATCCATTTCCACCTACTGCTGGCGTGAAGGTTACCTGAATGCTTTCCAAAATAGCGTTGGCCGGGAGGATTGCATTGAAGCGATCGGAGTCAAAACCGAGATTGGTATTGAGCCCTGACACTGTGCCGCTCACAGTGTTTGCTCCAAAGTCGAAATTGAAAGTCGTGGCGCCTGCAGCGATGTCGCCATCGACGGCTTCGTCGTATACTAGCGGCGCCGCTGATGCATTTGATACAAGTACGGCTCCCGCAGCGACAAGCGCTGCGCCAATTAGTCGAACATTCATGGAAGACCCCCAAAACTTTACCAGTGTTAAACTCTGCGCCGTTTCATGTTGCGCATCTATGTCCGGGGATAAAACCCTCGAACAGTAAGCTTGATAGGGGCGCCCTCGGACGCCGTCATCACCAAAATTGGTAACAAGGTTGGTTTTTCTTGCGCTGAATCGCTTCGAATACACGCTTCAGTTGAGCCGCGTATTCTAAAACAATTTCGCTATGCAAGCGACTTCAAGTTGGCGCTGTTCGCCGCATCGCTGATCGCGTTCAGCACCACTTGCCAATGGCTGAAAAGCAGAAACTGCCCGGCGCCTTTGACCCGCGTGATCCGCGTTGCGGGCGCGATCTCGGCAAACAGTTCAACATTGCGCAGCGGCACGAGTTCGTCGCCATCGCCATGAATGATATGAAAAGTGTGTTCTAATGCGCGCGCAGAGGTCGAATAATCCGTCAGCGTGAACAGGCAGTCCCGCCGGAAGCCTTCGCTTCCCTGTTGGGTCGTGTGCTCCAGCCCTTTGGCCACAGCCTCAAAAACGGGTTTTCGCTTTAAAGCCCGCGCATCGGCGGGAATATCCTTATGGAGCGCGTTCACAAATTGCTCGAGATAACCGGCGTCAAGCAGCGCAACGCCGGCGCGTGTAACATATGGCAAAAGCTGGGGCGCATGGCGTGTAATGCGCGCTATCAGGCGTTGACGTTTTGGCAGCTCATCGAGCCATTCTTCCCGCCAGACCGGCGCATGGGAAACGCCAAGCAACGCCGTCACGCGGGAAGGATATAGAAGCGCAAAGCGCATGGCGTAAACCGACCCCATCACATGGCCCATGATGACAGCCCGCCCAAGTCCCAGATGGTCCATCAGCTGGCGGATGTCGTTTGCAACAGTGTCGAGCAAGTCCTCGCCATAGGCGGCGGGCGCCAATTCCGAAGCGCCGAAACCGGGACGCGATGGCGAAATGATGCGCAGATTTTTCCGCGCCGCCGCTTCAACCGCGTCATCAGGCCACTCAACGCCATACAGCATATTGTGAATGCAAATCACCGGCACGCCGGTGAGATCACCCTGTTCCAACCAGAAAAGTTGTCGTCCATCGGACAACGTCATCATCCGGCGGCGTTTTAAATCCGATGTGACGCCTGTCGAGACCGGCGCTTGCGAGGCGTTAATCGCCGCTGCGAATCCGGCGGAAAATCCGCATATCAGCCGCACCAGATCGGAAACGCCGGTGGTATTTGTTTTGCGCAACACCGCTTTGATTTGCGCCCTGACGGTATTGATTGACGTTTCGCGTTTTAATGCGATATCGGCAGGGCTGACGCCGTTGGCGAGGTCAATGGCGACATCCATTTCAGCATCCGTCATGTCGTAAGCGGAGAGGAATTGTTGCGCGCGCTGGGTGTCGAGGCGCAACTCGACCGTGGTTACAAAAAAATGCGGCGCCAGTCTCACGTCGCTTTCTTCTACAGTGGTTTTTAAAGGCGCCAATCGCCGGGCAATCAAGCAACTGCTTTGCGCCGGTTTGCCAATCATCGCCGGTTCGATGAATAAATCGGCGCTGTTTTCAATCCCGTTTTCCATCCACGTAAAAAGGCGGGCGAGCACATCACTTTCAATATTCAAATCGTGAAGTTTTGACGGAATGCATGGCGAGGATGCTTTGGCGGGGGCATTCATTGCCGAGATCCGCCCACACGGATTGACCACATAGGTAGGGCCAGGCGCATTTTGTACCACGGCGTCTTCGCGCTTTTGCTCGCGCCGGCGCCGGCCCATACGATTTAAGATATTGAGGGCGGTTTGAAAATGATTTTCGAGGGCGAGATCGGTCGGGTCGGTTTTTCCGGCGCCGACAAATAACTCGATCGTGTCCATCAACGTATCGTAATTTTCCGGCGCCAGCGTGGCGGCGTAAAGACTTCTGACCAGCATATCTTTGTCTGGCTTTTCATCGTCAGGCACTACGCTCATAGAAAATTCCCTAGCATCCCGTTTAGCCGCTTATGGCAACGGTAAGTCGCGCCTTGCGTCAATACATATTAACAACGTTGCCAGTTGAAGAGCTTGCAGGATTGAGACCAGAGGCGAAAAACCTGGCCATCAGCCAGCGCTTAACAGTTTAACCGCATCATCACGGCTGAAAAGGTAAAGAAGGACGCGCAACGCCTCTCCGCGTGTTGATTTCAATTGCGGATCGCGCCCGGTGATGAGTTTTGCATCATCGCGGGCGGCGGCGAGTAACTCGCCATGAACGCTGAGGTCAGCCAGATGAAACCGCGGAAACCCCGATTGCGCCGCCCCCAGAAGATCGCCCGCGCCGCGCAGGCGCAAATCCTCCTCGGAGATTAAAAACCCATCCTCGGTTTGCCGCAAAATATTGAGCCGCGCTTTGGCGGTCTCGCCCAGTGGTGATTTGTATAGGAGGATGCACGAAGAGGCCTTGTCGCTGCGCCCGACCCGGCCGCGCAGCTGGTGCAGTTGCGCCAGGCCAAAGCGTTCGGCGTGCTCGATGATGATGATGGTGGCGTTGGGCGCATCAACGCCGACTTCAATCACGGTGGTGGCGATCAGAACCGACAAAGCGCCGTCATAAAACCGCTCCATGATCGCGTCTTTGTCCGGGCCAGACATCCGCCCATGGATAAGCCCGACGCGGTCGCCGAGTATGGCTTTGAGGCTTTCAAAACGCTCTTCCGCTGCGGTGAGCTCTAAAATTTCAGATTCTTCCACCAGCGGGCAGACCCAATAGACCTGATCGCCCTTCGAGACTGCGCGACGCACCCCGTCGATAATTTCGTCAAGCCGCGATAGGGGGATTGTCCGTGTATCAATCGGTTTGCGCCCCGGTGGTTTTTCAGTAATCTGGCTGACATCCATATCGCCATAGGCAGTGAGCGTGAGGGTGCGCGGAATGGGGGTGGCGGTCATCACCAACAGGTCCGGCCGGGCGCCTTTTTGCGTCAACGACACCCGCTGATGCACGCCAAAGCGGTGTTGTTCGTCGATAACGACAAGGGCGAGGTCGTGGAAATCGACGCCCTCCTGAAAGATCGCGTGGGTGCCGACCAGCATATCAATCTCGCCGCGCGCCAGCCGCTCCAGCTTTTCGCGGCGGACGGCGCCCTTGTCGCGCCCGGTGAGGATATCGAGGCGAATGCCGGTCGCCTCCGCAAGCGGCGTCAGCGATTCCACATGCTGGCGCGCAAGAATTTCGGTCGGCGCCATAAACGCCGCCTGCGCGCCAGTTTCAATCGCTGTCGCCATCGCCAGAAACGCGACCACGGTTTTACCGGACCCGACATCGCCCTGGAGCAGCCGCACCATGCGTTCGGGCGAGCGCATATCGTCAAAGATTTCGCCCAGCGCATGTTGCTGTGCACTGGTGAGCGTGAAGGGTAACGCGGCCTTTGCTTTTGCCACGAGCCGCCCGTCGCCGGCGATAGCGCGGCCTTTGGATTTCACCCGCGCCTTGCGGATTAACATCAAGGCCAGCTGGTTGGCGAGCAACTCGTCATAGGCAAGGCGCATCCGCGCCGGCGTCAACAGGGAGAGGTCATCCGATGAGGTTGGGCTGTGAACGGCGCCAAGTGATGCTTTCCAGTCGGACCATTGGCGCGCCTGCAACCACGCCGCGTCCTGCCATTCGGGCAAATCAGGCGCGCGCTCCAGCGCGTGCGCCACAGCTTTGCGCATCACCGCTGCAGACAGGCCAGCGGTGAGCGGATAGACCGGTTCATGGAGCGGCAAGTCCTCGGGCTTTTTCGGATCGGCGATATAGTCCGGGTGCACCATTTGCCGACCGCCGTTAAAATCCTCCAGCTTGCCGCTGACTAAGCGTTGCTCGCCTATAGGCAGCGCGCGTTCCAGATAATCGGCGCGCGCATGAAAGAACACCAGGGTCATGAAACCGGTCTCGTCCGAGCAGATGACTTTATATGGCAGCCGGCGGCCTTTGGGCGGCGGCTCGTGGCTATCGACGGTGACCAGGAAAGTCGCCAGCTCGCCAAACGCCGCCGCATCGATTGTCGGCCGTTTGGAGCGATCGATGATGTTGATGGGCGGCGTCAATGTGAGATCGACAATACGGGGCCCGGCGACCTTGCCGATCATCGCCGCAATCTTGGGCCCGACGCCGGGCAGGGCGATGACATCGGCAAAAAGCGGGTTGAGGATAGCAGGTCGCATAAGGTGAATTTATCGGAATTTGCGCTCGGCGAGGCAACCATTTATCCACAAGGCGCAATGACCAGAAGAAACCACCGATGACCATCGAAGATCGCCGCAAAAAACTGCTTTATCGCGCCACCTATCGCGGGTTTAAGGAGGCGGACCTGCTGATCGGCGGGTTTGCGGCGGCCAATGTGGGGAGCTTCGATGGGCCCGCGCTCGACGAATTCGAGGCCTTGCTGGAGCTTGATGACCGCCAGCTCTACGATTGGGCGACGCAGAAATCTGAACCGCCGCGACATATCATCGGGCCGGTGTTTGAGCGGCTGATGGCGTTCAAGCTGGCCTAAGTGTCTGACTCAAAAAGAAGTACGTATTGTCAGTTGTCATCACCGGGCTTGTCCCGGTGATCCAGAAATTTTCCGCTACTTGCTGCCCTGGATTGGAACAAGTCCGGCAATGACACGAGGAAGGCAATTCACCTACGCTAAATGGTTGAAATGACTCAGTTAGTTTTGGGCAGATAATAAGCCAAGGCGCGAATGCGCGCGGCGGTTGCCTCAACGCCTGACGGCGCTTACATCCCCTGTTCCACACGACCGCCAAATCCGGCGGTCGTGCGTTTTGCGTTGAGGGCATATGAGCGAACCGGCAAAAACCATGGTTTCCGGCGTGGCGCAGATTGGCGCTGAAGCGGCCTGGCGGTTTGACGGCTGCTTGCCGGTTTATGGCGCGCCGGAGGGCGCCGATGCGATGGCGGTGGCCGATGCGGCGCGCAAGCGTAGCGGGCTGGTGGTGCATATTGCCCGTGATGGCGCCCGCGCGGCGGCGATGGTTCAGGCGCTGCAATTTTTTGCGCCGGAAATTGCGGTGTTGGAATTTCCGGCCTGGGATTGCCTTCCCTATGACCGGGTGTCGCCCTCTGCTGCGGTCTCTTCGCGGCGCATGGCGGTGCTTGCGGCTATTGGTTCTCTAAAAAATGCAGGGCCGATGATTGTCGTCACCTCGGTCAACGCTGCGACCCAGAAGACGCCGCCGCATGACGTCATCAAAAAGGCGGCGCTGTCGCTGGCGCCCGGCGCTGCGATCACTATGGACGAGCTTACGGCTTATCTCGGCGCCAATGGCTATGCGCGCGCATCGACAGTGCGCGAGGCCGGGGAGTTTGCGGTGCGCGGCGGGCTGGTGGATATCTTTCCGCCCGGCGCCGACGAACCGGTGCGGCTTGATTTTTTCGGCGATAGCCTCGAAACCATCCGCGCCTTCGACGCCGCCTCGCAACGCACAACCCGCCAGCTCACCCGGTTTGATCTGACGGCGGCTTGCGAAATTTTGTTGACGGACGAGACCATCACGCGGTTTCGCACCGGGTTCGTCAAAGCCTTTGGCCCGGCTGGCGACGACCCGCTTTATGAGGCGATCAGCGCCGGGCGCATGCATGCGGGCGCGGAGCACTGGTTGGCGCTATTTTACGAGACAACCGACACGCTGTTTGATTTTATCGCCGATGCGCTTGTCTTCACCGACCATCAGGCCGATGCGGCGGCGGAAGCGCGCCTTTCGATGATCAACGATCATTTTGAGGCCCGCGCGGAAGACGCAAAAGCTGCGCGGCCGCGCAGTTCAGAATTTTCAGCGCCCGCCTATCGCCCGCTTGACCCAGCGCTGCTTTATCTCACCCCGGATGAATGGCGCACGCGCCTCGATAACGCCAACTTGCGCCCGCTCTCACCTTTTGCGCCGACGGATAATGAACGCTGTTACAATCTCGCCGCTAAAGTCGGACGCAGCTTTGCCGCCGAACGGGCGGCGGAAAAAACCAATGTCTTTGACGCCGTCGGCAAACACGCCCGCGTGCTGGCCGATAGCGGCAAGAAAGCCGTCATCGCCTGCTGGTCGGAAGGGTCCGCCGACCGCATGGGCGCGGTGCTGGGCGATCATGGCGCCGGCGAGATTGTCCACGCCGCTGACTGGCTGGCGGTCGGCGCCAATAGCGCGCAATTGCAGACGGCTGTGTTGGGGCTCGAAAACGGATTTGAAACCGCCGACACGGCGTTCATTTCCGAGCAGGACATTCTTGGCGACCGGCTGGTGCGGCGCTCGCGCAAGAAGCGCGCTGAGAATTTTCTCACCGAAGCCTCAAGTCTTAGCGTCGGCGATATTGTTGTTCATGTGGAGCACGGGATTGGCCGCTATGAGGGGTTGAAAACCCTCGACGTGCAGGGCGCGCCGCATGATTGCCTTTATCTGGTGTATCATGGCGGCGATAAATTGTTTCTGCCGGTCGAAAATATCGACCTCCTGTCGCGTTACGGCTCGGACGATGCGGGCCAACAGCTCGACAAGCTTGGCGGCGCCGCCTGGCAGGGGCGCAAGTCGAAGATGCGCGCGCGCATCAAAATGCTCGCCGAACAGCTTATTGCGATTGCAGCAAAACGCGCGATGCAGACTGCGGAAGAAATTGAACCCACCGCCGGCGCTTACGATGAGTTCTGCGCGCGGTTCCCGTTTGCGGAAACCGAAGACCAGCAAAACGCCATCGCCGACGTATTAGAAGACCTTGCCAGCGGCCGGCCCATGGACCGGTTGATTTGCGGCGATGTCGGATTTGGCAAGACCGAGATTGCCTTGCGCGCAGCCTTCGCCGCCGCGCTGACCGGGCGCCAGGTGGCGATTGTGGCCCCGACGACGCTGCTGGTGCGCCAGCACTACAAAGGTTTCACCGATCGCTTCAAAGGCTTTCCGGTGAAACTCGGACAGCTCTCTCGCATGGTCTCCGCCAAGGAAGCCAGCGCCGTGCGCGAGGGCGTTGCGAGCGGTCAGATCGATATTGTCATCGGCACCCATGCATTGCTGGCCAAGACCATCAAGTTTCGTGATCTGGCGCTTCTGGTGATCGATGAAGAACAGCACTTTGGCGTCAAACACAAAGAGCGCCTCAAAGAATATCGCGGCGACACCCATGTGTTGACGCTCACCGCAACGCCGATCCCGCGAACACTGCAACTCGCCATGAGCGGCATTCGCGATCTGTCGCTTATAGCCACGCCGCCGGTTGACCGTCTGGCGGTGCGCACCACGGTCGGCCCGTTCGATCCGGTGGTGGCGCGCGAGACATTGCTGCGCGAACATTATCGCGGCGGGCAGAGTTTTTACGTCGCCCCGCGGATTAAGGATTTGCAGCAGATAGCTGAATTTTTGCGCGATGAAATCCCGGAAGTGAAGTTTAAAATCGCCCATGGCCAGATGAGCGCAGGCGAGCTTGAAGACATCATGACCGCCTTTTATGAAGGCAAGGTGGATGTTCTGGTTTCAACCACCATCATCGAATCCGGCCTTGATATTCCGACCGCGAACACGATGATTATTCATCATGCGGATATGTTCGGCCTGTCCCAGCTGTATCAGCTGCGCGGTCGGGTCGGGCGTTCAAAACAGCGCGCTTACGCATACCTCACAACCAGCGCCCGCAAGAAACTCACCGACGGCGCTGAACGCCGCCTCAAAGTGATGCAATCGCTGGATACGCTGGGCGCGGGCTTTACGCTGGCCTCGCACGATCTCGATATTCGCGGCGCCGGCAACCTTCTCGGCGAGGAACAATCCGGCCAGGTGAAAGAGGTTGGCGTTGAGCTGTACCAGCACATGCTGGAAGAGGCGGTTGCGGAGCTGCGCGGCGGCGGCGCGGCGGCGCAAGATGTGTGGTCGCCGCAAATTAACGCCGGCGCCTCGGTGCTGATACCCGACAGCTATGTCGCCGACCTCGATGTCCGCATGGCGCTCTATCGCCGTCTCGGCCGGCTGGAGCAGGAAGCGGAAATTGACGGCTTTGCCGCCGAACTGGTCGACCGGTTCGGGCCAATGCCGGCGGAGGTTGACCACCTGCTTGAAATCGTCGCCATCAAAATGATTTGCCGCCGCGCCGGCATAGCGAAGATTGACGCCGGTCCGAAAGGCGCGGTGATTACGTTCCGCAATGATAGTTTCGCCAACCCGGCGGGGCTGGTCGAATTTATCTCAAGCTCGCCGCATGATGTGAAATTGCGTCCCGATCAGAAGTTCGTTTATCGCCAGGCCTGGCCGGGCGATAAATTACGCCTCAAAGGCACGCGAAAAATTGCCGCGATCATCGCGGAGATCGCCGCCGAGGCGGAATAGAGACGCCGTCAATATCTTTAAGCCCAGCGGCGACGCATTCTTCTATGCACAGGCCGCGCGGGCGCGCATAGGATTTCGTGATCACGTCGATGGCGTAGGGCTTATCGGTGCGCTGATTGCGAAAAGCGGTGTTGGCGAGCACGCCGCTAATGCGTAAGCCGATTTTTTTTGCATCCTCAACACTAGTCGCCGGGCTGAGGATGATGAATTTTTTCCGCGATATCCGCGCCACCAAATCTTCAGCACGCGTCACCCGGTTAATCAGCCTTGCGGCATGATTGAGCGTTCGCGCGGTGCTGGCCTGGCCATCGGCGTCGGACAGGCTGGCGATTGTTAGCGACATAGCCCTGCCGGTCTGGTCGGCGCGGGCGCATATTCTGTTTGCATGTTCGGTGAGGAACAATGACGTAAACGCGCCGGAACTGGCGTCGCGGATGCCTTCGCCCTTGCAGCTGTTTAAAAACTTCCGCATCGACCGCAGCAGCCTGGCGCGACGCGAGGCGAGTTGCGTCTTGGCGGCAAGCTCGACAGCAATCTGCTCCGCCAACACAAAATCCCGGGCGCCTTTGCGGGCATAGGTCGCAAGATCTGCGGGGTGGTCGGCAATTTGGATGATGGCGAGATGGGCGTGTTTGGGATGGCGCCGCAGAGTGCGGACAAAGGCTAGCATGGGATCGTTCTCCGCCGTCGGCAGGAAGATGGCGCAATCGAAATCATCATGTTCAAGCGCGCGCATCGCCTGGCTGGCGTTAAGGACGCAAGTCGCGTCGCCGGCAATCGCGCTGACGGCGCTAACAGCGGCCATCGCCGCCGGCCCCGGGGCGCCGGCGATCAGAATACGGGTTTGCGTGCTGGTGGTTGTGATCACCGGGAATTCAACCAGCCGATTGAGCGTCGCCAGGCTCTTTAAGCGTTCGCCGGTTTCCTCGGCGATATTGCGCAGGCGGATAATCTCCCGGCACCGGACCACTATATGGCCGAGCTGGTCTTGCGCGGGGATTACCTCGCCAAACCGCCTGAGCGCTGTACGCACGGCGGCGTCAAGCGTCGGGTCGACCACAAACACCAGCGGCGATTCGGGGGATTTGCGCCGCAGCGCGCCGGCGATGGTTTTAGCTTTGCGCGGCGAGACGGCCTGGCGGCGCAGGTCAATCAGCCCGACATCGGCGCTCATCCCAGCGTCCGGCCTGGCGATGGCGAAGCCGGCTTGATGAAACGCTGTCGTTAACGCCTCAAACGCCGCTTCATCGCCGGCTACGCAGGCAATCTGCGCTCGCGGCGAAATAATTGTCTCGCTGGTCATCAATCCCGCTCGTAACGACGCGCTTGTGCTTTCCGTTACCGGCGAACTCGCGCTGCATTGCCGCTATCATTCAAGATGCGCGCCGTTTCGGGGTTTTCGCCAATGGGTTGTTTGCCGGCCTGTTCACTCGCTGTAGCGGTGATAATTTTTGGCTCTTCGAGGCAGATATCGGGCTCGCCAGCGGTCGGGAAAGACCCGGTCGCCGCGCGCTCCTGATAGCAGGGCAGGGCGGCAAGGAATTCCTGCGGCTGGTTGTAAGGGCCCGCCTCGCGATAGAGCTGTGCGGTCTGGACGCCGACATAGCGCCAATGCCAGGGCTCGTAACTGTCCTCTCCCGGGAGATAATTATTGTCCGGCGGGTAGGACAGGATAAAGCCAAAACGAAACGCATTTTCTTCAAAGCATTGCGACGTGCGATCACTTTGGCGCATGAAGCGGTCGCCGACATTGATGTCGACGGCGAGCCCGGTCTGGTGTTCGGAAACGCCCGGCGGCGTCACCGTGCCTTTGGCGCCAATGCGATCGAATAATATGCGCTGGGTATTGTAGGAACGGTAACCCGAACGCAGCGAGATGCGTTCGCCGGATTCGTTGCGGCACAGCGAGATCAGCTGTGCAAGGCGCACCGGCAGGTTCGCCTCGCGCGGGTCGGCGTCCGCATCCGGCGCGAGGCGCACTTTCATCTCGTCGGCAGACGGCGCCTTGCTGGTGGGCACGGAATATTCAGCGGTCGAGACAAGATCGCGCGGCGCATATCCCTTTTCCAGCGGAAAATATTGCGACACCGGCCGGTTGATATAAGCGCGCCGGTCCTGCACGCGATTGATGGCGTAACGCTGCGCGCCGAAAGCGTCGCGAAACAGCCCGCGCATGTGTTCGTAAAGCGCTTGGGCTTCGGTAAAACGGTTCTGCTTTTCGTAAAGCCCCGCCAGCAATTTGATGTAAAGGCTGAGATCCGGGCTATTGGCGCCCTTGGCCCGTTCCTGGGCGTGGAAAGCGTCAAGGTAAAGCTTCTCCGCATCCTTCAGACGGCCCATCTTGGTGTAAAGCGGGCCGAGAATGAGGGTGATCTGCACAGTGTCTTGATGGCCGACGCCCAATATTCTTTTGCGCGTCTCATAGGCGGAAGACAACAGTCCGGCGGCGGCGTATTCAGCGCCTGAGCGCGCGCCATAAAACCCGCCAAGGCTTGCCATGTGATTGGTCGTGGCGAGGGTTTGTTCAAGACTGCCGGCGGAGATTTTATAGGCGTCGGCATGATTGAGGGCGCCGGCAAATGCTTTGTCCGCCGCTGCGACCATGTCGGCGTAATATCCGGCAACCTCTTGCGCGCCATCGACGCTTGATTGAACGGCCGCATCACCGGCCAGTTCCAGAAACGAGGCATAAATAGACACCGCCTCTTCAATGCGGCCAGCGTTGATATAGGCTTGGCCAAGCTGGTTTTCGATTTCGATGCGTGTGTATTTATCGAGCGCCTCGCCCCACGGCGTCGACAATCCCTGACGCATCAACTCCGCGCCGCGCTGATAATTTTTTCGTGCAATCTGTGTTGTTGCGGTGGTTATTTTCAACCCGGCGATATCATTTTCGCTGGCGTTGTTCTTCAAGCTTAAAGCGATAGCGCGCTCGCCATGGGGCGCGGCGCGGCGCAATGCGCCAGTATCAACAAGCGCTTCAAACCGGCTTAGCGCCGCATCCGGACTGGTCCGGATCGCGACATTGAAAACGGCGGTGAATATAATCGCCAGGCACAAAAACGCGCCCGAAAAATACGTAGGAGAACGCAACCCCATCGCGAACGGCCTTCCCCTCTGCCAACAAAACCCCAATACCAAGCTCAAGCCTAGCATCGAGATGCTTTCGAAGCGAGCCTTATGCGGCGCCAATTTGGGAGTTTTCTGGCTATGCGGTGCGGTTTTGGCTAAACGCGGCGGGAAACTTGATTGAGGCGGCGAGATTATGGACGGAGCGGGAAGACGGCGAATTTATCTGATGCGCCATGGGCATGTGGATTATTTCGCCCCGGATATAGCCGATCTGCGTAGCGTACCGCTGACCGATGAGGGCCGCCGCCAAGCGGAGGCGGCGCGCGATGCACTGCACAATATAGAGTTCGACATTGCGGTCTGCTCCGGGCTGCCGCGCACGGTCCAGACGGCGCAGATTGTCCTTTCCGGACAGCCAAACCCTCCCGCGCTGATTGTAAGGCAGGGGCTGGAGGAGTTGAAAAGCGGGCGGATACTCGCCGCTACGCGTGAGGAGCTGGCCGCCCGGCTGGCCTATTCTTTTGACAGCGCAGACCAGCCTGGGGCGGCGTTTCTTCCCGATGGGGAGCTTTTCGTAGAGGCTCAGACACGGATCATAAGTGCGCTGGAAGCGCTTGTTTTCAATGATAAATGGCGTACTGCCTTAATTGTCGCTCATGAAGGGGTGAACCGGATTGCGCTGGGCTGGGCCTGTGGCGGCGGGCTGGCGACGATATCGTCGTTTGAACAAGACCTCGCCTGTATCAACCTGATCGATATCGACGTCACCCCGAATAATGCCGGTACAGGCCTGCAAATAGAGCGTGTGCTCATCAAAGCGCTCAATGTCACACCGTATGATTTTCTCAAGCATGGCCTTGCGCGCACCAGCCTGGAACACCTTTTTGACGTTGATTTTGGCGGCGCCAGGCCAAAACGGCAGGAATAATGACTACGACCGGACTTTGTCTCTTAAATTCGCGTCAGCTTTGTGATTAACTAACCCCTGGGGTAAATCTTAGGAGACTGTACATGTACGGGGTTAGACGCGGGATAAAATCGCCGGGGGAGTTCGGCGTCAGTGATATACTCGGGCTTGGGTTATCGGGTGCGGCCGGCATCGTTGCGGCGCTGGTGACGGACTATCAGCAGCAGGGCGAGTCTTCTGCGCTGTTCACCGTCAATCAATGGATTATTCAGGCTGGCTCATTGCTGGGTTTTTCACAGATCCCGTTATGGATGGTCGTGCTCGGCATGACGGCTGTAGGCGCTGTCTCGATCTTTTATTTCCAACCGATCACAAGGCAAGGCGCCTTCGCGCAAGGTTTTGGTTTGCTCGCCGTTCTCATGACTGCAATACCAGCCGACCTCGCAGGCGGCATTCAAGCCATCGGCAACGCGTTGCCTGGGTTGGAGCCGGCTGGCACGCACGAAGCCTCGATGAGGGGTGGGCAAATTATCAACGCCGCATACAGGCCGGGCGAGGCGAGGCTCTATCGCGTCCAGCAAGGCCATGATCCGGCGAAATATGACGTCCATCTTCAGATAAATTTTCCCAACGGTTTCTCTGATGATATTGATACATTAATCCGTACAGGCGCCATTCGCGGACGGCTTCACAATGATGATACTAACGAAACCTGGAATTTATTCCGTTCCGCTGGCGGCACGGTTCGCCATCGGGGCAATTCTCTAATTATCGAAGCCGGAGTGCCCGCACGTTCGGCGACCGCTCGTTTATGGGTGCGGATTGAAACCAAAGGCTACACGATTGAAGAGCAGTCAGCGACGGCGACGCTGGGGGAAACCTTAAACTGGTCTGTCGATATGAAGGCGACGCGAACGCCGCTATTTCTGCAACGATGGGGCAGGAGCTATAGATATTAAAGTAAGCGGCTCGAGCCTATATATCTGGATGAGCAGGTTCGCAGAGCGAACACAAAAATAGGCCCATTCGTGGATTGGATTGTAAAACTATTGCTTCGGGCGCTGCTCATAATTGCGGCGCTCAATGCTAGTGTTGTGTTTGCTGAGGCTCAAGACGCAACGCAGGCGGCGGTCGCTGGCGAAGCATATGAAGCCCCCACCCCCCAGCCTGGCGCCAACCTCTGGCAATTCGGTACCAACCGTCTGACCTATTGGGGCGGTGAGGACCCGTTGATTAATGTGTTTCAGGTCAACGCCGGCAACGCTGAATGGCCGGCGGATGTGTTTGACCGCGAGACCCAGAGCTTTCACAAAGTGCTCGGCAAATACGGGTTTGATATTGGGTTGATACGCAATGGCGCCAAGCTCAACCCCGGATTTTACGCCGGTGATTATATTATCGACTGGCAGGGCGACGGGCGCGTCGGCGTTAAGCTGAACAGCGGCCAGCAAACCAGCGAAGGCCCGAACCGGGTGCGCGAAAGTTTTAGCGGCAAGACCGCCGGCTGGGGCTCGGTGGCGATTAGGGAGATTAACTCAGCCGAGGGCGTGCATAATATCCGCGTCTACCGCGCCGAGCACGAGGCGGCGCTGAAAGCCGGCAAGATATTCAATCCCGATTTCGTCAAGCTTGTCGCGCGCTATGACATCGTTCGCGCCATGGACTGGAACTCTGGCCGGGCGCCCCGTGCTGACCAGATACCGCAGATGGGCGCGCAATTTTGGGGCGCTGGCATTGTGCCGCTGGAGGCGCAGTTCAAGCTGGCGCAAGAGGCCGGCGTTGCTTTTTGGATGAACGCGCCCGGTCGTCTTGGGGCGCCGGATGGTTTGGATGCGCGCCTGTCCGGGATTTCCGACCAGCAACAGCGTTGGGCGCTTATCGCCGCCGCGTTCGACGACGTGGCGGCATCACAGGAATGGGACAATTATGCAGCGGCGCTGGTCGCGGCGATGGAGGCGACCGACTACCCGCTGGACCGGCATTTCTATCTGGAGCTGGCCAACGAGACCTGGAACTGGGGCGGGCCGTTTGGCTATGCGACGGAATGGTATTTCGCCCTGACCCATAAGTTGGCGGAAAAAACCGGGACGAAATACGCCGCCAATCCGGTGCGCGGGGCCTATGGGTATTTCTCCGCGCAGCTGGCCGAGGCGTTCGCCCGGGCGCTCGATGCGGCGGGCCGGTCCGAACAGCAATGGACGCTGGTGATTGGCACGCAGACCGCCTGGGATGCGCACACGGTGAGCGCGCTGCAAGGGGTGCGCGATTATTCAAGCGCGCGTCCGGCGCCGGCGGGTGGCGTCGACTTCAAACAACCCATGGCGCGGTTTGGCGTCGCGGCGACCGGTTATTATTCCGGGGCTTTTGCCGACGCGGCGGGGAAAACCCCCGGCCTGTTCGGGGCGGGGGTGAAGGGCGACGCCTGGCGGGCGGAATGGCTGCTCCGTCTGGACGCCGACCCGGAGGCGTTTGCGCAGTTCCTGTACGATTATATGGCCGACCCAGCGCCGAAGCGGCTGAATGTTGCGTGGGTGGTGGCGCAGTCAAAGCTTCACCGCCAGGCCGCCGAGGGTTTTGGCGCGCGTTTCATCGGCCAGTATGAAGGCTCCAGCCACGACATCCTCGACCGCATACTGGCCGATAATGCAAAGGCGCTGGCGTTCTACAGAACCTGGCAGCAAGGCCCGCACCATGCCGCGCTCATCCGCCTGCATGCGGACAAAATGCGCGAGGCGTTTCCGGACGGACCCGGCGGCCCGGGCGCCATCCTGTCAAACTACCAGCACTGGTCCGACGGCGGCATCCGCCGCGACGCCCCATGGATATTCAACTCGCAATGGGGCGAGGAGACCGACGCCGAGAAGGCAATGTTTGAGGTGGTGGCGGAATGACCGGCGCGTGCGCTTTATTGGCTTGAGAAATGTGTGCTCAGATAGTCGTGTATTTGCTTTCGGTCATCATCGTTCAACCGCGCCATGCCTTGGGTTTCCACCATCCAGTCTAGGATTTCATCCCAGCGCTCTGCGGTTGCTGTTTGTTGCATGACGATGCTGAGGCTATGGCAGGCGCTGCAATTGGCGCTCACCAATTCATAGCCGGTATCGCGCGGAAGCCCCCAATAGTCGTCGGACGGGTCGAACACACTGTCTGCGCTGGCGGCAATTTCAAATGACGGATCAAGCGCGTTAAAAGCAAAGTCATATTGCGGCTCGGGGCGCCAGTTTTGCGCAAATTCTGCAATCCGCTCAGTGCGGGTGCTGGGTGTTGCTGTTGCGTCTTTTTCGGACGCGCTTGCGCTAGTGTTCTGGCGGGCGAATTTTCGCTCCGTTGCGCCCCAGCCGACAAACGCGATTGCGGATGCGAAAAATAACAGGGATATGCCGGGCGCCGATCGCATTATAGTACCGCGAACATGGCGATGCGGTGCTGCATATTGTTCAAATACCCCTTCGGGTTCCATCCCGGCGTTGTCGCCGGTTGGGCTCGGCCCTCGCTGTCACGCGCGCGCGCCCAAATTTCAAAATAGCCAGCCTCCGGCAGGGTGACGCTGGCGCGCCAATGCTGCCAGGCGTATTTGTTGCCGGGCGGCGCAAGATCGGCGGGCATCCATGTGGCGCCAAAATCAATCGAAACATCGACAGCCGCGACATCAAGATCGCCCGCCCATGCATGGCCGCGCACTTCAAAACCCGTATCCGGGCGCACTTTGACGCCAGTCTGCGGATGGGTGATGAGCGATTTTACCGGCATGGAATGGATGATTTCCATATCCTCGTCGGGCACAGAGGTGCCAGGCGCCACAGGATAGGCTGGCATGCGGTATGATTTGCCCAGCATTTTTGCGCCGTCATGAACCCTGTCGCGCAGATTAATCCGTGTAAGCCATTTTTGCGAACACGACCCTGGCCAGCCGGGTATGATGAGGCGCAAAGGATGCCCGTTCAGCGCCGGCATCGCCTCGCCATTTATCGCCCAGGCAATGAGATTATGCGGGTCCATGGCCTTTGCGACGGGAACGCCGCGGGACAAGGGGCGCTTTTCCGGATCGCCCGAAAGATGGGTGTCGGCGCCATAATGGGCGGTGTAAACGGCGCTTGGTTTCACGCCCGCTGCGCCCAAAACCTCGCTGAGGCGCACGCCGGTCCATTGCGGGCAGCCGACCGCGCCAAACGTCCACTGATTGCCCGATGCGCCGGGCTTGAAAAATTTGCGGCCATTGCCGCCGCATTCGAGTTGTAACTGCAAGGTGACGGTTTCAAAGCGCGCCTTGAGGTCGGCGATGGACAGATCGAGCGGGGTTTCGACCTCGCCGTCAATTACCAGCCGCCAGTCCTCGGCTGAAACCGTTTCCTCAGCAGGCGGAAGGCCGTTATTGCGCACGAACAAACGCGCCGCCGGCGTGATGGCGTCATTCAGCAAGTGCGGCGGGGTTTCCATGTTGATCGGGCGGTCGTTCAACAGGGTGAGGCCGTCCTTATGCAACGCCGCCGGGCTGACAGCTTGCGCCAGCGCCACTGGCGCCAGTCCGGGCGCCAGGAACCGCACAAACGGAATGGGCGCCCCGAGCGCTGCGGCAAAACTGACGCCGCCGGCAGCCTTCAACAAAGCGCGCCTTGACGGTTTGCCGCCGCTATTGCCATCGGGAAAAATTTTCGGTTCCGTCATGAATTCAACCTTCGTAGTGGGGCGTATGTTAATCGGTAGATATGATAGCCAATCGCTTGATTTGTCTTGTGCTCCTGCCGGTGGCTTGCTGTAGTAGATCCTATACAAGTCATGCAAGACTTGGGAAGCGTCGAGATATGGAACGCGAATTTGTGATTTAACATAACATCGCGATCCGACTATTAGGTATTCAGGCGATCTGATTGAAGAGGGAAAACCTGTGTCCGCACCCCAGTTACTCATTCCCCAATTACTCATTCACTGCAAAGACGACAATGTCGGGGTTGTCGTTGTTGAAGGATTAGCGGCTGGGACCGACATGCTCTGCGTCGTCACCGAAGATAATTCCGACCTTCGCATGACCGCGGCCATGGACATCCCGATTGGCCATAAAGTCGCGCTCGCCGATCTCAGCCAGGGCGATACAATCATCAAATATGGCGCCGATATCGGTCTTGTGACCAAAGATATCGCCAAGGGCGAGCATGTCCATATCCACAACATCAAAACCAAACGCTGGTAACGCAATGACGATAGCGGAGACATTCTGGGGCTATCGGCGCGAAAATGACCGCGTCGGCGTGCGCAACCATGTGGTGATTTTACCGGTTGACGATATTTCCAACGCCGCCGCCGAGGCGGTTGCAAACAATATCAAAGGCGTGCTTGCACTGCCGCACGCTTATGGCCGGCTGCAATTTGGCGAAGATCTGGAGTTGTTTTTTCGAACCCTCATCGGCATCGGCGCGAACCCGAATGTTGCGGCCTGTGTTGTCATCGGCATTGAACCTGGGTGGACAAGCAAGATCGCCGATGGGATCGCCAAGACCGGAAAGCCTGTGAGTGGATTTTCGATTGAACAAAATGGCGATATCGCAACCATCGCCGCCGCCTCGCGCCAGGCGAAGGATTATGTCCATTGGGCGAGCGAACGGGCGCGCGAGGAATGCGAAATTTCTGACCTCTGGGTCTCCACCAAATGCGGCGAATCCGACACCACCTCCGGCTGCGGCGCCAATCCGACCGTCGGCAATATGTATGACAAGCTGATCCCCAAAGGCATCTATGGGGTTTTTGGCGAAACCTCGGAGCTGACAGGTGCGGAGCATCTGTGTCGCGCGCGCGCCGCCACGGCCGAGGTCGGCGATAAGTTTTTAGCGACGTTCCAGGCCTATCAGGACGAGGTCATTGAACCCCATAAGACGTCCGATCTTTCCGATAGTCAGCCTACGAAGGGAAATATTGAGGGCGGATTGTCTACGATTGAGGAAAAAGCGTTTGGCAATCTGGAGAAAATTGGCCGGGAAGTTTCCTATATCGATGTGCTGGCCCCCGCTGAAGCGCCGATGCGCGGGCCGGGAATGTATTTCATGGATTCCTCTTCAGCGGCGGCGGAATGCGTAACGCTGATGGCGGCGGGCGGTTTTACGGTTCACACATTTCCCACGGGGCAGGGCAATATTGTCGGCCATCCGATTGCGCCGGTGATTAAGCTAACTGCCAATCCGCGCACGGTGCGCACCATGAGCGAGCATATTGACCTCGATGTTTCCGGCGTGTTGCGCCGAGAGCTGACAATGGATCAGGCGGGCGATGCGCTGATCGACATGGTGGCGCGCACCGCCAATGGACGGGTGACGTCTGCCGAAGCGCTTGGGCACCGTGAATTTATTTTGACGAAGCTATATCGCAGCGCTTAAGGACATATGGCTACTTAATCAACGGTTGAGCACCGCGCTCAGCGATTGCACCAGATAGCCGACATTGCCCGCATTAACGCCGCATAGATTTATCCGCCCGGCGCCGACGATATAAATTGCATAGTCTTCGCGCAGCACTGTGACATCGTCGAGCGTCAACGGCAGCAGGGAGAACATGCCGTTTTGCTCAGTGATATAGGAAAGCTGGTTTCCAAGCCCGGCTTCGCGAGCCGTATCAACCAGTAGTTTTCGGTTATTGCGGACGGCCAGATTCATCGCCGCCAATTCGTCGCGCCAGCTTTGCGTCAGTTCCGGCGAGTGCAATATCTCCGAGACAATTGCGCCGCCATGGGCCGGCGGCATCGAATAGGATGCGCGCGCAATATTGATGATATGCGACTTCACCGCAGCGGCTTGTTCTGGGTTGCGGCCTGCAAAGATGATCGCGCCGGTGCGCTCGCGATATAGGCCGAAGTTTTTCGAGCAGGAATAGGTAATCAATACTTCCGGCAGGCGTCGCGTCATTTCCCTGATAATATAGGCGTCAGTTTCAAGGTCCGCGGCAAAGCCGTGATAGGCGGTGTCGATTAACGGGAGAAACCCGCGCTCGGCCGCGACATCGATGACGGCGTCGATTTGCGCATGAGATAGATCCGCTCCGGTAGGATTGTGGCAGGCGCCATGCAGCAATAAAGCATCCGCCGGCCCCAGTTTTTTAACGCCGGCGATGAACGCATCAAAGTCGATGGCCGAGGCTTTTGTGTCGTAATAGGGGATCATATGGACTTCCAGCCCGGCGGCGGCGAGCAGCGGCTTGTGGTTGGCCCATGTCGGGGCGCCGGCGGAAATTCCGGCGGCGTCATTGCGGGCGAGCAACTCCCCCGCCAGCCGCAAGGCGCCGCAACCGCCGGGCGATTGCACCGCGATGGCGCGCCCTGAGGCGAGCTGTTCGCTGTCGGCGCCGAACACCAATTCTAAAATCGCCTCGCCAAATCCCGGTGCGCCGTCAGCGGGCGTATAGGCTTTGGTCTTCTCCTGCTTAACCAGCGTCTGTTCAGCCAGGTCAACCGCCCGCATGATCGGCGTTGCCCCATCCACCGTTTTGTAAACGCCGACGCCAAGGTCAACTTTTTCCTCTCGCTGATCGGCGGCGGCTAATTTTGTCAGACCCAAAATTGCGTCGGGCGGAAGCAGGTCGGTTTTGGAAAACATGGAACGTCCTTCAGCTTGAATTCATCTATATACGAACCGAAAACCAGTTCAGAGGTGTAACTCAGTGGTATACTTATGCTCGCGCAGTGCAATATTTGACGAGGCGGAAGCAACGCTTGGATGAGACAAAATCTTGTCCATCAGTAACAGCTCATAGGCCTTAATGTCGCGCACTCTTATCGTCAGGATATAATCATTAGGCCCGGTGATGGAAAAACATTGCATGATTGTCGGCGTGTCGTCGACGAGTTTTTCAAAAGCGTCGCGATGTTTTGTTTCATGCGAGACGATGTTCACATAGACAAAGGCGCAGACCGTGTGCCCGGTTTTCTCCGGGTTCAAAATTGTGACGCGGCCGCGGATGACTTTGTTGGCTTCCAGCTCTTTTAGCCGGCGCCAAAGCGTGGTGTGCGAGACCCCGGCGGCGGCGGCGACCTGTTCCAGCGTCGCCGTGGCGTCGCGCTGGATCACGCGCAGAATATCGATATGCGATTTTGTGAGCTTCATGATGGTTTAGTTATTTCATAAATAACTATAATTTGGATAATATATAGCATTATTATAAAAATATGGAGTAAAAAAGAAACAAAATCAACGATATCAGGTGTAACTTTTCAACACCAACCCCGGGTAACCGGCCTATCGAGCGCAATTCTTGCGCGAATAAGGTGACGCTGATGTCGAGCAATCATGCGGAAATTGAGCAGGCCCCAATCGGCGCTGCTGATGCGAGCGCAACGCTAATCGACCCGTTGATCGACTGGGAGCGGATTGCCTATCTGGTGCATCTGTCGCGCGGGCTCGATGCGTTGGAAGAGACCCGGCTGGTTCCGGAACGGAAAGTTTTATATCAGTTCTCCGCGCGCGGTCACGATATGGCGCAGGTGTTGTTGGGGACGCAGCTCACCCACAAGCATGATGCGATTTGCGGTTACTACCGCTCGCGGCCGATCTTGTTGTCGCTCGGCGTTGACCTTGTCGAAGCGCTGGGCTCGGCGATGGCGCGGGCGGGCGGTTATTCCGACGGGCGCGATATTGGCGTTGTGTTTAACTACCCCAACCCAAATGGCGCGAAGGCTTTGCCAATGTGCGGCGGTGTCGGCGCGCAATATACCCCGACCGCTGGTTGGGCGCAGGCGGTTAAGTTTCGCAGCGAAACTCTGGGTGAGGAAGACTATGACGGCGCGATTGGCGTTGTCCTTGGCGGCGAAGCTTCGGTTGCGACCAACGGGTTTTGGTCGGCGTTAACTATTGCGACGACGCAAAAACTGCCGATGTTGTTTTATATCGAAGACAATGGCTACGGAATTTCGGTTCCTTCTACCATGCAAACGCCGGGCGCCGATATCACCGCCAATCTTGCAAGTTTCAAAAACCTGAAAATCTTTTCCGGGGATGGAACCGACCCGGCCAGCGCTTCACATCTCATCAAGAAAGCCGTTGCGCATGCGCGTAGCGGACAGGGGCCTTGTCTCCTGCGGCTGATTGTTCCGCGCTTACAGGGGCATAGTTTTCAGGATACGCAAACCTATAAGACCGATGATTTCGTGAAATCGGAATGGGCGCGCGATCCGTTGCCGAAACTGAAATCTTACCTGGTTCCGGCGCAAATGAGTGAGCAGAAATGGGACGCGCTTGCCGAGCAGGCGAGGGATGCAATCGAGAAAGCCTGTGAGGCGGCCGAGGCGATTGGCGTTGCCGATCCGGCGAGCGTGACGCGCTTTATTTTTTCCGAAGACCAGCCGCAATTGATGGGCGGTGTTCGCGGGCATGTGGATTTGCCGGCGGGCGAGGCGGCGCCGTCGCCGCAAGGCCCGCGCATCAATATGGTGACGGCGCTGCGGCGAACCCTGGACCATGAGCTATCGATCAATCCGAAGATGGTGCTGTTCGGCGAGGATATCGGGCCGAAGGGCGGCGTTCATGCGGTGACTTTAGGCTTGCAGGAAAAGCACGGGCGCGCGCGCGTATTCGACACCAGCCTTTCTGAGGAAGGCATTATCGGGCGTGCGGTCGGCATGGCGGTGAACGGGTTGTTGCCGGTGCCTGAAATTCAGTTTCGAAAATACGCCGAGCCGGCGATGGAACAGCTCAGCGACTGCGGGACCATGCGCTGGCGCACCCATAACCGATTTGCCGCGCCCATGGTGGTGCGCATGCCGGTCGGGTTTTTCAAATGCGGCGACCCGTGGCACAGCCAGACCAATGAAGTCCAGTTTGTCCATACGCCCGGCTGGCGGGTTGCGGTTCCGTCCAATGCGGAAGATGCAACCGGGCTATTGCGTGCGGCGTTGCGCGGCGATGATCCGGTGATGTTTTTTGAACACCGCGCCATGCTTGACGATCCGTGGGCGCGCCGCGCCTATCCCGGCGACGATTATGTGTTGCCGTTTGGCAAGGCGAGGCTCACGCGCGAAGGCGACGACATCACGATTGTCACCTGGGGCGCGATGGTGAAGCGCTGTGAGGAAGCCGCGGACGCTTCGGGCAGGAGCGCCGATGTGATAGATCTGCGCACGCTGGTTCCGTGGGACAGGGAGGCTGTGCTGGCCTCGGTTGCGAAGACCGCGCGCTGCTTGATCGTCCATGAGGATTTGCGCTCCGGCGGCTTTGGCGGAGAGATTGCCGCCGTGGTCGCCGACGAGGCGTTCCTCGCGCTCGATGCGCCGGTGTCGCGCCTGACGATGCCGGATATTCCAAGCCCCCACAATCCGGTGCTGCTCAACAGCGTTGTTCCAGATGTCGATACGATCCGTAATAAGATCGAACAGCTTTGCGCGTTTTAGGGCCAGGATCGTTATGACCGAGATTATTGATGTTGTGGCGCCGGTTGAGCAGGAGGGCACGAAAGCTGTCGTCCAGAGCTGGTATAAAAAAGTTGGCGAGGCGATTGCCGAAGGCGAGCCTTTGGTCGAGCTTGAAACCGATAAGGTCGCCGTTGAAGTGCCGTCGCCGGCGACGGGGATTGTACAGGAAATTTTAATTGACGCTGACGGTGAGGCCGAGCCCGGCAGCGTGCTTGGGCGCTTGCGTCTTGGACGCTTGCGTCTTGGGCCGTTGCGCGAAGACGTTGCGGATGTTGCGCCGGTGAAAACCCCCGAGACGGCGATGCTGTCGCCGCAAGCAGTGAGCGCCGACGCGACGGCGCATGAACATCGCCTCTCGCCCTCGGTTCGGCGTCTGGTGCGCGAGCACGATCTTCAGCCCGCACTGATCAACGGCACAGGTAAGGGCGGACGGCTGACGCGCGGCGATGTTCAGGCGTTCATTGAAAGCGGCGCGGCGCGCCCTGCCGCGGTTACGCCTGGCGCCGGCGCGGTTCATCAAATCCCCCATGACCGCATGCGCCGCCGCATTGCCGAGCATATGGCGCAGTCGGTGCAGACGGCGCCGCATGTGACGGCGGTGTTTGAGGCAGATTTCTCAGCGATCATCGCCCACCGCAATGCGCATAAGGACGAATACCAAAAGAACGGCGCCAAGCTCACCTTTACGGCCTATTTTATCGCCGCTGGCGTTGAGGCGATGAAAGTAACGCCTACGGCGAACAGCCGGTGGCATGACGATTATCTTGAGGTGTTTGAAGACATCAATATCGGCGTCGGCGTTGCACTTGGCGACAAGGGCCTGATCGTGCCGGTAATCGCGCGCGCGCAGAAGCGGTCGCATTTCGAGATCGCAAAAGAATTGCAAACCCTCACCGACAAAGCGCGCAACAATAAGCTGGCGCCCGCTGACGTTCGCGGCGGTACTTTTTCAATTTCCAACCACGGAACATCGGGCTCGATTGTTGCGACGCCAATCATTATCAATCAGCCGCAATCGGCGATTTTAGGCGTCGGCAAGCTCGAAAAACGCGTTGTCGTGCGCACGGTTGAAGGCGATGACGCAATCCAGATACGCCAGATGGCGTATGTCTCGCTAACCATCGATCACCGCGTCCTTGACGGCGGGCAGACCAATGCATGGCTGACAAAGTTCGTCGATGTAATTGAAAACTGGCCATTGCAACCATCCTGAATAAAAAAAGAGGCGACGCGAAGCGCCGCCTCTTTCGCAATGTGTTGTTAGAGCCGCTTAGAACTCATAACGAATGCCGAGCTGAATCCGCCACAGCGTGTCGTTTAGGTCTTGGACGACTGTTGGTGCTGTGAAACTGTTATAGACATACTGATTGCCCACGATCGATGCATCCACTAACGGTACGGTTTCAAGCGTGCCGCTGGTATTGATGAAACGGTTAACGCCGAAATCATCGCTGATAAAGTTCAGGAAGTTTTCGAGATCGACGAAGAATTTAAATCTGTCGCTACCGAAAAATCCTGGGAAGTCTTGCTGGAACCGCAGGTCAAGATCGAACGCATCATCCTGTCTGATGGAGCTTTTACCGGCAATACCCCCGGCAAATTTATCAAGGCCGTTTTCCTCAATGAAATTGAAGAATGCCGTTTGATC
>JAADIQ010000105.1 GCA_013151255.1 Alphaproteobacteria bacterium
AATCATATCCGTCCGCATCAGGCGCTGAACATGCGTCCGCCTGTGCCCGAAACTCTAGCAAAAATTGGTACATAACTTTGGGGCTGGACACTTCGAGCACTGTCGGGGCGTTGATCTTCGCGATCGCTTGGTCGCCGAACGATGTATTCGCCATGCCGAGCAGCCAGTTGATCTTGGCGAGGGTGCGCACGGCGCGGCCTTCCTTTTCGAGCTTGTGCACATATTCCGCTGCAACGTTTCGGAACGTGTCCTTTGGTTTTCGGTCTTGTTGCTTTTTTTTGGAGGGATCGACGCCTTGCAGAAGAAGGCGTTTGGCGTCGTCTCTTGCAACCCGCGCCTCCGCCAGTGAAATGAGCGGGTAGGGGCCAATCGAAAAGACGCGCTGCTTGCCATCGAAGCGATAGGCGAGGCGCCAGTGCCGCGAGCCGGTCGGCTGGATCCATAATTGAAGGCTTCCGCCATCCGAAATCTTGCGGATTTTCGGGCCGGGTTTTGCGGTTCGACACTGCACATCAGTCAGGCGCATTTCGATTCCTCCTTTGTTGGTAGAACGCTTCCAACAGCGGCCCTGTGGGACCAACAAAGGTACCTCGAAGGCCTTCTGCTAGGCCATCGCTGCGCTGGTTTGACGGGGTTTGCGGATGTTTGTGGAGAGGCTGAAAAGATTTTTGTTTTCAGCATGTTAATGCAGAAATGCACTAATTTAGGCGAAGATTTGCAAACTGTGGAAAATTGGGACTGGTGCCCAGGGGCGGATTTGAACCACCGACACGCGGATTTTCAGTCCGCTGCTCTACCAACTGAGCTACCTGGGCGCACGCCTGAATCTCGGGGTTCCCCGACGGGCGGAGCGCGGCTTATAAGCCATGATCTGTCGCCTTGTCCATGGGGCGGTTGCGGGATTTTAGGATCCCATGGGGGGGCGGTTTGGGGCGCTTTTGCGCCGTCGGCTTGGCTCCGGTAGAACAGGTTGAACCAACGGATTCGTGTTTTAGGAAAGACTATGGCGAAAACACCACGAACACCCGCAAAGCCCGCCGGCAAACTATCGTTAAAGCAAAAACCGGCGGCGCTGACGCAGCTCGGACGGCGAACCGAAACGCCGGCCTCGCCTGAAAAGGCGCGCCTTGAGACCGTGCCGAACCCGCAAACCGATGTGCTTTATATCGCCCGCTTCACCGCGCCGGAATTTACCACGCTATGTCCGGTTACTGGGCAGCCGGATTTCGCCCATCTCGTTATCGACTATGCGCCCAACAAGCTGCTTGTTGAGTCAAAGTCGTTCAAGCTGTTTTTAACCTCGTTTCGAAATCACGGCGCCTATCATGAGGACTGCACGGTGATGATCGCCAAGCGCTTTGTTGATGCGGCCGATCCGCGATGGCTGCGCATCGCCGGCTATTGGTATCCGCGCGGCGGCATTCCGATTGATGTGTTCTATCAGACCGGCGAGCCGCCAAAGGGCCTGTGGCTGCCGGAACCGGGCGTTGCGCCTTATCGCGGCAGGGGGTGAGGGGATGAGGAAATTTGTTGCAAGCCTCCTATTGAGCGCGGTGACATTGGCGCTTGCCGTACAGGGCTCGGCCTTAGGCGACGCGCTTGAAGGGGAGGCTTCGTCGGCAGATATTCTGGAGGCATCTGACGCGTCCGACTGGCTCCAGCTCGATCAGGACAATCTGCTTTATATAGAACTCGAACGCGGGCGGGTGATCGTCGCTTTATCGACGTCGTTGGCGCAGGGCCATGTTGCGCAAATCAAAGCGCTGACACGGGAACACTTCTATGACGGGCTTTCGTTTTACAGAGTGATAGACGGCTTCGTGGCGCAGGGCGGCGATGTGTTGGAGGCCCGCGAGATTAAGACAGCGAAGAAAACCATGACGGCGGAATTTGATGAGCTGGCGCCGGACTGGCTGAGCTTTAAGCCGCTTGCTGACGAAGACGGTTATGCGGCGATAACCGGGTTTGTGAACGGATTGCCTGTCGGACTTGACGAGAGCGCTAGCCGCGCCTGGCACCTCCACTGCGCCGGCGCCTTCGCTTTTGGCCGCAATAACGACCGCGATTCTGCCAGCACGGAATTTTATATAACCCTGCAACCGCAACGCTACCTCGATCGCAACCTGACGGTGTTCGGGCGCGTGGTTGCGGGCATGGAACATCTCCAGGCGCTTCGTCGCGTCCAGCCTGCTGAAACGCCTGAGGATGATCTTGGCGAGACGCTTATATCGATGCGGATTGGCGCCGATATGCCGGAGGCTGACCGCGCCGCGCTGGAAATCCTTCGCTCGGACACGCCAACTTTTCAACAATATGTCGCCTCGCGGCGCAACCGCCCGGAAGAATTTTTCTATTTCCGCCCGGACTATATCAATGTTTGCGACTTGCCTTACCCTGTAAGGGAAATATCGGACACGGGCCAGTGAGCCAGCGGCGCATTGGTCCGTGGACGGTCCAATCGGATAGGACTGCGTTTGAGAACCCATGGATTCGGATTGTTGACCATAAGGTTGTTCACCCTGACGGCGCGGACGGCGAATATGGCGTTGTGCAGTTTAAGAACCTGGCTATCGGCATATTGGCCTTTGATGAGGATGGCAGGGTCCCGCTGATCGGCCAGCACCGGTTTGCCTTAGACCGTTATAGCTGGGAGCTGCCCGAAGGCGGCGGACCGCTGGATATAGCGCCGCTTCAATCAGCAAAACGTGAACTTGCCGAAGAAACCGGATTTCGTGCGCAATCCTGGGCGCCACTATGCGCCTTCGATGTTTCAAACTCGGTGACCGACGAGCGTGCGCAATGCTTCTTCGCTTGGGGTCTGGAAGCTGGCGATGCGGCGCCGGAAAGCTCCGAAGCGTTAACCATGAAGACAGTTTCGTTTAAGGCGCTGTTAGATTTAGTGATGACCGGCGAGATTACTGACAGCCTGACGGTCGCAATGACGCTTAACGCTTATGTCAAAGCCTTGCGCGGTGAGGCTCCAGCGCCTATTTGCGAGCATATCCTTGCAGCATAGCTCGGAAAATAGGACTATCAGGCCATGAGCAACTCTTCAGCGGACACATCCAACGTCATAGAGCTTTCCGGCGATCAGACCTGGTCGCGGATGCGCGTTGAAGCGGCGAGCGTTGCTGCGCATGAACCCAGCCTTGCCAGCTTTCTCCATGCGACGATTTTGAACCATGAGAGTTATGAAGCGGCGTTGTCTTATCGCCTGGCGCAAAAGTTTTCTGATACGGAGATGAGCGCGATGTTGTGGCGCGAAGTCTGTGCGCAAGCCTATAAGAGCGAACCGCATATTGTTGAGGCAGCGCTGCAGGATTTGCGCGCGGTCTTTAAACGCGATCCGGCGTGCCATGAGTTCATGCAGCCGTTTTTATATTTCAAAGGCTATCTCGCACTACAGGCGCATCGCGTCGCCAATTGGCTTTGGCGCCATGACCGCCAGGCGCTGGCGCTTTATCTGCAAAGCCGGATGTCGGAATTGTTTGCGGTTGATATTCACCCGGCGGTAAAAATCGGCAAGGGCGTTTTCATGGATCACGCCACCGGCATTGTCATCGGCGAGACCGCGCTGGTGGAAGACGATGTCTCCATCCTCCAGAACGTCACCCTTGGCGGTACCGGCAAAACCGAAGGCGACCGTCATCCGAAAATCCGTCGCGGCGCGCTGGTGAGCGTTGGCGCGAAAGTGCTTGGCAATATTGAGATCGGCGAACACGCCAAAATCGCCGCCGGCAGCGTCGTGTTGAAAGACGTTCCGCCGCATTGCACTGTCGCTGGCGTGCCGGCAAAGCCGGTGGGCGCCTGCGCCGGCAAGCCAGCCGAAACGATGGATCAAAGTTTCAACTACGATATTTATTCGATTTAGCCGCGAGGCCGCAGGCAAAAGACGGGATGCGGCATGCGCGTTGATATTTTTGACTTTGATTTGCCGCGCGAGCTGATCGCGCTGGAGCCGGTGGTCCCGCGCGATGCATCGCGGCTCCTGCATGTAACCGTCGATGGCTTGCACGATCGCAACATCGCCGACCTGCCAGACTTGATCCGGCCGGGCGATTTGCTGGTGACCAATGACACCAAAGTCATTCCCGCACAGCTTTTTGGTTCACGCGCCGCGCGCGATGACGCTGGCGCGCCCGCCTCTATTGAGGCGACGTTGCACAAAGACCTCGGCGATAATCGGTGGCGCGCTTTTGTGCGTCCGGCCAAGCGGTTGCGCGCGGGCGATGCGGTTCAGTTCGGCGATAGCCTCGCCGCGAAGGTGATCGCGCGCGACGGCGCAGAGGTTGTATTTCAGTTTGACGCCGGCGCACAGAGTTTTAGTGAGGCGCTGGCGCAGGTCGGCGTCACGCCCCTGCCGCCCTATATTGCGCGGCGCCGGGCGGCCGATAAAACCGATGTTGCAAACTACCAGACCATCTTCGCCACTGACGAGGGCTCGGTTGCAGCGCCGACAGCGGGGCTACATTTTACCGGTGAGCTTCTTGACCGCATCAAAGCCGCCGGCGCGGGGCATCTGTCGATTACGTTGCATGTGGGCGCCGGGACGTTTCTGCCGGTGTCGGCAGACGATACCGATAGCCACGTCATGCATAGCGAATGGGGCGAGATTACTGAAAGCCAAGCCACCGCGATCAATGCCGCCCGCGCCGCCGGCGGGCGCATCATCGCGGTCGGCACCACGGCCTTGCGGTTGTTGGAAACCGCTGCCAGCGCCGATGGCGACATTCAGGCGTTTCGCGGCGAGACCGACATATTCATCACCCCCGGCTATCGCTTTCGCGCCGTCGATCTTCTCCTCACAAATTTTCACCTGCCGCGCTCGACTTTGTTTATGCTGGTCTGCGCCTTTAGTGGAACAGACCTGATGCAAGCGGCCTATGCTCATGCGCGCGAACAACGCTATCGGTTTTACTCATATGGCGACGCCTGCCTGCTGGAGAGAAACGAATGACTGAAATTTCCTTCGATGATTTTCTCAAAGTCGACATCCGGGTCGGCACGATTGTTGAGGCTGCGGAATTTCCCAAGGCCCGCAAACCGGCATGGAAAGTCTGGGTCGATTTCGGGCCTGAGATCGGCGTCAAAAAATCCTCGGCGCAAATCACCGCGCATTATGCCAAGGACGATTTACTCGGACGCCAGGTGGCGGCGGTGGTAAACTTTCCGCCACGCCAGATCGCCGACTTTATGTCTGAGGTTCTGGTGCTCGGCTTTGCTGATGCCGATGGCGAGATTGTGCTTTTGCAACCCGAGCGCACCGTTCCCAATGGCGGGAGAATGCTTTGACGGATGCGTTTTTCTTTGAGCTGCAGGCGAGGGACGCTGAGGCGCGCACGGGCGTCATCAAAACCCCGAAGGGGGGTATCCGAACGCCCGCCTTCATGCCCGTCGGCACCGCCGGCACGGTCAAGGCGATGCTGCCGGACCATGTTCGCGCCACCGGCGCCGATATCGTGCTGGGCAACACCTACCACCTGATGCTGCGGCCCACAGCGGAGCGGGTGGCCGCGCTTGGCGGCTTGCACAAATTCATGAACTGGCCGCGGCCGATCCTCACCGATAGCGGCGGGTTTCAAGTCATGTCGCTGTCGAAGCTCCGTAAGCTGACCGAAGAGGGCGTCTCGTTTCAATCCCATATCGACGGCTCAAGCCATATGCTGACGCCGGAACGCTCGATTGAAATTCAGTGCCTGCTCGGTTCCGACATCCAGATGCAGCTCGATGAATGTCCGGCGATGCCGATTGCTCATGGCGATGCACGGCAATCAATGGAGCTGTCAGCGCGCTGGGCGGCGCGCTCCAAAGCCGCCTTCGTGGAAAAATCAAAACCCGGCCAGGCGCTGTTCGGCATCGTCCAGGGCGCCAATTATGAAGACCTGCGCCGGGAAAGCCTCGACCGGCTGATGGAGATTGATTTTCCGGGTTATTCTGTTGGCGGGCTAGCGGTCGGCGAGGGGCGCGAGGAGATGTTTCGCGTGCTGGAGTTTACGACGCCGCACATGACTTTGGAAAAGCCGCGCTATCTGATGGGCGTCGGCAAGCCGGCGGACATTGTCGGCGCGGTGGCGCGGGGCATCGATATGTTTGACTGCGTCGCCCCGACGCGCTCCGGCCGCCATGGCCAAGCCTGGACCAAAGCGGGCCCGATCAACATTAAAAACGCCCGCTACGCCGACGACCCGGAGCCCCTGGACGCGCAAAGCGACTGCCCGGCCAGCCGCGATTACTCCAAAGCCTATCTCAACCATCTCTTCCGGGCCGGGGAATATCTCGGGCCCATGCTGCTGACCTGGCACAATCTGCAATATTATCAGGACCTTATGGCGGCGATGCGTGATGCCATCTCAGCCGGGCGGTTTGGCCAATTCATCGCCGATTTCAAAGCCGCCACGGGCGAGGAGATCGTTTAAAAAAACGCTCCCGCAGCGCGGCAGAATCAGTTGACCGGGCCAAACCTCGCCCCTATGTTCCGGCGCTCGAAAAGCGGAACGCCGCTTCTTTTGTCGAAGCGGCTTTGTCATGTTAAGCGAGCGCTAATAGCGCTTTAGCGCCTTACCACCACGTCTCGTGGGCCCATAGCTCAGTTGGTAGAGCAACTGACTTTTAATCAGTAGGTCGCAGGTTCGAATCCTGCTGGGCTCACCATTTTCGATCTCACGGCTATTCGCTTCGCGACGCCTCCGACAGGGCGCGCTGACCGCGCGGCGCCCGGTCAGGCTTTGTGGGCGCTACAGGATCGAAACCCAATTAAATCTCAAACTTGTCCAGCACAGCTGATGTGCCTTCGCCGCTGGCTTTTAGGGCGCCGCCGAGAACATAGATGGTGTTGTTGAGCGTTACTGCGCCGAGGCCGTGGCGGGGGTGGGGCATGGCGGCTACGGCGCGCCATTTGTCTTTGCGCGGATCGTATTCCCAGGCTTCGGCGAAAACGCCGCCGCCGCCGGGAGCGAAATATTCACCGCCAAAGACGTAGATTTTGCCGCCGAGCACGGCTGCGGCAAGGCCGGCTTGGGCTTGTGGCATCGGGCTTGCCCGTTCCCAGCGGTCCGACATTGGGTCATAGACATCAACGGCGCTGGTATTGCCGTCATTCACGGTGCGCCCGCCGATGACATAAAGAACGCCGCCGACCACTGCGCCGGCGGCGGAGTTGCGCGGGCTCGGCAAGGGCGACAGCGTGCGCCAACGATTGGCGGCGGCGTCATAGGCCCAGTGCTCGTCAGTATCGATATGGTCGGACCAGCTTTGGTTGCGGCTGCCGGCTGGGGCCCGCCCGCCGACGAAATGGATATACCCGCCAAGCGAGGCGCACACGGCTTCGGCTTGCGGGTGGGGCAGGGGCGCCATCCAGTCCCACGGCGCGTCAATCGCGCCAATCCGCCAGCAGTTGTTGCGCATCTGCCAGCCGCCGCCGGCATTGCGGGCGAAACCGCCGACGCCGTACAAATAGCCGTTATTGTTGACCAGCGCGATATGGTGGCGCGCTTCGGGCAATGCCGAGCCATAGCGCCATCGATCGTCGGATGGGTCGTAATAGGTGACCGCGTCGGTGACGTTATTGGCGCCACCCGGCGTGAGGCCGCCGGCATTGACGAGGATGTTATAGGTTTGCGGCTTCAGCCCTATTGCCGCGCCAGACGCTTTCCAGAACGGCGCCGGATAAATTTCCTGAACCGGGAAGGGCATATCCGTCAGCGGCGTCCAGGCGCCGATCGGAGCGTCTCCTTCATGGGCCAACGCTGGCGCGTTGCAAGCCGCTGCAATCATCGCCGCGCCGCCGCCGGCGACAATTGTGCGCCGATTCATTCTGGTCATGGTTTTCCCCTACTCAAACAACACAAAGACTGCGTTCGTTTTTTTATCGAATCAAGAACGCAGTCTATATTTTTGATCGGTCGCGTGTTCGAACCCAAAAACCGCTCACACTTTTTGTGAACACGCTCCAACTAACCCGCTCCGCGAATAGCTGCGCAGGCAATGCGCTTTCCGGCGCCGCCAATAGGCTGCGTCGTATGGTCGTCGGCGTTTTCGTGAATGATGATGGCAAACCCGTCATCATCAAAAAGTGGAAACGGGCCGGCTTGCGCAGCGCTGGCTTCGCTAGCAAACAGGGCGACCGTACCGTTAAACAGCTCCGCCGTCGCATGCCCGTCGGCGCCGGCATAGATGTTCGGCATGTCGGCGCGCTCCGGTCCATAGATATTCAACAGTCCGTGCGGTTGGTCATCCGGATCGACATGGCTGCCAGACGCCTTGAAGCCGTCGGCGTAATCGCTGCAATTGCCGACATTATGCAAATGCAGCGCGTGCCATCCCTCGCTGACGCCGGCGATATCGACGCGCATTAAGACGCCCGCGCGAGGCGTGTTGGTGAGCACCACATGGCCGATTGGCGCCCCGTCAACGCCGATAAACTGTCCGGCGGCGTCCGCCCAACTGGCGGGCGCCAGCTCTGTTAGCAAGGCGACGTCAGCGCCGCGGGGCGACGCGTTTTCCGCGCCATTCCCACAGGCGCTGAGCGCCAACACAGAACTACTTGTAATTAATAGTAATTTTCTAATTCGGCTCACAGTTTTCCCCAGGCAGTGACAGCAGGTTATTATAGCCTATGACGGGCGGGGAATAAACCGACCAGAAAAAGGCGCAAATGCTTGGCTTTAGCGGGGGCCGATGCTAAGCGAGGCGCATAATTTCCCATCTGATTCCGGAAGGTTCCCCGCGTGGCGGACGACAATAACGACGACAATTTTGGCGATGAGAACGGGGCTCAGAACGAGCCTGATGTCTCAGTGATTTCAATCGAAGATGAGATGCGCCGGTCGTATCTCGACTATGCGATGAGCGTGATTGTCTCGCGCGCCATCCCTGATGCGCGTGATGGCCTCAAGCCAGTGCATCGACGGATTTTGTGGTCGATGCAGGAAAACGGCAATCACTGGAACAAGCAATACCGCAAGTCAGCCCGCGTTGTCGGCGACGTTATCGGTAAATACCATCCGCATGGCGACCAATCGGTTTATGATGCGCTGGTGCGGATGGCGCAGGATTTTTCCTTGCGCTTGCCGCTGCTCGACGGTCAGGGAAATTTCGGCTCCATCGACGGCGACCCGCCAGCCGCTTATCGCTATACCGAAGTGCGGATGGAAAAGGTCGCGCATTCACTGCTTGAAGATGTCGAAAAGGCGACAGTTGATTTCCAGCCCAACTATGACGGCTCGGAACATGAACCGAAAGTCTTGCCGGCGCGGTTTCCGAACCTTCTTGTCAATGGCGCGGGCGGCATCGCCGTCGGCATGGCGACCAATATCCCGCCGCATAATCTCGGCGAGATTATAGATGCTACGGTAGCGATAATCGACAATGCCGACATTACCGATGAGGAACTCATCGCCATTGTTCCGGGGCCGGACTTTCCAACCGCCGGGATGATCCTCGGCCGCGCCGGTTCAAAAGCCGCGCTGCTGTTGGGCCGCGGCTCGGTGTTGATGCGCGGGCGCGCGACCATCGAGGAGGTGCGTAAAGACCGCTACGGCATTATCATTACCGAAATTCCTTTTCAGGTGAACAAGTCGCTGATGATTGAGCGGATTGCCGGGCTGGTGCGCGAGAAGAAAATTGAAGGCATCGCCGATATTCGCGACGAGTCTAACCGCGAGGGCATTCGCGTCGTTATTGAGTTGCGCCGTGACGCTGCTGGCGATGTGGTGTTAAACCAGCTCTATCGTCACTCACAATTGCAACAGACATTCAGCGTCAACCTGTTGGCGCTAAACGGCGGCCAGCCGCAGCAAATGTCGCTGCGCAACGTCTTAACGGCGTTTATCCGGTTTCGCGAGGAAGTGGTTACGAGGCGGACCAAATTCGAGCTCACCAAGGCCCGCGACCGGGCGCATATTTTGGTCGGCCTGGCGATTGCGGTCGCAAATATTGACGAAATTGTCGCGCTGATCCGGCGCGCGCCAGACCCGGCGACCGCAAAGGCGCAATTGCTCGGACGCGGCTGGCCGGCGAAAGATTTGGCGCCGCTGGTGGCGCTGGTGGCCGATCCGCGTCACATGATGAGCGACGGTGATATACTGAAACTGTCGGAAGAACAGGCCAAAGCGATCCTCGATTTGCGTCTTCAACGCCTGACTGCGCTTGGCCGCGATGAAATCGGCGATGAGCTGAAAGGGCTGGCTGACAAAATCGCCGACTATCTCGATATTCTTCGCCGACGCGACCGGGTGATGACGATCATCAAAAGCGAATTAGTAGCCGTCAAAGACGAATTTGCGACGCCGCGGCGGACGGAAATGGTCGACGCCGAAGGCGAGGTTGATGATGAGGATCTGATCACTCAGGAAGATATGGTCGTCACCGTCACCCATTCCGGTTACGTCAAACGCACCGCACTGTCGACCTATCGCGCGCAAAAACGCGGCGGCAAGGGCCGGGCGGGCATGAAGTTTAAAGACGAGGATTTCGTCGCCCAGCTTTTTGTCGGCCATACGCATACGCCGCTGTTGTTCTTCACCTCGACCGGCATGGCCTATAAGCTGAAATTATGGCGGCTGCCGGAAGGCGCGCCAAATTCCAGAGGCAAGGCGTTTATCAACCTGTTGCCGCTGGCGCAGGACGAGCGCGTCACCAATATTTTGCCGCTGCCGGACGATGAAGACGCCTGGAAAAATCTGCAAATTATGTTCGCCACCCGCTCAGGCAGCGTCCGGCGCAATAAACTGTCCGACTTCCAGCGCATTAATCGCAATGGCAAGATCGCCATGAAGCTCGAACAGGGCGATGCGATTATCGGCGTTAAGATCTGCCGCGAGGACGAGGATATTCTTTTAACTTCAGCTTCGGGTATGAGCATCCGCTTCCCCGTCGATGTGGTGCGCGTCTTTGCCGGGCGCACCTCCTCGGGCGTGCGCGGTATCCGGCTGGGTACGGACGACGAGGTGATTTCGATGGCGACACTGCGCCATGTGGAGGCCTCAACCGACGAGATGCGCGCCTATCTGAAACACGCCGCGGCCATGCGCCGGGCGGCAGGGGAGGCGGACGCCGAAGGCCCGGAAGAGACCGACGCACCCGATATCGCCATCAACACGAGCCGACTGGCGGAACTTGGCGCCGCCGAACAGTTTGTGCTGGCAGTGACAGAAAACGGCTATGGCAAGCGCACATCGTCTTATGAATACCGCACCTCGGGCCGAGGCGGCAAAGGCATTATCGCCATACAGACATCGGCGCGCAATGGCCGCGTTGTGGCTTCTTTCTCGATAGAGGAAACCGACCAAATTATGCTGGTCACCAATGGCGGCCAGCTCATCCGCACACCAATCAATGACGTCCGTATCGCCGGGCGCAACACCCAAGGGGTGACTATCTTTAGAACCCGCGCTGATGAACAGGTTGTCTCCGTCGGCCGTATCGAAGATGTTGACGATGACGACATCAATAATGGCGAAACCACTGACGAGGCGGCCGATGATTAAGCGCGTAGGACTATATCCCGGCACGTTTGACCCCTTGACTGTGGGCCATGCGGATCTGGTGGAGCGGGCAGTAAAGCTGGTTGATGAACTGGTCATCGGCGTCGCGGTCAACCGCGATAAAAACCCGCTCTTCTCGCTTGAAGAGCGCGTTGCGATGGCTGAAACAGAAGCGGCGAGGATTACAAAAGCCAGCGGCGTGTCTATTCGGGTGACCCCGTTTGAAATCCTGCTGATGAAATTCGCCGAAGAAGTCGGCGCCTCGATTATCATCCGTGGTCTCCGCGCGGTCTCCGACTTTGAATATGAATTTCAGATGGTCGGCATGAACCAGGCGCTCAATGACGAGATAGAAACAGTGTTTTTGATGGCCGATGCGCGCTATCAGTCGATCGCATCGCGTCTGGTCAAAGAAATTGCCCGCCTCGACGGTAATATTGATACATTTGTGCCCGGGCATGTGGCGAAAAGGCTTCGCGATAAGTTTTAGCGGGCAGGTGGTTTGCAATCAGCGGTAGGCGGTTAGCCGGAAGGAGTTAGTTGATGAGTATTCGGCGATTAGTGTTGAGCGCGTGCAGCGCAGGTGTATTGGCGGCGACAATAGGGGCGACAGGCGCCAGCGCCATGGACGAACCGGTGCAGCCGATAACGCCCGCACAGATTATTGAAACGGCGCCGGAGACGGTCTGGCGCGAAGTCGATCCGGAAAACACGGTCTACATGGACCTGCCGGCGGGTTTGGTCATTATCGAGCTACGACCAGACTTCGCGCCGGGCCATGTTGAGCAGATAAAAAAACTGGTCCGGGACGGGTTTTACAACGGCCTCAGTTTCCACCGCGTCATTGAAGGGTTTATGGCCCAGGGCGGCGATCCGAAAGGAGACGGCACGGGCGGGTCTGAGCTGCCGAATCTCCAGGCTGAATTCACGCGCGATACGTCGGAAACCGATGAGTTTGTTGAAATCGGGCGCGACCGTATCGCTCCCCGGGTCGGCTTTATCCACGGCATGCCGTTCGGCGCCCAACCCGAAGCGCTGCGCACGTTCAAGACTGATCGGCATGTCGATTTATGGCCGCTGCATTGTCCGCGCGTGATGTCGATGGCCAGGTCGGGCGACCCCAACAGCGCCAACAGCCAGTTCTTCTTGATGATAGGCGACTCCCGTCTCAACCTTGATCGGCGTTACACCGCATGGGGGTGGATCGTTGACGGGTTTGAAGCCAGCCGCCGCATCGCCAGAGGCGAGCCGCCAACGCGGCCGACGCCAATAATGCGGGTTCGTATCGCCGCTGATGTGCCAGACGCCGACCGCCGCAAGGTTGAAGTGCTGCGTACTGATAGCGAAACATTTATGAGATATATTAAGGCGCGCGGCGATGTTGATGATACCGGCTATGTCAAAGACATATGCGAAATCAAAATTCCGGCGCGCATCAATGGAGAGATTGAACGATGAGCGACAGACTAATTTTGAAACTCGACACTGGCGATGTGACGATTGAAACCTTTGCCGACAAAGCGCCTGTGCATGTGGCGCGGCTAAAACAGCTGGCAGATGACGGGTTTTATGACGGTCTCACTTTCCACCGCGTCATTGAAGGCTTTATGGCGCAATGCGGCTGTCCGCGCGGCGACGGAACCGGCGGTTCCGGCGAAAAAATTGAAGCGGAGTTCAACGACACCAATCATCAGCGCGGCATATGCTCCATGGCGCGCGCACAAGACCCCGATAGCGGCGACAGCCAGTTTTTCATCTGCTTTGATGATGCGTCCTTTCTGGATGGTCAGTATACCGCCTGGGGCAAGGTTGTTGAAGGTATGGAGCATGTCGATGAGGCCGCGCGCGGCGAGCCGCCTGAAAATCCGACGAAAATTATTTCGTTCCGCAGCGTGGAAAGCGCGGAAGAAGGCTAGCCGACTGGCGCCGTATAAACGCGCCCAAGGAGTTGCGCTATGATGGTCAATTATGAAACGCCGAGCGACGACGTATGCCTGATCACGTTGAATCGCCCGGACAAGCTGAATGCGTTTAACCGGCAGATGCGCCTCGACTTGATGGACGCAACGCTGCGTGCGTCTGCGGATGCCGACATCCGCGTTGTCGTCATTACCGGCGCCGGGCGCGGGTTTTGCGCTGGCGCGGATATCAGCGTGGTCAACGACAAGTATAATGTCGAGGATATTCTCAATACCGAATATGGCGCCTTCTTAAACGCGATTGCGACCATGCCAAAACCGGTGATCGCCGCCATCAACGGGCCTGCCGCAGGGATCGGCATGACGCTCGCGCTGACTTGCGATTTGCGGGTGATGGGCGAGGACGCCTATCTGATGAGCGCCTTCGCCAATATCGGGCTTGTGCCTGACGGCGGTCTTTCGTTCTTGCTCACCCAACAAATCGGTTACGCACGCGCCTATCAACTCGCCATTGAGGCGGAGAAAATTGATGCTGTGCGCGCGCTCGACTGGGGGCTTGTGAACCGGACAGTTGCGGGCGCGGATCTGTTGGAAAATGCGCTGGGTTGGGCGCAGTCGCTAACGCAGCGGGCGCCAATTGCGATGGCGCTGACAAAACGCACCTTCCGCGCCGCCGCGCAATCAGGGCTCCGCAACGCCATGGCGTTCGAAGCGATGACCCAGCGCACGGCGATTGCGAGTGAAGATTGCGCCGAGGGCGCGATGGCCTTGCTTGAAAAACGGCAACCGGTGTTTAAAGGCAAATAAAATTATCGGCGTTGCCGATGGCGCTTGCCGGCCTGTCAGTGTGCGCCGAAAGAATTTAAAATTACCCCGATGGCGCCAACCACAACGCCAAAGCTGAGGGCCCGAAAGCCGCCTTTGCCGGGCGCCTTGGCTGCATGGGGCGCAAGGTGAAAGATTAATACATAGGCCAACGCGCCTGCCGCGCCGCCCAACAAAGCGGTCATCGGAATAACTTCAGCTGTTTCCAACAGAGAGCTTGCGCCTAATGTTCCAAGGACAGTCGTTCCACCCGCAGCCAAGAACGCCAGCAAGATCGCGGTTCCTCGCCGCATCCCCGCCTCGGTCAATAGAAAGAACGCTATGACGCCTTCGGGAAATTCGTGAAACAACAGACCCCCAACAGCCAGCCAACCGGTAAAGGTTTCGCTCTGGAAGGCTGCCGCATAAATAAAACCGTCGAGGCTCGAATGTGCGGCAAGGGCGATAATCGATGCGTAGCCGAAGGTGAGGGCGGCGCCGTCAGCACGTCGGTTGACGGCGGTCTGAACACTGATCCCGATGAGCACCATCAAGGCAAACCCGCCGGCAACCCAGCCAAGCGCATTGAATGAAATGTTGAGCGCTTCAAGTAGTAAATGAAACAGTACGCTGACTGTTAACAATCCAACCGCGAAAGCAGAAATATAGGCGCTGTTGCGCTGAGCCGCCGCGCCAAATGCGGCGATCGACATGACGCCGGCCAGACTGATAGCCGCAGCGACAAGGCTTGCCCCCAAGCCAGGTATGGCCTGCAATTCCCCAAACAAAATGCGTCATCCCTTCCCGGCGCGCGCGGCCATCGTCATTGGCAATGGCCCCAAACAGCCAAGATAGCAATTAAAATGTTATCACGTCACTATTTTTGCCGGTTAAAAGACGGTTATGAAAATCGCAAAAATACTGTTATTCCCGTGGAGATTGCGCAGGTTGCTTGCCCTTCATGAACAAGGCGGCGTATTGTCTATTGCAGGTAAAACCTGAGCGTTCGAAAACAAGAACAGGACGGGCGCGTGGATAATTGCGACCATCATCAGACGAAAGACAACGGCAATACTCGCCGCCTATTGTGGGCTCTTGGCGTCATTGTAGTCTTTATGGTCGTCGAGATTATTGGTGGAATATTGTCAGGTTCCCTGGCGTTATTAGCCGATGCAACCCATATGCTGACCGATGGGCTGGCGCTGGCGCTTGCCGCGAGCGCGCAAATATTGGCTGCCCGGCCGGCGGATAATAAACTCCATTTTGGCTATCGCCGGACGCAGGTTTTATCAGCCTTCGTGAATGGCATTTTCATGGCGGTGTTGCTGGCGTGGATTGTCTATGAAGCGATCCGCAGATCGCTCAACCCGATAGAGATCGATGCGCCGTTGATGTTAGGCGTCGCCATTATCGGTCTTGGCGCGAATGTGGCGGCCTTCTTCATTCTCCATCGCCCGGGCGAGCGCGACCTCAATATGCGCGGCGCGCTCTTACATGTGATCGGTGATCTGATGGGATCGGTCGCCGCCATCATCGCCGCCATCGTGATATGGACTACCGGCTGGATGCAGATTGACCCGCTATTGTCGTTGTTGGTCGCATGCCTGATCGGCGTATCGGCTTTCCGGCTGGTGCGCGAGTCCGGGTTTATTTTGCTGGAGGGCGCGCCTGCGGATATTGACATCACCGAGCTCGCCGACGGGCTAAAGAACGCATCGCCGCTGATCTGTAGCGTTCATCACGTTCAGATATCGCAGATAACCCCGGACCAGCCGCGTCTGACGTTGCATGCTTGCGTTGACAATGCCGCTGACGCCGCTGCTGCGCTTGCCGCCGCGAAAGAATATCTTGATCAGAAATACGATATTCACCATTCAACCATTCAAGTGGAAGTCGGCGGGGAATGTCCTGACCAGTGCCAGCAAGCAGAAGAATTGTCATCGGCGCCAAGCGCGCATCGCGTCGTGAGCGATAATACGGTCAGTACGGCTCAGACCGGACCAACCTTTGCGGCGCAGAAGCCGTAGGGCGGGCAGCTGGCGCATGGTTGGCTAGGGCGCCTCTTATGCGTTGTTGTTGACGCCACGACATTCTGCGCGCCCGCTCCAGAGCCGAACCGGAGCTGTCTGCGCTAGTCTGGCCCATCTTTGTCAGGGCAGCGATCAGCGCGATCACAACCCAATATCCGTCCCACATTTCCATCGATGTCGAGGCGCCGCCGACCATAAAAATCATCAGCGATAGCTGTCCGTAGCGGGCGAACTCAGTTTTCCATGGCGCCAACGAAAGTTTTGCAGATTGCACCCGCCTGGCGCCAATAAATGCGGCGGTAAAAACCGAAAGATAAAACGCCAGCCCGATAAACCCGGCGCCGCCAAGAATTTCAAAGTAAATACTGTGCGCGGCCTTGGCGCGTTGTGCGCGCTCAGCGTCAACCTCCTTGGCGATCTCCGGCTGATAGGAATTGCGCAAGCCAGCGCCGGTGAACGGGTTTTCCTTCGCCAATTTGTAGTTGATGACCCAGGCATCGACCCGGCCCATGAATGAGGCGTCATGGGTCGCCTCGCCGATGGTGCTCATGCGCTCGGTCCACTTTGCCGGCATGAAGGCGATGGTTGGGATCATTAACAGGGCGAGCCCCGCAAGTATCGAAACCTTGTGTTTTGAGCCCCACCAGAAGACCCCGCCAAACGCCAACAACGCGAGGAAGGCGCCGCGCGAATGCGTGCCGATGATGGCGACAATCGACAGGCAAAACAACGCCAACAAGCCTCGGCGCAGCCACAGGCGAGAGGCCTGACCGCGTAGATATAAAATCAGTGGAAGGATGGTCGCGACCGCAATGCCAAAGTGGTTGTTGTCTTCAAGGACAGTTTGCGCGAGGCCCTGGACGCGGTAAGCGCCAAAAGTTGCGAAGGTGAACAGAGCGCCCTTGGCGGCGAAAAAACCAATGCCGAGCACGACAGTCCAGACCAGCGCGTTAAAGCGTAGTTTGTCAGTCGCCATCTGTATGCAGAGGAGGACGAAGACCAGCGTTTTAATCATCCGCTCGAAATAGGGCTCTGAATTTTGCGGATCGAGCGAGAATAATTGCGATAGCGTCAACCAGCCGGCGAACACCAAAATGAGCCCGGTGATGGCGTCTATTTTAAACCGCGAGACCTCGTTTGAGAACACGTAGCCGGTAAGGGTCACCGCCGCGATGATGAGGTTGAGGGGCAGGCCAAAGGCGCCGAACGCGGCCTGATGCGGCGTCATTATGGTAAACCACGCCCAGGTTAAAAGCCCCGCAAAAGGATAACGGATCGCCGTTGCGAGACACAATGCGATAAAACCGATGAGAATGACGTCGCGCATGGGGCTGGTTTCCACTCCTGCTCCTTAATATTCAAGGAACAGGCCGAGAACCGGCGCCGGTGATGACAATCGTCATTTGACGGACGGGTTTGGTTAACGCTGCGCCGCTTCATAAACCGCGCGCGCAGTCGCGCGGGCGAGACAGTCGGCGGCGGCAGAGCCAATCGCGGCGATGTGCATCGGGCGAGATGCGTCAGCGGGTAGAGGATGCGCGCCAGTGGAGATTGCGAAAACAATATCGCCGTCGAGCGGCGTATGCGCCGGGCGCACAGCTCTGGCGATGCCGTCATGGGCCATCATCGCGATGCGCTTGGCCTCAACGCCGGTTAGCGCCGCAGAGGTGGCGACGATTGCTATCGTTGTATTCGCGCCTGGCTTTGTATTTTGCGCCAGCCGGGAGAATAGCGGGATCGGTCCGGCGCTGTCGCGCTCAACGGGCGGTGGTTGCGCGCCGAACTCTCCATCTTGCTCCCATGGCCAGGCGTAAAACGTCTTGCCGTCGGGCATGAACACCGAGCCGACCGGATTGGCGGCGACGAGCGCGCCGACAATGGCGCCGTCATCAAGCACCATCGACGCCGAGCCGAGGCCGCCTTTGACAGTTCCGGCCATGGCGCCGCGTCCGGCGCCGGTTGAGCCGAGTGCAAAGGTTTGCGCTGCGGCGGCGAGAGCTTGTTCGCCCAGCCGGTTATAAGGCGGCTTGGCGCCCCAGTCTTTATCGCCGTCATTACCGAGATCATAGAGCACCGCCGCCGGGACGATGGGGATGGCCGGGCCGGCTTCAGAAATTTTCAACCCGACATCGCTTTGCGACAACGCATTAGCGACGCCGTCTGCGGCGCCAAGCCCGAACACCGAACCGCCGGTCAACACAATCGCATCGACGCGCCCGACCAGGTTTTCCGGCGCCAGCGTATCGGTCTCGCGAACCCCGGGCGCGCCGCCGCGCACATCAACCGCCGCAACAAACTGCTCCCGGCAGCGCAACACCGTGACGCCGGTTTTGACTTTCTCATCGGTCGCATTGCCAACCGTCAGGCCGGCAATGTCGGTAATAAGATTATGCGCGCCGGGTTTGGGCATGGGCGGGTCTCCGGTTTGTCTTAGTTTCACTCATCATGCGCGGCCTCATTGCGGCCAGTTTATCTTCGGGGTCGCCTCAATCAGGCTGCGAGAATAGTCATGTTGCGGATGTTCCAGGATGTCACTGGTTGCGCCTTCCTCAACAATGCGTCCGTCCTTCATCACCAGCACCCGGTCAGCGACATCCCGGATAACCGTCATATCGTGGGTGACAAAAAGATAGCTGACGCCGCGCTGATCGGAAAGGGCCATCAACAAATTGAGCACCCGGTTGCGCGAACCGATATCAAGCGCGGAGGTGGCTTCATCGAGAATGATAACCGACGGCTCGGTGATGAGCGCGCGGGCAATGGCGATGCGCTGGCGCTGGCCGCCGGAAAATTCATGCGGGTATTTCTCCATATCCAAAAGGCTCATGCCGACCGAGGCCAGCACATCGCCGATCAACTCGCGCTGCTCGGCGCGGCTCGGCGGTGTGTCAAACAGATGAAACGGCTCGCCGATGATTTTCTCGACAGTCTGGCGCGGGTTAAAACTCGAATAGGGGTCCTGAAAGACGATTTGTATTTTTTTGCGCATTATCCGCATCGCCGCCTTGCCAGCAGAGGCAAAACCGACTCCACCGATTTCAACCGCGCCCTCGCTCACCGGTTGCAAGCCCAACAGCGCTCTCGCGAGCGTTGACTTACCGCAACCGGATTCGCCGACAAGGCCCAGATTCTCGCCGCGCTTGAGCGATAAGGTAACGCCGTTCACCGCGCGCACCGGCGGCGCTGGTGAAAACAGGTTTTGTCTTGCGGTTGGGTAGATGCAACTGACGTTTCTGGCTTCAACGATGGTTTCACGATCGGCGGAAGTCTTCTGAGCCAGCTTTCTCTGTGTCGATTGGATAACCAGACCAGAGAGCGCGCCGCCCAGTCCTTTTTTGAAAAAATTGCCCGGCGTATCGGCGTCAATGATGCGGCCTTTGTCCATCACCGCAACTGTGTCCGCCATGTTGGATATCACCGCCAGGTCATGGGTGATAAACAACAGCGCCATCTCGTCTTCCTCAACCAGTCGGCGCAGCAGTTTTAATATTTCCGCCTGGGTGGTGACGTCGAGCGCCGTGGTTGGCTCATCGGCGATTAACACCGCAGGCTTCATCGCAATCGCCGCCGCGATCATCACCCGCTGACGTTGGCCGCCAGAAAGTTCGTGTGGGAACCGTTTTGGAGAAATAACATCCGGATCGAGCCCGACCCGGCGCATTAACGTCTCGACTTTGTCCAAGGCTTGCGCCTTCGGCGTGTCCCCATGAATGGTGATGGTCTCAGCGATTTGTGTTGCGATGGTTTGCAGCGGGTTAAGCGCGGTCATTGGTTCCTGAAAAATCATCGCCAGCGCGCGTCCGCGCAACGCGCACATCTCCCGCTCGGGAAGATCGAGCAGGCTCTGCCCGTTCAAATGAACCGCGCCGGACAATGTCGCCCCCGCCGGGGCGAGCCCAATTGCGGCAAGCCCGGTCATCGATTTGCCGGAGCCGGACCGGCCGACCAGACCGGTAATCTTTCCGCGCTCCAGCGAGAGATTGACGCCGTTGAGAATAGTCTGGCCGCTGATATCCAGGCGCAAATCCTTGATGTCGAGAACCTTCGTCATCTAAAGCCCCCGCTCACGGCGAGGGTCCAGCCGATGACGCAGGCCGTCGCCAACGAGGTTCAGGCCGAGCACAAAGGTAAAAATTGCTAAGCCCGGAAACAAAACCAGCCATGGCGCAAAGCTCACCATGGTCTGGCTTTCGGCCAGCATACGTCCCCAGCTCGGCGTTGGCGGTTGGGCGCCAAGTCCAACATAGGCAAGCCCCGCTTCGGCGAGAATCGCCAGCGAAAATTGTATCGTCGTTTGAACAATCAGAAGGTGGGCAAGGTTTGGAAAAATATGCTCGGCGGAAATTGCAAAGCGATTTTTCCCGGCAGTGCGCGCCGCCATCACATAGCCGGTCGTCCAAAGCGGCATGGCCGCGCCGCGCGTTAATCGTGCGAACACCGGAATATTGAAAATGCCGATGGCGACAATCGCATTGGTCGCCGTCGCGCCGAAAATCGCGGTGATTAAAATCGCCAGGATAATCGCCGGAAACGCAAAAATAAGATCGCCCGACCGCATCAGCGCTTCATCGACAACCCCGCCAAATGCGGCAGCGCAAAGACCCAGCGGAACGCCGATCACCAGCCCAATGCCGACTGCCAGAAAGGCGACCGCGATAGAGGTTTGCGCGCCCACCATAATCATCGACAACACATCGCGGCCAAGGTGGTTGGTTCCGAACCAATAGCTGGGGGAGGGCGCGGAAAACTGCGCCCCAATATCAAGCGCGGCAACATCATAGGGCGTCCAGAACAGGGAGACGAACGCAAAAGCGATGAATGTCAGCGTGATCGCTGCACCGGTGAGAAACCCTCGGTCGCGGTTTTGTTTTCGTGGCTTTGCTGTGGAGACGGCGCCGGTCATGATGCGCCCCGTCGCCGCAAGCGCGGGTCAACCACGCCGTAAGCAAGATCGATAAAAAACGAGGTTAGAATAACGATGAAGACCAGAACCATGACGATGCTTTTAACGACGATGAGGTCGCGCTGGACAATGCTTTGAAACACCAGCCGGCCAAGGCCCGGAAGATAGAACACGTTTTCAACGATGATGCTGCCAGCGAGCAGAAACCCGAATTGTAAACCGAGAATAGTGAGAACAGGGATCATCGCGTTGCGCAATGCATGCCGGCGCAGGACTTGGGATTGCGATAGCCCCTTGGCGCGCGCGGTGCGGATATAATCATTGTCCATCACATCGAGCATTGATGTACGCATGATTTGCGTGAGGATCGCCGCTTGCGGCAGGGCAAGCGCAATCGCCGGCAAGAACAGCGCCTTTAGCCCGGACAGAACCCCTGCATCCCATCCCGGAAAGCCGCCGGCGGAAAACCATCGGAGGCCAACCGCAAAAACCAACACCAGCAAAATCGCCAGCCAGAAGTTTGGCACCGCTACGCCGGCTTGCGCCGCGGTGATGATGGCGCGACCGCCGGGGCGACCGCGCAGCGCCGCCGCCATCACCCCGGCGGCAATACCGATCGCCGTTGAGATTAAAAATGCTAGCAGCGCTAGCGGCAGCGACACCCAAAACCGCTCGGCGATTAAATCGGCGACCGGCACGCGGTAAGTATAGCTGACGCCGAAATCACCGCTTGCCAACCCGCCAATCCAGGTGAAATATCGCACCAAGGCCGGCTGATCGAGGCCGAGTTCGGCTTTGAGCGCGGCGATGGAGGCCGGGTCGGCATTCAAGCCCATCATGAAAGCCGCCGGGTCACCGGGAGCCACCTCAATCAACAAGAAGATGACACCCGACGCCGCCGCCAGTGTCGCCGCCATGCCGGCGAGCCGGCTTAAGAGGAATGCCGGGCTCGCCCGACTGAAATAGACTGCCGCCGCGCCTATCGTGGCTGCTATCAGCCAGATGGCAAAGACTGGAAAGGCGGGTTTCATCGCATTCACGGCAAGCACGGGCGCGCGATTGGCGATATCGGCTTTCGTGAAATCATTTGCCTGCAATGGCGCATCCGCCCACACGCCGGAGACATCGCGCGACCACACTGCAATTTTCGGAGAGGACGCAATCCAGACATTGACAGCGTCGTTTGCGAGGATGCGTTGCGCTTTGCCATAGAGTTGATTGCGTTGTGCGGTGTCTGATGTCTCACGCAGCTCGTCGATAACGTGATTAAAGCCTTCATTCTTGTACTGAAAATAATAATTGTCGCGGGCATAGATATCGATGTCGAGCGGCTCGGTATGTGAAACAATGGTGAGGTCATAGGACTTGTTTGAAAAAACCTGGTCCAGCCACTGCGCCCATTCAAGATTGCGGACCGTCACGTCAATGCCGACCGCCTCTAGCTGTGCGGCGACAATTTCACCGCCGCGCCGCGCATAAGCCGGCGGCGGCAGGGTAAGCGTTAGCGCAAAGTCATCGCCAACCCCCGCCAGGCTCAGAAGGCGGCGCGCTTTTACAGGGTCGTAAATGTAGCGGTTAGAAAGATCGATATAGGCCGGATGATGCGGCGAGAAATGACTGCCGAGCGGCGTTCCATAACCGAACAGGCCGGCGTCAATCACCGCTTGCTTGTCGATGGCGTGATTGAGCGCGCGGCGTACGCGAATATCGTCAAAAGGCGGCTTGGCATTGTTGATCGCGACTAACATTTCACCTTCACCGGCGCCGAAAACGATTTGAAATCGTTGATCTCTTTCGATTAGCGCCAGGTTTTCCGCCGCCGGGTAGTTGGGGAAACCGTCAACATCGCCGGCCATCAAAGCGGCGAAGGCTGCGGTCGGGTCGGGGATAAAAATGAAGTTGATTTGATCAAGCGGCGGGCGCGTTCCCCAATAATCGTCGTTACGCACAAGCGTTACCGAAGCGCCCTTACGCCAGCGCTGAAATTTGAACGGCCCGGTGCCGATCGGATGGCTTGCATTGGTCGCAGCGCTCTCCCGCGAAACAATTACCGCATCGCCCCAGCCGAGATAAACCGGAAACGCGCCGAGCGGTTGCTTCAACGTGATGCGAACGGTGAACGGATCAATCGCCGTCACCGTTTCGATTTGTTCAAAGATCGGACGCTGCGCGTTGGTCGATGTCGCGCTGCGAGCGCGATCGAGTGTGAAGACGACATCGTCGGCGTCAAAATCTGAGCCGTCATGAAAACGCACGCCGCGACGCAGCTTGAATTCATAGACTCGTCCGTCTGCGGATATCGTCCAGTCAGTCGCCAGCGCCGGCGCCGCCGCGCCGTCTTCTGTAATCCGGGTGAGACCTTCAAAAATATTGGCGTAGACAATTTCATCAATCGCCGCCGCCGCGCCGCTGGTCGGGTCGAGATTAGGCGGTTCAAGCTGCACCCCGACATTGAGCGCGCCGGCAGCGTTAGCTGGCGACGCCATCACGCAAAGCCCGGCGACGAGGGCGACCGCCGCGCGCAGGCAACATGCAAACAAGGAGGTCTGCCGCCGAGCCATAGGTCTCCATTACTGTTCGACGCGCCGCGCCTGCTTTTCTGGCCTCTAGCCAGGGTCAAGAAGGCATCATAAGCGCCTGATTCTTATTCTCAAAACCAGTAGAAATCCCCTCAATAACGGACTGATAGCCGCGCGCCATAAGTCGCCGGCAGGCCGGGCGCGGCGACATCTGCGACGCCGCCCGGCGCGATGAAGAAATTGCGGGTTTCGTCGTAATCGGCGTTGAAGATATTGCGGCCCCAAAGCGCGATTTCCCACCGGTCATCTCGCGGTCCGAAAGTCAGTTGCGCATTGGCGAGCCAATAGTCTTCAACCAAATAATCCGGCCCGAGCAGCGGCAGGGCAAGTTCTCCGCGATAGGAGTAATCAACGCGTCCGCCCAGGCGCCATGTTTGCGCAACCGGCATTTGCGCAGCAACGAAACCTTGATAGCCGAGATTTGGGAAGCCTAAATCCTGTCCCGCGCGGTCAATTGATACCGCTGTTGCTGCAATAGCGGTTGCGGCGGTGTCAAGGTCGGTGAAGGTTTTAAACTCGCCGCTCTTGTAGCCAAGCGATTGGCCAATGGTCAGCCATGGCGCTGGGCGGTAGGTGATTTCCAATTCCGCGCCGTAAATTTCGCTTTCCGGCGCATTGACGATGCGCCCGACAATCGCACCGGTGCCAGCGTCGAAAATTGCCGACTGAACTTGCTGGTTTTTATAATCATAATAGAAAACCGCGGCGTTCATGGTCACCGTGCCGTCGGCGAATTGGGTTTTGAAACCGGCTTCATAGGCGTTGAGCTTTTCCGGCGTAAACGGGTCAAGCGCGTTCGGATTGAGCGTATTATAGGCGGTAAACCCGCCTGATTTTATGCCGCGGCTGTAAGATACGTAGAGCAGGATATCCTTGGCCGGCTTGATATTGACGCCGATTTTGCCGCTGACATTATCGGAATTCAAATCGCGATTTTCCAGCGTGCCATCGAGCGTTCCGTTGGCGAAGTTGAGCGCGCCGAAACCGGTCGCAAAAGTACCAAGGTCGCGAAGGCGCCGTTCTTCATCCTCATAACGCACGCCAGCGACAATAGTTATCATATCGGTGACGTCGAAATCCGTATGCAGATAAGCCGCGAGCGTGCGGACATCTTGTTTGTAGGGTGTGGTCACGGCAAAGCCGGGGCCGAAGCTGGCCACGAAGTCGGACTGATAGATCTCGTTCAAATCTTCGTCCGAATAATAAAGCCCGCCGACCCAACGAAAACGGTTTGCCGTATTGCCGCTGAAGCGCAACTCGTGAGACATCACATCGACGCTGCTCTGGAAGAACACACCCGCAGCGCCAATTGTCAGCGCGTCCCAGTCGTTGAACTCTTTCCGGTTTAGCGTCTCAAAAGAACCGATATAGACGACATCCACGTCGCCAAGCGCAGCGTTAAGCGTGAGGCTGGCGCCCCAGCCTTCATTGTTGCGGAACGGGCGTTGACCGGCGTCAAAGCCGACCAGCGTCGCGAACTCATCAGACGAGCCGAAGCTGGTTTCGCGCCTTCCTGAATGCGCAGCCGCACCGAACACAGACGGGTTGAACAGCTGCAAGCCAAGCCCGTCAGAATCATCGACAAAGCCGTGAATATTGATCAACGCCTCAATCGTGTCCGATAAATCGACCTCGATGAGGCCGCGCAAGGCGTATTTCTCCGCATCGCCGATTTTCTCACCAGTCTCGCGATTGATTTGCCAGCCGCCGCCATTAGCGCTGGCGCCGGACAGCCTGATGCGGACGGTCTCGCTCACCGGGCCGGAAATAAATCCTTCCGTATCGACACGGCCGAAGCGCCCGCCCTCAACCACCAGGCCGGCGCGAAATTCATCCGTCGGCCGCGCGGAAATAACTTTTATCGCGCCGCCGGTTGTGTTGCGGCCATAAAGCGTTCCTTGCGGCCCGCGTAAAATTTCGACGCGGTCAACGTCGAACAACACGCCTTGGGTCATCACCGGAACCGGAAACGCCACATCATCGACATAGATGCCGACAGTTGGCGCATTGAGCGTTGCATAGTCGCGAAACCCGACACCGCGAATAGAATAGCTCGGCTGACCGCCGCCAAATTGACTTTCAATTTCAAGACTGGGCGAGACATTCTCCAGCCCGTTCAGCGTATCGACGCCAAGCGCGATCAATTCATTGCCGCCGAGCACCGTCAAGGCGACGCTGACATCTTGCGGCGATTGCTCACGGCGCAGCGCCGTCACGGTGATCACGTCTCTTGTCGCCGGTGATGCGGTTTGTGTGTCGCTTTGCGCATAGGCAAAATTGCACATTAGTCCGCTCGCCAAAGCGGTACAGCTCATCAGGTTTTTCATGGGGCGTCGCTCAACTTTATCTGGTTACAAAGTGCGTTGGCGAGCATTTTTCTCACTGCCACAGCGCTTCGACCGGTTGCGACGGCGCGCCCTATAGCGTTGATTTTTCTCAACGCCAGGGCGATCCCGGTCCGCGCTCTGACACCCTTGGTCTTACCATCAGGGCGGCCATTTTTCTTGGCGGCGAGCGCTATCCGTTTCGCGGAGCCGAAGTTTAGCGCAAAATCCGCGCACACTCAACCCAAAGCTTTGAGTTGGGAGGCGGGCTATGCGGCCACTTTTCCCGTTATTACGGGGAGGCGGCTGCCGCGATGCAGTCTTTGTTTCGGTGAGGGCGGAAAGTCCCTACCTCAAAAACCGAACAACCGCGTGCGCAAAACCCTCCGGCTGGTCCCATTGCAGCGAGTGCGCGGCATTGGGCAAGATTTCAACCCGGTGGTTCTTCAGGGAACGGAAGTTCTCAGCAATCATGTGCGGCGGGAACAATAAATCGCCTTCGCCGGCGAGGATAAGCGTTTCTGTTTCTATCTGTGCGGGCAGGGCGCTGGCGTCATACGCGCGCAGTGCATCAACTTGTCTGCGCATGTCGGTGGGGCTTTGCGCGTGGGGATAGGCTCTGGCCATGGCGATAGCGGCGGCGACCGCGGCTTCGCTTTCAAAAAATGGCGGGTGAAACAGCCAGTGGAAGAACGCGCGATACCAATACTCCTCCGGCGCGCCGGCCTCGCGCAGGCTGACCAGGGTTTCAATGATCGAGCGCGCACGCGGCGGGACCGCCGGCGTTGTCGCCGACAGGATGAGCCGCCGCAATCGGTCCGGGCGCCGCGCAGCGATTGTCATCGCGATGACGCCGCCCATGGAATGGCCGAGCATGTCCGTTTGTTCGATTTTAAGATGGTCAAGCAGCGCGATAATATCGTCAGCCATCGCCTCAATCGTCACCGCGCTATCTTTCGCTCGCGTTTGTCCGCAGCCGCGATTGTCGGGCAGGATTAGCCTCGCATGCGGTGTCAGAAAGGGTGTTGTCGGCGCCCAACTGGCGCCGTCGCTGGCGAGCCCGGCGATCAGCACCAGCGGCGGACCGTTTCCGTCCGTCTCATAATGCAGCGATATTCCGTTACCGGATAAATCAGGCATTATTTGATGCTCGGTAAATTCAAGCCAAATTCCGCTGCGCAATCTTTTGCAATCTCATAGCCGGCGTCGGCATGGCGCATCACGCCCGATGCCGGATCGTTCCATAAGACGCGCTCGATGCGCCGCGCGGCGTCATCGGTGCCGTCCGCGACAATCACCATGCCGGCATGTTGCGAAAAGCCCATGCCGACGCCGCCGCCATGATGCAGCGACACCCAGGTGGCGCCGGATGCGCAGTTGAGCAATGCGTTCAAGAGCGGCCAGTCGGAAACCGCATCGGAGCCATCCAGCATCGCTTCGGTCTCGCGGTTGGGCGAGGCGACTGAGCCGGCGTCGAGATGATCACGCCCGATGACTACGGGCGCCGCCAGTTCGCCCGATTTCACCATTGCGTTAAAGGCAAGCCCGAGCCGATGGCGCTGGCCGAGGCCGAGCCAACAGATGCGTGCGGGCAGGCCCTGAAACGCAATCCGCTCGCGCGCCATGTCGAGCCAGTTGTGGAGATGCGGATCGTCCGGGATCAGCTCTTTCACCTTGGCGTCGGTCTTATAAATATCTTCCGGATCGCCGGAAAGCGCCGCCCAGCGGAACGGACCGATGCCGCGGCAAAACAGCGGCCGGACATAAGCTGGCACGAAACCCGGAAAATCGAACGCATTCTCCAGCCCTTCTTCCTTAGCGACCTGGCGAATGTTGTTGCCATAATCGAGCGTCGGCACGCCCGCATGCCAAAAATCCAGCATCGCCTGGACGTGGATTTTTATCGACGCGCGCGCGGCGCGCTCCACTTCCTGAGGCGCGCTCTCGCGTTTCTCGCGCCACTGCGCCACCGTCCAGCCTTGCGGCAGATAGCCATTGCGCACGTCATGAGCCGAGGTCTGGTCGGTGACGATGTCGGGGCGTGATTTTGGGTTGTCTTTGGCGCGCGCTGCAAGCTCGGGAAAAATGTCTGCGGCGTTGCCGAGAAGACCGACCGATTTCGCCTCGCCCGTCGCAGTCCAGCGCACGATCATCTCTAGCGCCTCATCAATGTTCGTCGCCTTGGCGTCGACATAACCGGTGCGCAGGCGAAAATCGATGCTGTCTTCGTTACACTCAACCGCAAGGCAGCAGGCGCCTGCGAGCACAGCGGCAAGCGGTTGCGCCCCGCCCATGCCGCCAAGCCCGGCGGTTAATATCCATTTGCCTTGCAATGAGCCGTCAAAATGTTGTCGGCCCGCCTCCATGAAAGTTTCATACGTGCCCTGAATAATCCCCTGGCTGCCAATATAAATCCATGAGCCCGCCGTCATCTGGCCATACATCATCAGGCCTTTGCGGTCGAGTTCGTTGAAATGGTCCCATGTCGCCCAATGCGGCACAAGATTGGAATTGGCGATCAGGACGCGTGGCGCGTCCTTATGGGTTTTGAAAACGCCGACCGGTTTGCCAGACTGCACCAGCAGGGTTTCATCGTCTTCCAGCGCCTTCAACGACGCAACAATTTTGTCAAAATCATCCCATGTCCGCGCGGCGCGCCCAATCCCGCCATAAACCACCAACTCATGCGGGTTTTCGGCGACATCCGGGTCGAGATTGTTCATCAGCATACGCATCGGCGCCTCGGTTACCCAATGCTTGGCGGTGATGTCCGGCCCGCGAGGAGCACGAACCGTGCGGGCATTTTTGCGGGGGTTAGTCATGCATAAGTTCCTAAGCGTTCTTTCTTTGTCTTTGCCGGACTTGGTCCGGCAATCCAGTCTGGATCACCGGGGTTGATGGATGGGAACCATCAACGCCGGCGATGACACTTTTGTTGATATAGAATCGCACATGGCGCCGCTTGTGATTAGCCTGCAAGCCTTCTCCATATCGTCTGCCATGAACCTATCTTCTTTAAGCGCCGGAATTTCTTCCCGCAGTTTAGCAATCACCTCTTGCAATGCTGGGCTTGTCTTAATTGGTGCGCGA
>JAADIQ010000097.1 GCA_013151255.1 Alphaproteobacteria bacterium
CCTGATATAATCCATCTCGAATAAGAAACGGGCCGCAATTCTCTGCGGCCCGTTATCGATATTCGGCTGGATTAACCCCTTACGCTACGGGGTCGTCCCCTTCCGGGTCTTCCATTAATTCTTCTTTGGAGACGGTTTTTTCTTCCACTTTGGCGTTGTCAAGAATGTGATCGACCACGCGCTCTTCAAATAACGGCGCGCGCAGCTGCTGCACGGCGCCCGGGTTGTTCTGGTAGAATTCGATGACTTCTTTTTCCTGACCGGGATAAGCGCGCGCCATATTAATCATTTCACGCTGAAGATCTTCCTGCGGCACCTGAATTTCGGCGCGCTTGCCGATCTCCGCCAGCACCAGACCGAGACGCACCCGGCGCTCGGCGATTGTGCGATATTCTTTTTTCAGCTCGTCTTCGGACTTTTCTTTGTCCTCCTCATCCAGCTCGGCGGCTTGCACCTGTTGCCATATCTGATCGAACTCCGCGTCAACCATGCCGTTGGGCAGATCGAAATCATGGGCTTCATCAAGTTTGTCGAGCAGCGCGCGCTTCACATGGGCCCGTGAATGTTGGGCGTTCTCATTCTCAAGGCGCTCTTTGATCCGCGCTTTGAGATCGGCAAGATCGTCCAGGCCAACTTTCTTGGCCAGCTCATCGTCGATCTCGACTTTTTCAGGTTCGGCTATCGCGACGACTTTAACGTCAAACACCGCATCCTTGCCGGCGAGATCGTTGGCGTTGTAATCCTCGGGGAAGGTCACCTTCACCTCAACATCGTCGCCCGCCTTGGCGCCGATCAGTTGTTTTTCAAATCCCGGAATAAACGAGTTTGAGCCGAGCACGATATCGACGCCGTCGCCCTTGCCGCCGGCAAATTCTTCGCCGTCGACGCGCCCGACATAGTCTATGGTGGCCTTATCGCCATCTTTTGACTTCTGGGTTTCCTTGCGCGGCGTATAGGTAATTTGTTGATCGGCGATGCGCTGCAGCGCTTCGTCAATTTCTTCGTCGGTGATTTCCGCGACCGGGCGCGTCAGTTCCAGCTCGGATGTATCGGCCGGCTCAAAAGTCGGCAGGATTTCCGCGTGGACATCATATTCAAGATCGGCCTTGCCGGCGATCACTTCGTCCATATCGGAATGGAAATGCGGATGCGGCGACGACGCTGGTTGCAGGTCACGGTCGGTGAAGGCTTTTTGCGAGGTCTCGGCGACAATTTCCTGGACGATTTCGCCCATCACGCCTTTGCCGTACATCTTCTTCAGAAACGAGACCGGCGCTTTGCCTTTGCGAAAGCCCTTCAGATGCACGCGGCCTTTCATGTCTTTCAGGCGCGCCACCAGTTTTTCATCAAGCTCTGCGGCCGGCACTTTGACCAGAAACCGCCGGTCGAGGCCTTCTGCGCTTTTTTCCGTAACTTCCATTGTCATTCCTGTCGTCATTCGGTCCGGATATTTTCCGGTTACGTTCAATACTATCTCGTCCGCCTTCGCCCTTGCGGGCTTCGGCGGGACATCCGCTTCGCACGCTTCGGCCCAACATCCGCCATATGGCGCGCCGAAGCTAGATTTTGGCAAAGCCAAAATCAGCGAAGGCGGATGGTGCGGATGAGAGGACTCGAACCTCCACGCCTCTCGGCGCCAGAACCTAAATCTGGTGCGTCTACCAGTTCCGCCACATCCGCAAACTTCAAAAAAGCCGCGCAATAAATAAGCGGGCCGCAGCGCCCCAACAAAACCGGAACGTCGGCGACCCGTAATTCGGCGGTTTCTATAGCAGACAAACCGCCCCTGTCGAGCATCACAGGCGTTTTTCGAACCACATAACGTCGTGGAATCGACCAAATTTCCGCCCGACCTCGCTTAAAGTCGCAACATGGGCGAACCCGAAGCCCTCATGCAGCGCCACAGAGGCCGGATTGGGCGCGACAATCAGCGCGTAGGCGCGATGGATATCAGCCCCGCAAAGCACCTCAAACAGGGCTTTGTAGAGCGCTTTGCCAAGGCCCATGCCCTGGCCTTGGGGCGCTACGAAGGCCGAGACTTTGACCGATGTCCCATAAGCGGCGCGCGGGTCGAACGCGCTGGCGCTGGCGAAGCCCAAAATGCGGCTTTCCGGGTCCGCGGCAATAATCACCGGATATCGCGGGTCGCCGAGGTGGTCCTCGAGCCAGCATCGCCGTTCCGCCTCGCTCTGCTCAACCGTTTCAAATGTCGCCGCGCTGTCGCGGATAAACGGGTTGTAGATGGCGTTAATGCCGGACGCATCATCACTGACCGCCGGGCGAAGTGTGAATTGCGTCACGTTTCTCCGCCATCAGCCTCGGCCGGCTCTTGCGGCGACAGTAATGACCGCAGCACCGCCGGAATGGCGCTCGGCAAATCTTCGGCGATAAGGCCGGGCCCGGCCATTTGTCCGGCGGCGCCATGGAACCATACGCCGGCGCAGGCGGCCTCAAACCCGTCCATGCCTTGCGCGCGCAAGCCGGCGATGAACCCGGCCAGAACATCGCCCGACCCGGCGGTGGCAAGCTCCGGCGGCGCGTTGACGTTAATCGCCGCGCGCCCGTCCGGCGCCGCAATTACCGTATCGGCGCCCTTGTGCACCACCACCGCGCCGGCCTTGCGGCTGGCGGTGCGCGCGGCTTCGAGCTTGCCGCCCGCATCACTGGTATCGCCAAACAGCCGCGCAAACTCGCCGCTATGCGGGGTTAAAACGTCGCCCTCGCGCAGCGCCGCGAACAGCTGCGCCGGGTCGTCTGCAAAACTGGTGAGCGCATCGGCGTCGAGAACCGCCGCCGCGCGCGAGGCTAATATCGCCAGCACCTTGTCGCGCGTTTGGGCGCCAACGCCGGTCGCCGGGCCGATGATGACAGTCATCGGATATTTATCCGCACCCTGTAGAGTGTCGCCAATCTCGGCCGGCGTCTCCGCCTCGCGCAACATAATCGCGGTGAGATGCGCGCTATGCACGCCCGCCGCCTCGCGCGGCGTCAGAACCGTGACGGCGCCGGCGCCAATGCGCAACGCGCCCATGGCGGCCAGCCGAATTGCGCCGGTCTGGTTCGGCCCGCCTGACACCGCCATCACATGACCTCGGGTATATTTATGCGCCTGCCAGCCGGGACGAGGGAACTGCGCGCTCCAAACCGGCGGCTGGTTTTCAAAGGTCGCCGGTTTAATCTGCGCTGCGTGTCCGGCGGTGATGCCGATATCGGCGACATCAACGCCGCCGCAATGGGCCCGCCCCGGAAACAGGAGATGGCCGGTTTTCTTTTGAAAAAACGTCACCGTGCGCGCCGCCTCAACCGCGGCGCCCATCACCGCGCCGGTATCAGCGTCAACGCCGGAGGCGATATCGACCGCCAGCACTGGTGCGGGATTGGCGTTCATCACCTCGATGAGGGCCGCGCCCGCGCCCTCGATTGGGCGCGCCAGGCCGGTTCCGAACAGCGCGTCGATAATTAACTCCGCGCCCTCCAGCAGCGCCGGCTCGGCCGTTAAAACCTCGCCCTCATAAAGTCCCGCCATCATCTTGGCGTCGCCTTTCAGCGCAGCTTGCTCGCCCAGCAGGCCAAGCTTTACCGGCCAGCCGGCCTCGGTGATTTTGCGCGCTGCGACAAATCCGTCACCGCCATTATTGCCCGGCCCGCACAGCACCACGACCGGGCGGCGGCTCCACGCGCCCATGGCAACCTCGGCGACCGCAGTCCCGGCGCGCTCCATCAGCGCCGCAGACGCAATCCCGGCGGCAATGGCGGCCGCTTCCGCCGCGCGCATTTCATCGGTGGATAGAAGAATAAATCCCGTCATGCTTGACACCTCATATGGGTCGGTCTTTGTGATATAGCGTATTAAATCGAATGTTGATTGAAAAAGACGGCGAGCCATGAAAAAGATTGAAGCGATTATCAAACCGTTCAAGCTCGACGATGTCAAAGAGGCGCTTCAGGAAATCGGCCTCCAGGGCATGAGCGTCACCGACATTCGCGGCTTTGGCCGACAAAAGGGGCATACGGAGCTTTATCGCGGCGCGGAATATGTGGTTGATTTTCTGCCCAAGGTGAAAATCGAAATTGTCGTTGATGATGCGATTGTCGAGCGCGCGGTGGAGGCGATTAAAAACGCGGCGCATTCGGGCCGTATTGGCGACGGCAAGATTTTTATCATCCCGGTTGAAGACGCGCTGCGCATCCGCACCGGCGAGACCGGGCCTGATGCGATTTAATAGAGGTGATTGAAAATCCATGAGTGAGTTGGCGCAAGGTCAGATATTTAAAAGCTTTACCGCAGCGCTCGGCCGTGCGGCAAGTTTTGATGCGCCTTACCAGCACTGGTTTATTGAGCGCCCGCTGCCGGAGAGTATCATTGGGGACTTGCAAACAACGCAGTTTCCGGCCCCCGAGCTCGGCGGCGTCTCCGGCAAGCGCGAATTGCACAATGACCAGCGTCATTATGTCGACCAGGACAATATCGCGCGGCTGCCGGCCTTTGCTGCGCTCGCTAATGCGTTTCAGGCGCCAGAAATGGCGGGGGCGATTGAAGACTTCTTTAGTGTTGACCTCAATGGCACATTCCTGCGCATCGAATATGCGCAAGACGTTACCGGATTTTGGCTGGAGCCGCACACCGATCTCGGCGTCAAGCGCCTGACGGTTTTGATTTACCTGTCAGACGGCGACGGCCATGGTAATCTTGGCACGGACGTCTATACCGGTGACAAGAAATGGATGAAGCGAAGCCCGTTCCGACCCAATTTCGCAATGGCCTTCGTTCCCGGCGATCATACCTATCACGGCTTTGAAGCGCGCGATATTTCCGGCGTCAGAAAATCCCTGATCTTGAACTACGTCACCGCCGACTGGCGCGACCGCGAACAATTGGCGTTTCCGGACCAGACCGTGTCGGCAGGACGATAAGCACTTCGCTCAGTCCAGGGTTTGGCGATATTGCAGCATCGCAACGACCACCGCCGCGAGCGCAAAAGCGGTCATCGCAAAAAATTCGACATGCAAATCCACAAGCGTTGAGCCCTTCAGCATCACGCCGCGAACGATGCGAAGGAAATGGGTGAGCGGCAGAACCTCGCCAATCCATTGCGCCCAATGCGGCATGCCGCGAAACGGAAACATAAATCCCGATAACAATAGCGACGGCAGAAAGAAGAAGAACGTAAGTTGCATCGCCTGCATTTGCGAGCTGGCGATGGTTGAGAAGGTAAATCCAAGCGCCAGATTGGCGAGCACAAAGATCACAACACCCAACAGGAGGGGCCAGATGGCGCCGATAAACGGCACTGCAAAAAGATAGCGCGCGGCGACAAGAATAACCAAAGTCTGCATGGCCCCGACAGCGACATAGGGCGTGATTTTACCGACCATCATCTCAAGCGGCTGCACTGGCATCGCCAGCAGGTTTTCCAACGTGCCGCGTTCAGCCTCGCGGGTCATCGCTATGGCCGTAATCATCACCAGCGTCATCGTCAGGATAACGCCCAATAATCCGGGTACGATATTATATTGGGTGACGCCTTCCGGGTTATATTTGGCATGGGTTATCAGCTCAAACGGGGCCGGACCGGGATTTAGAGACTTCAGCGCACCGGTCAGGTCATGGCGCAAGGCGCTGGTGAGGATCGCATCAGCGCGGGCAATCGCGTTGGACGCCGCAGCGGGATCGGATGCGTCGGCCTCGATGAGCAATTGTGGGCGCTCGCCGCGAATGAGCTGCTCGGTGAAGCCGGCGGGGATCGACACCACGAAAGCCACCTCGCCGCGCGCCAACAATGCGCTGCTCTCTCGCGGGTCGTCGGTTTGCATCACCAGATCATAATATTCCGACGTCTCAAGCGCGCGCAAAAGCGTGCGCACAATCGGGGTTTGCTCTTCAACATGCACCGCCGTCGGCAGTCCTTTTGGGTCTGTGTTGATGGCGTAACCGAATAACACAAGTTGCAAAATGGGGATCGCGAACATCATGGCGAAGGTCAGCCGATCTCGCCGCATCTGGACCAGCTCTTTTAGAAAGATCGCGCTGATGCGCGCGAATGTGTCTGACCCCATGGTCATGCGTGGGCCCTCTGGTCGCCGCCGGCGCGGGCCATCAATGCGATAAACGCGTCATCAAGGCTGGGACGCACTTCCTGCCAGCGAACGCTTGCATCCGTCGCCGCCTCAACCGCGTGCTCAATGCTCTCGCGCTGCGCCCCGCTGACAAGCAGCGCGTCGCCAAAATAGGAAACATGATCAACGCCTTCCAATTGTTGGAGGGCGCCGGCAAAACGGCGAACGCTGTCGCCTTCCACGCGAAAGGTGACAAGACCAGACTCTTTAATGATGTCGGCGACGCGGCCCTCGGTCAGTAGCTTGCCGTTGGCAAGGTAGACAATGTGGTCGCAGCGTTCGGCTTCATCCATATAATGCGTCGAGACAAGCACAGTGACGCCATCCGTAGACAGACGGTGGATTTCATCCCAAAAGTCACGCCGCGCCTGCGGGTCGACCCCTGAGGTCGGCTCGTCTAGCAACAAAAGCTTAGGCGCATGCATGGTGACGGCGGCCAGAGCAAGCCGTTGTTTCCAGCCGCCGGAAAGCGCGCCGGCTTGCTGGTGCTGGCGGTCGGTTAGCCCTAAAGTTTCAAGCGTTTCATCGACGCGCTGACGCAGCGGCGTCATGCGATAAAGCCGCGCCACAAATTCAAGATTTTCCCGGATCGTCAGATCGTTCCAGAACGAAAACTTCTGGGTCATGTAGCCGGTGGACAGTTTAATCTGGTCGGCCTCGCGGGCGATATCATAGCCAAGGCATGTCCCTTCGCCCTCGGTGGCGCGCAACAGACCGCAAATCATGCGAATGGTCGTCGTCTTTCCCGATCCATTGGGCCCGAGAAAGCCCCAGACCTCTCCCTTCGGCATGTGAATATCAACGCCGTCAACGGCGGTTTTATTGCCAAAGCGCTTGACCAGGCCGGTCACGTCAATCGCCAGCGCGCTCATGGTAAGAGAACATCGACGGGAAGGCCCGGGCGCAATGCCTCGCCATCGGCCAGCTTCGCCTCAACCAGGAAAACGAGTTTTTCCCTCGAGCCGATGCTGTAAATAACCGGCGGGGTAAACTCTGCGACGCCGGCAATAAAAGAAACCTTGGCGCTGACGCCTTCCGGGCGGCCATCGGGAATGATTTTTACGTCGCGGCCAATATCAAACAACGGCAAGTCAGCCTGCGGAACAAAGAAGCGCACCTTTAAAGCATGCGCCGGCAAAATGGAGAGCACCGGCGCGCCGACCGGGACAAACTCGCCCTGGCGATAAAACACCCGCTCAACGCGGCCATCGACTTTGGATTTTACTGTGCGCTGGTCGAGGCGCCATTGCGCCTCAGTGAGGGACGCATCCGCTGCAAGCGCGGCCGCATCAGCCGCTTTGCGGGCGGCATCGCGGCCGGCCAGTTTGGCGACGTCGATGGCCTCTTTGGCGGCTTTCATGCGGGCGGCGGCGGCCTTGTAGTCGGCCACGACTTGGTCGCCGCGTGCGCGCGTGGCGTTGCCTTCTTTCACCAGCGGCATCCAGCGATCGCGCTCGGATTTGGCTTGCGCGTATCGCGCCCGCGCCTCATCCAGCTGCGCTTCCAGCGCCGCAATCTCGACCGGGCGGGCGCCGGTTCCAATGTCTTCGGCCTGCGCGGCGGCTTGTTCAGCGCGCGCGGCCGCCTGGTCAACGATTGCACGTTGCTGGTCTTTGTCGAGCTCGAAGAGAATATCGCCAATCGCCGCCGCGTCGCCTTCATATAAAGGCGCTGATACCAACCACCCGGCTTGCGGCGCGGCAACGTAAACATACTCCGCCTCAATATAACCCACATAAGCGCCGGCCTGCTCGCCTTGTGAACAAGCGCTCAGTGAGCTGATGGTAACCAGTAAGGCAAAGGTTGTTATGGTCTTCCGAAAGCCCATCACGCGGCTTCCTCTTTAAAATGGAGCGCGCGCAGCAGCATTTCCTCATGCAATGCAAACAGCTTGGCGACGTCGAACTTCGCCTCGTCGTCATGTTCAAAAACCACTCGCCACATCGCCGAGAAAAATATCGGCGCGACAATCAGCCGGGCGGTGAGGGCAGGGTTGCTAACGTCTATCTCGCCGGTCTCATGGGCGTCTTTTAAAATATCGGTAAAGACGGCGAGCACGCGCTCAATGACGGTCTTGCGATACGTCGTGGCCATGTCCGGAAAAGCCGGCGCATCAGCGATGAGGATTTTTGCAATCAACGGCACAACGCTTTCGCGCACAAGGCTCGGCGCCAACGCCATTACCGCGCGGATAGCGTTTCTGGCGCCGCCAGCGGCGCGCGCGGCCATCTCTATCCGCTCCACATTGGGCAGCGCGAAAGTCTCAATCAGTGAGGTGAACAGCGCTCCTTTGGAATCGAAATAGAGATACAGCGTGCCCTTTGAGAGCCCGGCGCGTTTTGCGATATCGTCCATGCGCGCGGCGGAAAAACCGCGCTCAAAAAATTCATGCAGTGCGGCGTTTAGCAAAACCTCTCGCCGGTCGTCCTTTGCTTGGTCTGTGCGTGCGCGCTGCATGATACTCTACATAACTGACCAGTCAGTCATACAAGAGATATGCTGTGGAAAGTCAAGGGTTTGGCGGCCAAGGCGCGAAAACTAAGGGCCAGAGGGAAGAGGTCTGCCTGATCGGCGGAACCTAACCTGCGGGGCCGCATCAAAACCCAAATATGGGCTGCCGCATGCGTATAATATTTCAATACGCACAGTGAAGCTGATAGCCTGATGCGCACTGTCCGCATTGAGGTTTGTATGAAACAAAATTGGAAATCAATCATTGCCGCCCTTGCTGTTTCCAGCGTTGTGAACCTTGGCGGCGTTATTTTCTTTTTCAAACCCATTGCAGAAGCTGACACCATCAGTGGGCCGCTATTGCATCCGGCTGCTGGATTGTTCGTTTATGTGGTTCTTTCCGTCATGCTTTTCGACTGGATCGCACGACAAATTCGCAATGCATATAAAGCTGCTTTTATAATCATTGTTTCCCAATCCATCTTAGTAAATGTCGACTTCGTCTTTAGAGGCGAACGCGGACTGATGACTGCTGGGGCCAGCACGGTCTTACTTGTGGCGACATGGTTTAGCGTGGCTTATGCCTATTCCTTATTTGCTCACTACAAAGAACATTAAGGGCATCGCCTGGTTCAACCGCAGTTTGCGGGTTGCTGGTGGAATACGGTAATTTTCTTCGTGATGTCTCCTAACCTGCAAAACTGGGCATTACGGCTAAGCCGCCCCGTCCTTCAAGCGCCGCCTGATCTCCGCAACAATCTCTGCCGTCGCATCGATAGGCGCAGCGGCGAAGGCCTCTACCTCGCCGGCGAGCGGTCGCACAGCGCCCAGGCCCTCAAGCTGGTCGACGAACCAGCCGAGCTTTCTGGCCAGCCCCGGCGGACGCCAGGCATAGACCGCAGCGCTCGTCGCCACCGCCTCGCTCATCATATTGTGGGAATCGGCGGTGACTATAAGTGCGCTGGCGTTCGCCAAAATGTCAATATACGGATTATCGCCGACGCCGTCCCAGACAAAAACATCCGGCCCGGCGACAGCCTCAGTAACTGCGCGCAACAACTCCGCGGGCGTCCGCCGCGACGCAACCACCGCCAGCGAAGCGAAATTGTTCTTTGCGGCGAGAATTTTTTGCGTGAGATCGGCCGTCGCACGGGCGTCAAAATGCGCGCCGCCGCTGGGCCCGCCAAGCACCACCCCGAGCATTGGTTTCGGCAATTTTGCAATCATCGGCGCCGGATTTTCCCGCGCCTTAGTTAGCTTTGCGGCAAGGCCATGGGGCGAGGTTAGTGTCGAGACCACATTCGCGCCGCTTAGCCGGTCATGCATGGGCGCCCAAATCAGGTCCGCATGGCGCGGCGCAATGCGCGGGTCTTTCATGATCACCACAAATGTTTTGCCCCCACTGGCGCGTTTGACCGCGCGGGCATAGGGGATCGCGCGCCGGCCCGATGTGATCAGCAGATCGGGGAAGGGCGGGGTGATGGGGCTATCCGGCCTGTGCGACGCGTCACGCGGATCCATCGGCCCCCATGGCGCCAGCCAATGCCAGGGCCAGCGCGGCGCAATCACGCGTTTTTCAAAATCCGCCGACAACGCCCCCGCCACCGCCAGACATTGGACATCGTCGCCGATTTTGCCATCGGTCAGCACCCAGAGGCTCAAAATCTGCCCCGAAAAAGGGGCGTCAGAGGATGCAGCGCTGGCGTTCAAATGTCGTCTCCGTGTTTCTTACCCGGTAAAGCCGGCCGCAATCTGGAACAAGCCATCCCCATCAGCCAGCCTCTATCGCGCAATTATATTGCGGAAAGTTAGAGTATTCAGTCAAAGCACGTTCATTCTTGTTGCAGTGCAATATTTTTGCTTGCCTCCTCGTCCAAATTTTGCGCATCCTTAATTCCGGTCGCTGCGCTACCGGGGCATTCATGAGCGCCGAAAGCGGGATGATCGCACGATTGAACCCTTGAAGGAGCATGCCCCCGATGAGCGCAGACGCAGTTTTAAAAAAAATCAAAGACGAAAATATCAAATTCGTCGATCTTCGATTTACCGACCCCAGGGGCAAATGGCACCATGTCACCTTCGACCAGTCGATGGTCGATGAGGACTTTTTCTCCGAAGGCTCGATGTTTGACGGCTCGTCGATCAATGGCTGGAAGGCGATCAACGAATCCGACATGGTGCTGGCGCCGGATGCGGCGACCGCGGTGCTTGACCCTTTCTTTGCGCAGTCGACGCTGGCGATGTTCTGCGATGTGCTGGAGCCGTCCACCGGCCAGCCCTATGGCCGCGATCCGCGCACCACGGCCAAGGCGGCCGAAGCCTATCTCGCCTCTTCCGGCATTGGCGATGCAGCGTTCTTTGGCCCGGAGGCGGAATTTTTCATCTTCGACGATGTCCGCTGGTCAACCGAACAAAACCGCATCGGCTTTGCGGTGGATTCGGCGGAAGGGCCTTATAATACGCCCACGGATTATGAAGGCGGCAATTTGGGCCACCGCCCCGGCGCCAAGGGCGGGTATTTCCCGGTGCCGCCGGTCGACGGCGCCCAGGACATGCGTTCGGAAATGCTGAGCGTGATGAACGAGATGGGGATTGAGCCGGAAAAGCATCACCATGAAGTCGCGCCCTCGCAGCACGAATTGGGAATGCGGTTTTCATCGCTGACGACCATGGCCGACCGGATGCAGATTTATAAATATATCGTCCATCAGGTCGCCGCCGGCTACGGCAATACCGCAACCTTTATGCCCAAGCCGATTTATGGCGATAATGGTTCGGGCATGCATGTTCACCAGTCGATCTGGAAAGACGGGCAGCCGCTTTTCGCCGGCGACCGTTATGCTGACCTGTCTGAGATGTGCCTTCACTATATTGGCGGCGTCATCAAACACGCCAGAGCCATCAACGCCTTCGCCAATGCGACCACCAACTCATATAAGCGCCTGGTGCCGGGATTTGAGGCGCCGGTGCTGCTGGCGTATTCGGCGCGCAACCGCTCGGCCTCGGTGCGTATTCCGTGGGTCTCGTCGCCGAAAGGAAAACGCATCGAGACGCGCTTCCCGGATGCGGCCGGCAATCCTTACCTCACCTTCTCAGCGCTCCTGATGGCCGGGCTGGACGGGATTGAGAACAAAATCCATCCCGGCGATCCCATGGACAAGGACCTTTACGACTTGCCGCCGGAAGAACTCAAAGACATCCCGACCGTCTGCGCATCCTTGCGCGATGCGCTCACCTCGCTTGATGCAGACCGCGCGTTCCTGAAAAAAGGCAACGTCTTTAACGACGACCAGATTGACGCCTATATCGATTTAAAATCGGAAGAAGTCACGCGGTTTGAATCAACCCCGCATCCGGTCGAGTTCGACATGTATTACTCTTCATAACGCGCAGTCATGTATTTGTGGAAAGGCCGGGCTTGGCGCCCGGCCTTTTTTTATGCAAGTTTTGAGATGTCGATGATCGCCCGCACCGCCGAGCCATCCAGCGGTTTGCGCACCGCTGCGGCAAACTTCTCATGATAGAGCGGGTGCTCGGTCTGCATCAGCCGGTCCCACCAGGTGAAGTACAGCCCATAGTTCCAGCCGGCTTGCGCGTGGTGCAAGTCGTGGTGGGTGACGCTGGTCATCCAGTCGAGCACCGGCCGGCCATTGCGCCAGCTCGGCATCAGCTCATAGCCGCAATGGCCAATCGCGTTGCGCAACATCATGTGGACGAGGAAGACGAAGATCGCCGGTCCGGACGAGGCGATCAGCGTCACGGCAAGCGGCAAGAACAGCGCATTGATGAGCGCCTCACCGGTATTGAAGGAATAGGCCGTCCACGGGCTCGGATTATGCGACTTGTGATGCAGACGATGGACGCGCCGGAACAGCCTTGGGTGATGGATCAGCCGGTGGGTCCAGTAGAACCACGCGTCATGCAGGACGATCAACGCTGCGACATTGAAAAAGAAATATCCCCAACCGCGCGCGTCAAGTCCGGCGTCAATGCGGATATATCCGGCCTGAACCGCCAGCACTGTGCAGGAGCCGACAAAGGCGAAGATCGCCACCGTGCGTATCGAGGCCCAGAACTCGCGGGCCATCTGCGCGCCGTCGGGGCTATCGCCGCGTATTTTCCGTCCCGCAAGCGCTGTTGCGAGCAGCATATTGACGATGAGATAAACCCCGCCAGCGCCGACAAGATAGCGCAACAGATCGCCCGGAAAGACAGCGAGATAGGTTATGCTGAACGACTGGGCGATGACGGTGAGAACCGATAGCGGGTATTCCATTAGCAGGGTCTCCTTTGCTGATCCCGCTGCGAATGAATAGATTTGCGCGCTGGAATTCTCTGCAAAGCTGAACGTCTTTGCGCTTTTTCGAAAATGACGAGAGATTTTCAGACTTGGTTAGTCTGCATCCAGCATGTCTTTGCGAAATTCCGTCGGGGTTTTGCCGGTAGCGTTTTTGAACGCGCGGTTGAACGGCGCGATGGAGCCATAGCCAAGATCAAGCGCGATTTGCAGCACTTGCCTGCGCGCATTGGCCGGATCGCCAAGCAGGCGCTTGGCGTCGTCGATCCGGCGCTGGTTTAAAAACGCCGAGAAGTTTCTAAAACCGAGCCCGCCATTGATGAGCTTTCTAAGCTGGTGCTCAGGCACGCCAACCTTTTCGGCCAGCACAGCGACCGTGAGCCTTTCCTGGCGGTAGACGCCGTCGGCCATCAGCGCCTCCAGGCGCTCAAACGCCGGCCGGTCGGCGGCGCTGATCAATGACGCCGCATCCGGCGCGGCGGCGCCCTCCAGCGGTTTGGCTTCAGCAAACAAGGCCTCGCGCGATGTCAATATCCATACGCCGAAAACCATATTCATCGTGAAGACCGACGCGGCGTGAAAAATAAACAGAAGCTGCGGAATGGCGTAAAGGCTCGAAATCAAATCCGCCGCCGCCACGCCAATGCCGAAAAGAGCAATAATGATCGCAATCACAAACCGAAACCGCCGGCGCGGATCGACCAGATCGTCGCCGGCATTAACAATCGCGATGCGAAACACATCAGCGAACAGGACCGCGTTAAGCCCAAGATGAATATAAAGCAGCGTTGATGAGACAAGACTGTTTGCAATCATCGCACGCAAGCCAAACAGGCCCAGCAACACAATCAGCGGCGCCACCCGCCACCACCGCCAGCGGAAATTATCGTCAAACAACGCCGCCGCAAACCACCAGAAAAACACCGTCGCAGCGATGGCGAAGATGACACCGACAACCATAAATGGGCCAAATAGCGGCGCCAACGCAGCGCCCGAGACCAACACGTAAACGCCGATTGAAAACGAAAACAACGCGCCAAGCAGTTTTACACGCGTGCGCGCCTCGTCGCTGACAAGCACCAGCGCCAAAAGAAACGAAATGCCGGCCGCGCCGCCGCGCAGGGCTATTTCAAGAATGTCGCCTTGATCAAACATCGGCGCGAACGCTGCTGTGCGCCTTGCCTTCTGTCAACGTCCGGTGCGGCGAAACCCCCTTATTTTGCGGGCGGTTGACGGCGGGAAAATATCATGTAACTTGCAGGTTACATGTTAGAAAGCCGCGATATGGACGCCGTATTCCAGGCGCTCGCCCAGCCGAGCCGCAGACGCATGCTCGACATTATCAAAGACGAACCGGGTATTGGCGTTGGCGCGCTGGCGGGCGCGTTCGATGTCAGCCGCATTGCGGTGATGAAGCATCTGGCCGTCCTGGAGCAGGCCGGCCTCATCCTTTCGCGAAAGGACGGGCGTGTTCGCAAACTCTATTTCAACGCCGCGCCAATCCAGATGATCCATGAGCGCTGGACAACGCAATACAGCGCCTATTGGGCCGGCCAACTCACCCGCATCAAATATCTCGCCGAAGCGCAACACGCCGAACCGGACGCTTCCAAGACGAACGACAAAAGAAAGACAAAATAACATGAGCGAAGAAAAATATGCCGAAAAACAAATCTATCGGGTAACGATCAACGCGCCGATCGAGACCGTGTGGTCCGAGCTGATAAAAACCACAGCGCCGCGGCCGTTTTTCTGGAACTCAAGCTGGGATGCGCGCGATCTGGCGCCCGGAAATAATTACCGCATGGTGTCAAATGGCGGCAAGACCGTCGCGGTGGTTGGCAAAATTTTGGAAATGGACCCGCCCAACAAGCTGGTGCACAGCTTCCAACTGACGGCGCTGCCTGAGCCTGCTTCCACCGTCACATACACGCTCAAGCAAACCGGGCAGGGCACGGAATTCTGCCTCATCACTGAAAACATCATTGCCGGATCGAAGAGCGAAAAGTCGATGGCCGATGGCGCGCAATTCATCGTCAAAAACTTCAAAGCGTTTGTGGAGACCGGCACCGTTACGCTAGGCGCGCGAATGATGCTGGCAATGTTTGCGCTGATGGCGCCAATGACGCCGAAAACCATGAGCGCGGAAAACTGGCCGCTTGATCTACAATAGGAAAAAACTATGCACCATTCCAAGGCGCCATTTTTTGCGTTGCTCTTTATCGCGGCTTTATCGGCATGTGCCTCAAGTTACACAAACATACCCGTCCAGGAAACGTATAATGGTTATGATGAACTTCTAGCCGAACAATTGGGGGCTGACGAATATGGTATGCGGTTATATGTATTTGTTGTCCTGAGCACCGGCCCTGCCATCATAACGGATGAGAACCACCGCAAAGAAATATTTGCTGGTCATTTTTCCAATATGGGAAGGCTGGCGACAGAAGGCAAATTGGTCCTTGCCGGTCCTTTCATTGAAGGGGGAAAAAAAAGGGGCCTCTACATATTTAACCAAGCAACCATTGAAGAAGCAGAAGCCCTGGTCAGTACAGACCCCGCAGTCGTAGCCGGTATTTTCACTGCCGAATATACAAAATTTTATGGCTCTGCTGCGTTAGTGGAACTCAACAAGATACATAAGAAAATTCAAAAAACAAAAATTGGCTGAAGCATTAATGGAAAACTCTAATGGCAAGCTCACCTGAAGATATGGCGAATGCGATGATCGCCAACATGAAGGAAAAGACCGGCAAGATGCTGGCGCAATGGATTACGATCGCGAAAAAATCAGGCGAAGAAAAACACGGGGGCATCGTCAAGCATCTGAAAAGCGAGCATGGCATGACGCATGGCTTCGCTAACCTCGTTGCGCTTAAGACGCTGAAAAGCGATGCAGGCAGCGCTGGCGGCGATGACGCGTTGATCGCCGCACAATATGCCGGGCCCAAAGCGGGCCTCAAGCCGATCTATGATGCGCTCATCAAAGTGGCGAAGGCGTGCGGAAAAGATGTCGAAGTCTCGCCGAAGAAAGCCTATGTCAGCCTACGGCGCAATAAACAATTCGCCATCATCCAGCCATCGACAAAAACACGCCTCGATCTTGGCCTCAACTTCAAAAATCAGCCCGTAGCGGGCCGGCTTGAAAAATCAGGCAGTTTTAACGCCATGGTCAGCCATCGGGTACGGCTCGAAAAAACAGCGGATGTCGATAAAGATGTTAAGGCTTGGCTGAAGAAAGCCTATGCGCAAGCCTGATTATTTTTTAATCTATCTAATAACAAACCGGGAGAGAACGATGTCTGACGCAGTCACAACGAAGCTGCCAGTGTGGTTTTGGATCGTTGCTATAGTAGCTATTCTTTGGAACTTGATGGGGGTAGCTTCTTACATCAGTACGGTGATGATCAGCCCGGAAGCGATCGCAGCCATGCCAGAGGCCGAACAGGCGCTTTACAACAATACCCCAATCTGGGCGACCAGCGCATTCGCAATTGCAGTGTTTGCTGGCATTGCCGGCGCCGTGCTTATGGTGTTGCGAAACTGCTTCGCGCTTCCGGTCTTCGGCTTATCGCTGGCCGGCATCATCATACAAATGTCTTACTGGCTGCTGATGACAAATTCGATCGACGTTTACGGGCCTGGCGGCGTCACCATGCCGATCATGGTTATTACTATCGGTGCTTTTCTGGTCTGGTTTTCGAGCATGGCGAAGGCAAAAGGCTGGTTGCGTTAAACTGCGGCGCGCCCTTCAAGAGCAAACCTTCGCCCTACCGGAATCGGGGCCGCGCCGCCTATCGTTCAAGCGCTTTTGCTGCTTTCGCCTCGCGCATCTGGTGTGTGATGAAGGCGGGCAGAATCGCCATTTTCGTTTTCGTCTCCAGCCCATCCGCCAAGCGGAAAATATTCTCATAGAAGAACGCCATCACACCGAAACCGTTCAGAAGTTTGATAAGATCAATACTTGATGCCGGCCCCAGAATGCCGGGGCCGATGCGCAGCGTCTTTTCCCATGATGGAACCGCTTCAACTGCGCCGCTCATCAGTCTGTTGGGCGCATCGGGGTCAACACAAAGCGGGCGCGCAATCCCGCAAATATCGCAAGCGCCCGATGAGACCGCTTCCTCCATGCCGGCGCGGGAGCGAAATCCGCCGGTCACCATGAGCGGCATTTTCGCGACTTTGCGGATTTCCTCCGCATAGGTCAGAAAATACGCCTCGCGGGCGCGGGTCGAGGCGCGCTTTTCTTCCTCGTAACGCGCATCGATGCCTTCAATATCCATCATCGCCGGCTGCTCGTAAGACCCGCCGGAAACCTCCAGCAAATCGACGCCGGCGTCGTTCAGCCAGGCTGCAACTTGCAAGCTATCCTCAGGCCCAAAGCCGCCTTTTTGAAAGTCCGACGAGTTGAGCTTGACTGCAATCGGATAGCCCGCCCCGACATTGGCGCGCACCGCCGCGATCACCCGCATCAGTAACCGCGCACGGTTCTCTAAGCTGCCGCCCCATTCATCTGTGCGCTGATTAACCAGCGGATTGAGGAATTCAGACAATAAATAGCCATGCGCTGCATGAACTTGCACGCCGCTAAAGCCGGTCTGTTTGGCGACCGAGGCGGCGTGGACGAACCGGTTGACAACATCTTCAATTTCTTCGCCCGACAAGGCGCGCGGGCGCGCGAATGTCCCGCCGGGCAGGCTGATCTCAACGGCGGAAGGCGCCACCGGTTCGGTCGCGACAATCTTTGGCGACTGGCGCCCGGCATGGGACAGCTGCATCCAGATATCCGCGCCCGCATCGCGCGACGCGCTTGCCCAGGCCGACAAAGCAGCGAGCTGCGCGTTCGATTGCGGCCCGTCAATCACCACATTGCCCGGCCGCTCCAGATAGCGCCAGTCAACCATGACATTGCCAGTAAGCTGCATCCCCGCGCCGCCCTCAGCCCAGCGACGATAGAGCGTGACATGGCGCCCAGTGGCGCGGTTATGCGCGTCCGCCAAACCTTCGGTCATCGCCGCCCGGGCGATGCGGTTTTTAAGAACGGCGCCACATGGCAACGCCAGCGACGTATCAAGAATTCCGGCCATCGATTGTTTTCCCTGTTGGCAAGCAGCGCAAACCTCCCATGTTCGCCGAGCATGAGCAACGCTTGCGCACAGCTGGCGGCCACCATTCATCCACCGCAGGCTTGGCCTTACGGATTGATTGTGTTTCAATCAACGCATGCCTGAGTATCGTCGCCTTTCCGCCGATGCGCGAACAAAAGGCGGGCAAATGCCCGCCACTTGTTCTACGCGGCGATAGCCGCATGATTGCCGGTCGTCGGATCGCCGGCGTTGGCCGAGCCAGCGAAAATTGCCATTGCAAGCGTTATTCCGACCAGTTGTTTTTGGCGCTTAATAATCAGTATACGGTCCATCCAAAAATTCTGAATGTATTGTTATCAGACGCATCTCTTCCGAAACCGTCAAAATTATTCGATGCGCCATCGATCCTAAAATAGGTGATATACTGCGCGCCGACACGTAAATTGAATCGTGGTCCCAGAGGCGAATTGCTTCCACCAAACGGCGTCGCATCAATCTGAAACAAGAGGCCCGAACTATTTGGTGAAAATGTTCGCGAATAACTGTAGAGTTGGGGGTCGGATGAGCCCCAACTATTGAAAGCGCCAGCTGTCAGGCCAAATTTGTTTTGCCAGTAATATGAGGCGTCAATGCGGATGTCTTGAAGCGTATTCTTTGCATTAGCGGCGAGCACAAGAAACTGTGACGCTGGCAGACGCTGCGACTCATGCGTGTATCGGCCGTTAATGGTGAAGACATCTTTGTTGGCTCGAAAGAGCTGATAAGACGCATCAATTCCCAAGTCTGTTATTCGATCGGTGACGCCAGCTGTTGTATCACGCTCCGGAAAGACATGACTAAACAAGCCAAAGGCGCCGACTTCAATATTCTGATCGCCCCAATTTTTTTGGTATGCGATGCGCGCATAGGGCGCCACACCTTTGATCTTCATTGTTTCGCCGGGATCAACGCCCAAATTGTCTAAGACGCTGGCGCTGAGTGATCGATATCCGCCAGCTTCGATATAGACGCTTGAGTTAATCCACGCATAGCCAGTAAGGCCAATCGTATTTTGCGCAAAACTATCGGCGATAACAGGGGCGGCGCTTGGACCCGGCGCAAGCGCTGAGTCTGTATAGGGATAGCCGAATCCGGGAAGCGAATTCCATATATCCTGAACTGTCGGCGAATTGTTAAGACTGGCGCCAAGAACAACATTGGCGCCCTTTACTGTCGCCGTCGCCGCGACGCGCAAATCCACATTGTCCAACGCCCAGCTCTCATCGACGCCGTCATAGGTGCCCTGAACGAAACCGCCCACATGATTGCCCACTCCGCCTGCCAGAAATAAACTGAGCTCGTCGAGCGAGACGTTGTCATTGGTCGAAAAATCAGGGGCCAGGTCGTCCTGCTGTTCCGCTGTTCGCAAATAGGACGCAATCGCCATCATCGACAATGGCAAGCTCTTCTTATTGGTGCGCATCGTATATGCTTGCGTCTTGAATTCTCGTCCAAATGGGGTGAGCTGTGGTCCAAAGCCGCCAACATGGCATGAACTGCATGGCTGACCGGTTTGCGCGCCAAAGCTGGGAACAGCCGCCGCAGGCGCGCAGGCGTGGTGATTGCCCCAAAAATCAAAAGCGCTGATACAAACAAAAGCGCAGATACAAAAAGTAAATTTACACGAGCAGTTAATCCCAGAATTTGCCGCTTTTGTATTTTTCCTGTTTTATAAGGGCTTATGCCAAATATTTCGTTCATCGACTCACTCCTTTTATTGGGATGCGCTGTGATTTCCTTCTGTAAGCGCCATCTTGGGCAAACACGCGTTGTCAAAACCTGATGCCACGATGCGAAGCGCATCGAAGCAGTCAGATTTTCAGATGTAGAAAATAATTTTGTAACTCTTATAGTTAAAACGTGCGCTTGATTTATTCTGCCGTCAAGCAGCCGCGGCTTCGCTGTAGGGCGGCAAATGCCCGCACTACCGTCGCAAACCTCCCATCTCCGCCGACCATGAGCAATGCTTGCGCAAGCCTCGCGGCGGCGCCACAACCTCGCCATGCCGCATGCAGATACACCGCCCATCCTCACCGCAATTGACGGCCCGGTCTTTATCGTCACCATCAACCGGCCGGCGCGGCGCAACGCTGTTGACCGCATCACCGCTGATGCGCTGGCGGCGGCGTTTCGGGCTTTTGACGATGATGACGATCTCTGCGTCGCGATCCTCACCGGCGCCGGGGGAAATTTTTGCGCCGGCGCGGATTTAAAAGCTATCGCTGAAGGCGCCGGCAATCGCACCGAGCCCGTAGGCGACGGACCCCAACTTAACGCACCCATGGGTCCGACGCGGTTGCAGCTTTCCAAACCGGTGATCGCCGCCGTTGAAGGTTATGCGGTGGCCGGCGGGCTGGAGCTGGCTTTGTGGTGTGATCTGCGCGTGGCGGCGCGCGATGCAACTTTCGGAGTTTACTGCCGGCGGTTCGGCGTGCCGTTGATTGACGGCGGCACGGTGCGCCTGCCGCGGCTGATCGGACAATCGCGCGCGCTCGACATGATCCTCACCGGGCGCAGCGTTGGCGCGGATGAGGCCCATCTTTGGGGCCTCGCCAATCGCCTCGCTGAGCCGGGCAGGGCGCTGGCCGAAGCCACCGCCCTGGCGCATGCGCTGGCGGCATTGCCCCAGACTTGCCTGCGCAATGACCGCGCCTCGGCGCTGGGGCAATGGTCGCTGGACGAGGCGGCGGCGATGCGCGAAGAATTCCGTCTCGGCCGCAACACCCTCGAATCAGGCGAAACCCTATCGGGCGCAACAAAATTCACCCAGGGCGCGGGCCGCAGCGGCGCGCACCTGTCAGCCAAGAAAGACAAGTAAACGCGTATGGCCAAGCGAGCGACAGCAAAACACGATATCGACCTGTTCGGCGACTACACCGCCAAGGACATCGAGGTTCTCGAAGGCCTGGAACCGGTGCGCAAACGCCCGGGTATGTATATTGGCGGCGCGGACGAAAAGGGGATGCACCACCTGTTCGCCGAAGTGCTCGACAACGCCATGGACGAGGCCGTCGCCGGTTACGCCAGCCGCATCGAGGTCGAGCTGTTCGAGGACGGCTATTTGCAAGTCACCGATAATGGCCGCGGCGTGCCGGTCGATCCGCATCCGAAGTTTAAGAAAAAATCAGCGCTTGAAGTCATCATGACGACGCTGCATGCGGGCGGCAAGTTTGACGGCAAGGCTTACGTCACCTCTGGCGGGCTGCACGGCGTTGGGGTTTCGGTGGTGAATGCGCTGTCGGACGATCTCATCGTTGAGGTTTGTCGCGGGCGCACCATGTACCGGCAGTCTTACGCGGAAGGAAAGCCGCGCACCAAGCTCGAAAAAGTCGGCCCCGCGCCGAACAAGCGCGGCACCAGCGTGATGTTTCACCCGGACCCGAAAATCTTCGGGACCAAGCTCGCGTTCCGTCCGTCGCGGCTGTTCAAAATGGCGCGCTCAAAAGCCTATCTCTTTGGCGGCGTTGAAATCCGCTGGAAATGCGCCGCAAGCCTTATCAAGGACAAGGACCAAACCCCGACGGAAGCGGTGTTCCACTTCGAAAGGGGGCTTACGGATTATCTGCAAACCCTCGCTGGCGCCAAGCCCACCGTGACTGAGGACATGTTCTCCGGCAAGGTCGAGCGCAAGGACGATGGCGGCCACGGCAATGTCGAATGGGCGGTGTTGTGGGGCGCGGCCGGGTTCGGCGACGCCGACGGTTTCATTCATTCTTATTGCAACACCATCCCGACGGCCGAGGGCGGCTCGCATGAGGCGGGCCTGCGCGCGGCGTTGACCCGTGGGCTAAAGGCTTATGGCGAATTATCGGGGGTGAAAAAAGCCGCCAACATCACCGCTGAGGATGTGCTGGGGACCGCCGGCGCCCTCCTCTCCGTCTTTGTGCGCAATCCGGAATTTCAGGGCCAGACCAAAGACAAGCTGGCCACCGCGGAGGCGCAAAAAATTGTTGAGGCGACGTTGCGCCCGGCGTTTGATCATTGGCTGGCGTCCAACCCCAAGCAGGCCGGCCAGCTGGTCGAGTGGGTGGTGGACCGCGCCGATGAGCGCCAGCGCCGCCGCAAGGAAAAGGAAGTTTCGCGCGCTGCCGCAACGCGCAAGCTGCGCCTGCCAGGCAAACTCGCCGACTGCGCTCAGAAGGACCGTACGGGTACGGAATTGTTTCTGGTCGAAGGCGACAGCGCCGGCGGCTCCGCCAAACAGGCGCGCAACCGCGCGACGCAAGCGATTTTGCCCCTGCGCGGGAAAATCCTCAATGTCGCTTCGGCGGCGCGCGATAAAATCCTCGCCAATCAGGAAATCGCCGACATGACCCAGGCGCTCGGCGCTGGCATCGGTTCAAAGTTCGATATTGAAAATCTGCGTTATGAAAAAATCATCATCATGACCGACGCCGATGTCGACGGCGCGCATATCGCCGCCCTCCTCATCACCTTCTTCCACCAGGAAATGCCGGAGTTAATCCGCCAGGGCCATCTCTACATGGCGCAACCGCCGCTGTTTCGTCTTTCTGCCGGCGGAAAGTCCGTCTACGCCATGGACGAAGACAGCCGCGACAAGCTGCTGAAGTCGGAATTCAAAGCCAGCCAAAAAGTTGATGTCGGCCGCTTCAAAGGCCTCGGCGAAATGATGCCCGCGCAATTAAAAGTCACCACCATGAACCCAGCCACAAGAACGCTCGCCCGCGTCGTCATCGCCGAAGACAAGGTTGAAGCGGCCGATGATTTGGTGACCCGCCTGATGGGGAAGAAGCCGGAGGCAAGGTTTCAGTTCATTCAGGAGAACGCTGAGTTTGTTCGGGATGCGCTGGATATTTGAGGGGGAGGGATTCCAATAGCTATGCCCAATGTCCTATTCGGAAATGGATACGCCTTCGAAGAGTGTGCGAAGTTCAATATACTCTTGGGCAAGAATGGATCGGGCAAGAGCACTCTACTTAGAGAACTTGATGCTGCCCGCCAAAATACAGGAGCGTTTATCAAGTATATCACGCCTGAACGAGGCGGAGAACTTACCTATGATGGTAGCGTGGAAACAAGCCAGTCGCAAAACGCACAATGGCTTTGGAGTGTTCGGAGGAAAAATCAATTCCATCAATTTAGGCAGACTAGCGTTTCAGAGTTTCGCAAGCTTGAAACATTAGTACTGCGAAAAATAGAACAGGATCTGGAAGTTAGAGCCGATCTAAATTTTTCATTTGAATCCACAATTCAAGAGATCAATGCATTACTTGATAGAATAAAAATATACCGTAAAGAGAATGGCATCTTTGGAATTCGCAATAAGCAAACAGATGCTGAAGAAACCACGCATCAAATCAGCAGCGGCGAATCCGAGCTTATAAGCTTAGCAATTGAGATTCTAAACTTTTCTTACGTCTGTCAGCAGGAAGACTACCGCGAACATGAAAATTGGCTCTTGCTAGACGAGCCAGATGTTCACCTTCACCCTGATCTGCAATATCGCTTAATGCGATTGCTCGTAAATTCTTTCAAGAATACACCGGGAAGAGTTATTATTGCGACACATAGCACATGTGTTCTATCTGCCTTAATTAACGAAACAGATATGCGTATTGCTTTTCTCACTCCACAGTTACAAATCGCGAAATTCATCAAACCTGACGAACCCTTAATAAGTATTTTGCCGGTGTTTGGCGCACACCCTCTTTCTAGTGTGTTCAACGAAAAACCCATTCTAATTGTTGAAGGCGAAGACGACGAGAGAGTGTGGCAAACGGCTGTGCGTTCTTCTCAAGGTTCCATTAGTGTCTATCCTTGTGTTGCTGGAGATAAGCATAAAATGAGCGCCTTTGAGGATGCCACAAATCAGCTAATTTCCTCTGTATATGAAGATGCTAAAGCATATTCATTTCGTGATCGTGACGATGATGACTATGCAATAGGTGATAACGGCTGCGTTGTTCGCGCAAGGCTAAATTGTTACGCAATTGAAAACCTACTCCTAACCAACGATGTTTTGGGCAATCTCAACACATCATGGGAAAACATAAACTCCGCGTTTGAAGAATGGATTGCCGCCAACGCGGGGCATCCACAACACGCTGCCGCCGTAGGCTTTCGCGATGATGGATGGGATCGTAGAAATGCAAACATAAAACCACTAAGAAATGTCATCATGATGCTAGCAGGCTCGAATAAGCCGTGGGAAATAGCGGCGGGTCAAGCGATAGCGGATATCAAAAACACAAACGCTGCCGGAGAAAATTCACTACGAGATTTTCTTGGACCGAAGATTATTGGCGCTTTGGATTTGTAACGCCGCACGTACCATTATTGTCACGTGGCGCGTTATATTTCTCGCCGGCAACAAACCACTCATCGTCATCCCGGATGCGACGCAACACGAAGTGTTGCTTCGCTGGTCCGGGATCTGTTGCAGGGTGTGGAGCATGTTGATAGCGATCCCGTGCTAGCAGTGCACCACTGCGTGCTGCACAGCACACGGGATGACAACGATAAAACTCCCCGCTCAATCCGTCAGGGGCGGGCGGCGGGCAGTAGTGTAAGGCCATTCCAGCCCGTGAGGATGAAATTTAATATATTAAATTTCATCCTCACCGATTCCAGCGGCCCTATACTCCTCGGCAATCCGGATATGGAAAGGCGTTATTGCGAGCGCTCTTCAACGATCCGGCAATTGTGATCAAAGGAGCAAACCACATGCGGCGAATAAAAACATCCCGGCGCCAGGCGCCGCCAGCGCCATCAATGAAGGCGGCGGCGCCAAGTGAAAATGTTGGACAAGATTTCGCTACAGGCCCCGTGGTTGCAGGGCTCACATTAAGCGCGAGGGCGCTCTCCCAGCCCCTCATAAAGGTTGGCGCAAGAAACCTATGCAAGGCAGGATAACTATGAAGACTTGTCTATCAGCCTACGGAGCGCTGGCTCCAATACCGCCGGATCGCCAATGATGGTGATGGTTTTTAGCCGTGCGGTCTCGCCAGCGCTGACCGACAGGGTGGATTTGGGAACGCCGAGCGCCTTGGCGAGGAGCTTGGTGATGGCCGCATTGGCATTGCCTTTGTCTGGCGGCGCGGTGACTTTAACGGCGAGGCGGGGTTCATCTCTCGCGCCTTGCCACAGGCCGGCGATTTCGTCTTTTGCGGCGCCCGGGCTCGCGCGCACAAAAATTTGCGCGCCATCTGGCGTCAGGTTGAAAAAATTCTGCGCGCTCATCGCCGCCGGCGGATCAAGGAATCCCGATGCGCAGCGCTACCCACTGGTTCATCTCGCGCAGGAAGAAAACGCCGAGGAGCAGGACCAATGGCGACAGATCAAGCCCGCCCATGGACGGAAGGAAGTTACGGATGCGCCGCATCAACGGCTCGGTCATCGTCATCAGTGTGCGCCAGATCATGTCGACCACCTGATTGTGGCGGTTGATGACATTGAACCCGAGCAGCCACGACATGATCACCATCGCGAAGACGATGAATGTATAAAGCTGCAAGATCGCATCGATCAGCAAAAAGAACGGCATCGGGATGATTTGCACGCAAAGCTCCTGTTTGGCGCGCCGAGATTTCGCGCTTCTGGGGACTTAAGCGCAGTCGGCTTTGGTTGCAACAAGCGGGCGCGCGGTTCACCGCGTTCCGGGCTCGCCCGGCAGACACAACACCGGGCTGGCAAACCCGCCGACCCGGACAAAGCCGACGCCGTCCTTTTCAACGATCACCAGGGTGACATCGGCGTTAAAGCCGCCACGCCCGGACAGGAATTCCACATCATCGGCCGCCCAGATCAGCCGTCCGTTCACCGACGCCGTCTCGGCCATGCCGTCCCAGCAGCCAGTATAGGCGCAGACCGAAAAAGCCCCGTCGGCCCTCGCCCAGATATCCATCGGCGTCGTCTCCGCTTCGGCCTTGGCGGTGCATTCGCCGCCCGTGCACCAAATCTCAATCTGGTTGCGACAGGCCCAAACATCGGGCGGAACCTCCGACTTATTGGCGGACAACAAGGCGGCGACAAGAAGGAGCAACATGGACAAACCTCCGGCTTCGCGGAAACCCGAGCTTATCGCTTCCGTCGGCCAATTGACAGAGACCGGCGCGGGGCCTTAAGACGCGGCCGTTAAAGGTTTCGGGGCTATAGCTCAGTTGGGAGAGCGCGTCGTTCGCAATGACGAGGTCGGCGGTTCGATTCCGCCTAGCTCCACCATTTTTGCCTCGCGGCGCAAAGCGCCTCCGGCGGGGCGGCCTGACCGGCCGACGCGCAGTCGCACGTTAAAAGCGACTGGTTCGATGTTTGTTCGGTTAGCTCCACCAACATCTTATGGAAACGGCAGTTTAGTATAGCACAGGACGAATTTTAGATTGGGGTAGTATGCCACGTTTTTCTCAAAATCCCGACTGCAGATCAAACACAATTTCTCGTTGAGCTCCCCACGACATGACGTCGAGCAATAAAACATAAGGACCTCCTGAAAAACGAAATAGCTTAAGACGGGAAATCGCAGTTATTGCATCCGAATATCAACCATTATCGCTGCGATCACCGATCAACCCAGCAACTCCGAACAGTGTCGCCGTGATACCCGAGACTATGGCGGTGATAATAAAAATTAACGCGGGGATTGTATCCGAAAGGGCCCCACGTGCACCTGCGTCAGTAATAAGGGTCGATATCACAGAAAGACCAACGGCGATAAGGGGCACGCCCAAAAGCAACCCGAATATGGATAGTACAACACGGCGAAAACCCGTAATCTGATTTGACGCCATTTTCCGCATTCCATATAGCGTAAAAAATAAAACTGTTGCGATCGGCATACCAAACAATGGAATTAGGCCAGCAAGGTGTTCATCCGACATCCCAACCCATATCGTTGTGACGGCACAGCCACCCACCAACAGCATTGCAAAGCCTGACAGTCCGATAGCCAATGGGGCTATTCCCGCTAAACCGGGGCGGCGTTCCTTCATGTCACATTCTCCCTCAACCGTTCCACAACGTTCTTGTCCCGATAGAAAAGGTTGAACGTATCAAAAGGATAAATCTTGCCATCAGGCTCAACAAAATGGACACAGGACCGCTTTACACTGCCAACGCAGAAATTATATTTATCCATAAATTGAATAATCACGACACGGAAAGTATTTTCATAAGTCACGCTAGCGGGAACATCGGCTTGTGGTAAACAACACAAAACAGACGCCAGTTTTTCCGATGTGTCTGCCGCTGCCGTAGAAAGTGACAATAGATTAAACATCGCTTTCCGTAGTTCGGGATAGCCCTCAAATGTTACCGTATTGGGTACTGTCGCAGCCAGTACATCTGCTGGAAACATGCCTGTGATGGGAGCGACCTGATCACCATTACGTAAGCCATAGCCAATACAAATGCTCTCGGGATTGCAAGGAAGCGGGATCATGTCACTTGCATCAAATACACCACTTGTCTCGGCCACCTGAAAACGCACATCAGTCAAAGTCAGACGGTTTTTCTGTTTGTCGAAATTATCATTTCGGCCTGTATCCTGCACAGGTTGGAACGTCACTCCGCGAACGCATCTGTATTTTAAAGCATGGCGAACAATCTCGCCACATTCGTCATCATTGACGCCCCGTTTGACTGTTACTACCAGGGTAGTTGATAATCCCATCTTTTCCAGGCGAGCCAATGCTTGGTCCCGGATCGTTCGCAAGTCGGCGCCGCGTAAGTCTATCAACGCATCGCGGCGTAAACTATCAAACTGTAAATAGACCTCAAAGCCCGGCATGTAGTCTGCTAATCGCTTGGCAAATTCCGGGTCCTTCGCTATACGGACACCATTGGTATTGATCATAAGGTGACGAATAGGTCGCCTCTTGCAGGCATCGAGTATCTCAAAAAATTGCGGATGAATAGTTGGCTCGCCGCCGGAAATCTGCAACAAGTCAGGCTCCCCCTCACTTGCAACCAATGTATCGAGCATGCTCTCTATTTCTTCTAAAGATCGCTGCCCAATTTTTGAGGTCGCGCTCTCGGCAAAGCAGACCGGACAATTCAAATTACACGCTTGATTGATTTCGATCAACGCGAGGCAAGAATGCTGCTCATGATCTGCGCACAGGCCGCAATCAAGAGGACAGCCAAAATCTGTTTTTGTTTGAATCTGTAAGGGGCGATCTCCAGGCTTTAGATACTCCTTCTGACGGCGATAATAGTCCGCATCGGAACTAATAAGAGTTTTTTGAACCCCGTGTTGTCGGCATCGTTTTTGAAAAAAAACCTGATTATCGCCATCTATCAAAATCTTCGTGGGCACCAGAGCAAGGCAGGTTTCACATAAAGATGTTGTTTGCCCATAGAACAGATGATTGGAAGGTTTCCTGATCACATCAGTCGTGCCCATGCGGCTTCCTCAATCGGTATAACATGTAGATACTGTAAACCATAAGGGCGGCTGTAACTAAATGAAACAGGTTAAATGGACCGAGTAATGTCTGGTAAGGTTTTAAAAATTCCCATAAAAAACGTTGCCCTGAATAAATCATCACAAACCAATAAAACCCACCATTAACTGCCCATTGTTTCTGCCGGGCTAAGCCAACAAAAAATGCGAGTGTAAAGGCGCCGATCAATGCCGCCTCATAAAGTTGTACAGGATGTCGTCGCACCCCATCCCCAAAATCAACCCCCCAGGGCAATAGAGTTTCTGTACCATAGGTAAAATCTTCGACGCCAGAAAAATAACAACCAAAACGGCCAATTGTGATACCCACACCCAATGCCGCCACAAACCCGCCGCCTGTACTACCTGAAATACCATTTAACAATTTATAAAATTCGACGCCGATAATACCTCCCACAATCGCCCCAACAATACTCCGCCCTAGCATTGCTGTTTCGCCAGACAAGTAAATATTTAATGTCCCAAAGAAATAAGCACCCCACACAGCGCCAACCGCCGCAAGTGTGTAATAAAATACAGGAAACTTCTTATCTGAAAAAGGCGCTGCAGCTCGTCGCCTAAACTTATGAGCACTCCACCCAGCAACAATCCCAAGAGTCCAAGCAAGCAAATCGAATAGCAAATGAGTGTGCATCCAACGTCTCAACTGAATATTATTTATAGTGTTGTCTTGTTGGTTATATATAACCTTGTTTCTTCGTTTCGGTCCATTACATCGTTTAATAATCATGTTTGAAAGCCATGCTGCACAGCTACCTGGCAAGTGCGACATAAAACTGCGTTTTCGTTGGCGCGGTATTGGGGTATGTTTTGAACCTCAATCACATGTGGAGGGTCATGCGATGCAGAAGCTGGGTTTAACATTGGCGGCGCTGTCCAACGCAGTCCTGATTGCCGGGTGCGATACTGGCGATACGGGCATGAACATCCTCGACGCCGCGGCTATTTATGAGGCCAACCCGGAAGCCTTCGCGTCCATTCGCGAAAACTATCCAGGCCCTTACAGGGGCTTTACGCGTGTTCCCGCCCGAGACCCGGCCAAACAAACACGCCAAGACACAATATTTATTAAAAAACTTCGCAAACATTTCCCGGTCGAGTTTATCGATTTTCTCCCGCTCGCCGACACTGGCAAAGACGAAATCGACGTTGTCATTGACAGATACGGGGCCAACACAAGCTGGACTGTCATCAGTCTGGTTTATTCCGAGCTCTCTCTTCCACCCGCTGATGATGATCCAAATGTGGCGCTGTTCGACAAATGTGATCAACGCTCGCTCGAATGGTTAGAGATGAATGTCGCTTCCGGACGTATTTCCGTGTCCTGTCGGATTAACGACTATTGGTACGCTTATCAAAGCGTGAACTAAGCCGCCTTGCGTCCGGCGGCGCCCTTAAGCTGTCCATTCCTCCTCGGTCATATCAATATCTTCTAGTGAGCCCCGCTTCACGCGGGGCTTGCCATTGCGGAAATCGGGCGTTGATTTCTCGCGCTGCACCCAATCTCACATTTGAATCGTTCTTTTACCGTGCGGCGTTGTTTGTCGCATTCGATCCCTTGAATTGAGATATCCCTAAAGGAGCTTACGAGTATGAGAATGAACCTGCTTGCCGCAGTCGCGGCAGGGACGGCGGCCGCTTTGCCGGTCGCGGCAAACGCTTCAAGCCACATGGATGCGCCGTTGATCACTTTCGACGACGCTGCAAACACCACTGATGTTTATGCGTTTTTGAGCGAAGACGCGAAAGGCCAGCTTTACCTGACGACCGCGTTGTCGGTCTATCCGTTTGAAGAGCCCGGCATTGGGCCGAACACGTACCGGTTTGACGACCGCGTTCGTTACGCGATTCACGTTTCGCTTGGCGATAATGTCGCTAAGGGGCGTGCGGACCTTTCTTATGAGTTCGATTTCTCGACGGTTTACGCCAATCAAAACACTATCCTTCAGGCCTTCACCGGCATTGTGTCTGCGAATGGCGACAATCAAAATCTTCGCCAAAGCTACCGCGTGACGAAAATTGATCGCCGTGAGAGCAAGCGCGACGATGACGAACACCATGGCGGCAAGCGCCGCGGCTATAAGCATCGCGGTTCTTACGGTAAAAAATACAAGCACAGATCACGTCGCGGCCGTACGGTGCTCGGAAGAGGCGTTGCTGATGGCCTCATCGTGCCGCCGAACAACCAAGGTATTCTGACGCCGTTCTACAATGAAGATAACAATGGCGACAATCGCGCAAGACAAGGCGTCAGCAAGACAAGCGATCTTGACGCCTATACGAAGGCCGGTGTTGCCGATCTTAAAGGCGGCTATCAGGTTTTCGCCGGACAGCGTGATGACGGCTTTTATGCTGACATCCAGTCGATCTTTGATCTTGATCTCTCCTTTGGCGCCGCTACGGGCACGCAAACGAAACCGTTTGACAGTCAGGGCGGGTTCAATCTTCACACGATTGTGCTGAACATTCCGATCGAAGAGTTGAACGGCGCGCAGCTGGCTGGTGTTTACGCCACGACTAGCCGTCGTCGCTCGAATGCTAACGATAAGCCTTCGTCCTACGAACGCTTTGGCAATGCACGCGGAGCCTATCGTCAAGTTGGCCGTCAGGGCAACCCGCTATTTGTAGAAGCGCTTCTGCCGATCGGCGAAAAGGACGCCTACAACCAGCGTAAGCCTGAGACAGACTTCGCACTGCGTCAGTTTGCGCAAACGCCGGAGCTTTCCGGCTTCGGTCCTGGCCCACTGCTTCCGGGTCTTTTGGAATCGATTTACATTCCTGACCTGATTAAAGTCGACCTCACCACGGGACCGGCGCGTCTTGCTGGCGAAGCAGATTTTGACCGCCTGGGCGTATTCGGCGGCGACGTCTTGAAGAGCCAATTTCAAGACCCATTCGGCAATGGCGGTTTCATTCCAGGCGGTTGGCCAAATGGCCGGCGGTTTGGCGATGATGTTGTCGATGTCGCTGTGATTGCGATCGGCCTTGCCGGACGTCCGGGTCCGGATGATGCGATCACCGAGTTCTTCGCTGACGTTAATATTGACGGCATCGATAAAAATGACATCACCTTCAACCAGGTGTTTCCATATGCGGCGACGCCGCTGAATGGCCGTAACCACGGTCATCACGACGAAAGCACCACGCTAGACAACTAGCCTGGTCGAAGCGGGCGGGAAATTCTCCGCCCGCTTCATTTTTTTGCCTGCTTCATTTTTTTGACAGACGCACTTCATTATTCTTGCGGAGGAGACAAGTTATGGGACTGCAACATACGAAATCGACAATACGGCGCGGTGTGATTGTTTTGCTGGCCGGCTTTGCAATGCAGGCGACGAGTGCAATGACAGGCGCCGCCTTAGCGCATCCACGCAGCCAACCGGCTGCGCCGGACAGCCGCACAGTTTTCCCCGCGCTTTCAAGCGAAGAAACCGCCAAGCTTGAAGCGCTGCAACATGACAAAGCCGACAGCCCCAAAGACGCCGCCGCCAGCATTGCTCTTGCACGCTATGCCGTAGGTCTGGCGCGTCGCGACGGCAATACAAACCTATTGAAACTTGCCGGCAAAACGCTTGCGCCATGGGACCATGTCGACGAGCCGCCGACAGACATCCTCATCATTCGCGCCAATGTCAGGCAAATCGATCACCGTTTTGATACGGCGCTGGCCGACCTAGATAAGGTGATCGCGCGCGAGCCGAAAAACCCGCAAGCCCGTCTTTCGCGCGCATTTGTATTGGCGACAACGGGCAAGGCGCGCGATGCGGCGCGTGATTGCGCGCGGATATTGCCGAATGTCTCGCTGATCATCAGAGAGACATGCTCTGCGCGTATGTTAAGCCTGAGCGGGCGCGCCAGAAAGTCGCTGGAGCGCCTTGAAGCGTCTCTCCAGGTCATCCGGTCTACTTCAACAAGTGAAAAAGCTTTTGCTCTGTCGGTTGCGGCTGAAATTGCAGCACGGCTGGGTGACGCTGAAAAGGCGGATGCGTTTCTTGCAGAGCTGGTGGCGGCTGACCCGCGTTCGGTTTATGCGCGCGCCGCCTATGCGGATTTTTTGATTGATCAGGGCCGCATCCCGCAAGCGCGCAAAATTCTCGGTGAGAAACCTCACACAGAAGTGATGCTGCTGTTGAGAACGCTTGCAAGCGCTGGCGATGGTGATGACGCGGCGCGTCTTGCCGCTTCCAAACTCAATACCCGCATGGCCGATGATTTGGTTCGCGGCGATTATAGTCATGCGCGCGAATATGCGCGCTATGCATTGGCCATTCTTGATGACCCGCAAACCGCGTTTGACTATGCCAAACGAAACTGGAGCGCGCAAAAAGAGCCGGTGGATGCGCGTATCCTTGTGGATGCGGCCGCAGCGCTCGGGAATATGGGCGTGGTTGAGGAAGTCGCCGCCTGGGCCAAGGCTGCAGGCCTGGAAGACATGGCTCTCGACGCACGGTTAATGGCGGCGCGACAAGAAACTTGAGGCTTGAGCCTGTCTAAATGCGCGTTCACGGCAGTGTGAACGCGCATATACCGCAGCAATGAACCTTTTGCGGCGCCCGTCGTAAACACATCCATAGACCATGATGGGAAGCGGACGGGCCTCATGAAAGCGGTAGATCAAAAAGTTCAACAAAAACGCTATCTGGAAGCGCTGCTGGCGGCGACGAGCCGTCAAAACCGCGAGGCTTTTCGCGAGCTTTACCGGGAAACCTCGTCAAAATTATTCGCGGTTCTCATCCGCATTCTCCACAACAAAGACGAAGCCGCCGACGTCTTGCAAGAGGTCTATCTCGCCATCTGGCGGCGCGCGGGACAATTTGATCCGGCAAAAGGCCACCCGATGACATGGCTGGGGGTGATCACCCGCAATGCCGGCATTGATGCGCTCCGGCGGCGCCGGCCAAATCATGTGAGCGATGAGTGCTGCGCTGAATTGCGCAGCGACGCGCCGTCCGCCTATGAGGCGATGAAAAGAGAACACGCAGAGCGCGCGATATCACGCCACCTTGATGGATTGCCTGAAAAGCAACGTCATGCGGTCCGGCTATTCTACCTTGAAGAACGCACCTTGCTGGAAGTCGCTGAAATCATGCAGGCGCCGCTCAACACCACCAAAAGCTGGATCCGGCGCGGCCTTAAAAACCTACAATCTGACTTTTCGGGCCAAGGCCTCACTGATTATGTGTGATAAAAGCCAACGCCCTAATAAAGTCGCCAACAAAGGTTAATCTCGTTCCCCGCGCACAAACCCTCATCCGAACGCCGCTCTTGCAAGCACACCTTTATGTGATCGACACAATTGCAACACCAGGCATCTATTTGCGCGCTTCGTCCGTATTGTGGGATAGGAGAGCAAAGGGGATCGCGATGCAGATTGCGCCGGGTTTAGTGAAAGCGCCGCATAAGCGCCAATCTGCGGGAGAGCTACGCCCTGCGGGAGAGCTACAACGCGCCGACCCGCGCACGGTGTTGCTGGCGCAGGTGAAGGCCGGACGTTGCGAGCAGTCTTTTAACCGCCTCTATGAATATTATTCGCCGCGCTTGCGTGGGTTTTTGCGCCAAAAGGGCGTGCCGGACCGTATATCCCAAGAGATTACGCAGGAAGTCATGGCAAGCGTTTGGGAAAAGGCTCATCAATTCGACCCGCGATGCGCCAATGCATCGACCTGGATTTTTACGATTGCGCGCAACCGCTATGTTGACCTCGTGCGCAAAGAGCGCCGCAGCGTCGTCGATTTGGACGATCCGTTATTGACGGGCGATGCGCCGGCGCCAGCGGATGCTGGATTAACCCGCGAGGATGAAGAGCGCACTGTGAAGGACGCGCTCGCCGAACTCCCGCAACCCCAGGCAGAAGTTGTCTCGATGATCTACATAGAAGGCATGAAACAAACCGACGTTGCTGAAAGGCTGGACATTCCGTTGAACACCGTGAAGTCTAGACTACGCCTGGCGCTTCAAAAGCTGCGCAGCGCGATGGGGAGTGTTTGATGGCGCGTTATCATCCGAGTGAAGACTGGTTGACCGCTTATGCAAGCGGCGCTGGTGATGAGGCGACCAGCGTCCTGATCGCTACGCATCTGACATTTTGTTCCGACTGCCGCAAGACCGTGCGTGAGTTTGAAGCGATTGGCGGCGCGCTGCTTGACGGTATGAATATAGTAGAGCTGGAAGGCCTCCCTGATGCGCCGGACAATGCCATCGCAAGCCTGCCTGTTTTAAAATCGGAAACAAACGGAACCGATCACGCCGCATACACGCAAGGAACATTCAGCGACATCGCACCGCGCCCTTTGTTGCGTTACGTGTTTGACCGGCTTGGCGCTAAGGACATCGATGCGTTGCCATGGAAATTCTATGGCCCGGGGATTAAGCGGGCGGTGCTCTTCCAAGGCCCCGACGGCGCCAGCATAAGACTGTTGCGGTCGCGTCCGGGCGCTGTTTTCTCCGCCCACCGACACGGGTCGGAAGAGTTGACCCTCGTTCTCAAAGGCGCTTACCGCGATGGCGCGGACAGGTACCAGACCGGCGACGTCCAGTGCGTCTCTGAAACGGAGTCGCACCAGCCGATCGTCGAACAGGGCGAGGAATGCATCGCGCTGGTGGTTTCCGATAAACCAACAATTCCGCTTGGGCTTGTTGCGCGCATCGTCCAGCGGATTATTGGCGCCTAAAGTTTTTTGGCGCGCTGGTCGGCGCGCGAAAGCGCTTAATAAACTTGAACGTCCCAGCTTCTTCGCCTCATATTGGGAGCGGCTAACAATCAAATGGTCGCATACCCTTCCCTCCGCTCTTCCCGGCGAAAGCCGGGATCCAGTCTAGTTCAAGAGCTGCTGGATCCCGGCTTTCGCCGGGAAGAGCGGGGGTTATGTGTCGTGGTTATTGGATTCGTTGAACACGCAGTGTTCTAAAAAAATCCGCCCAGCGGTAAAGCCGGACGGATTTGCGAAACCGCAAAATAAAATAAAGGTTATGGTGTTGCATCTGTCGGCGTTAGTGTTTTCAAAAACGCAATGATGGCTCTGTGGTCATATTCTTTCGAAAGCCTGTAGCCCATTTTCTGACCGGGGATAAAATCCTGGGGGTTGGCAAGCCACTGATCCAGCGATTGCTCATTCCAGACGACGCCAGACTGGATGAGTGCGTCTGAATAATTATACTCCGCAACACTGCCCGCTACGCGCCCGTAAACACCGCGATGCATGGGGCCAATGCGATTGGCGTCAACCGAGTGACACGCGCCGCAGCGTGATGCGTAGAGTTTTTCGCCGGCGCGAATATCTTCAGCGAGTGTGTCTGCATTTTGTGTTGTGGGGCTGGGTTCAGCATTCACGGGCAAGGTTTGGCGCATGTGTGATGTTGGCCGGTCTTCAGCGGCGCTGCATGCTGTCATGGCCACTGTTACAAAAACCAATGATGTGCGTAATATCATCTCGCCCTCGGCTGGTAATGAAAAAGGCGCGACCTCCGGATCGGGAAGGGGAGAGTTCAGATCCAGAGGCCGCAAGATCGGCGCTGGGGGGCTTATGCGCCGAAAGTAAGAGCGTCAGTTGGCAAAGATTGGCCGAGTGCTGACGTCAATGTTGTCCAATGCATGGTCTCGTCTGCTGCAAGACGCGCTGCGATTTGGGCGAGGTCATGGCTTTCAAAAGCCGGAATGACGCCAAGATACGCATTGGCGGCGCCAAGCTCGAGGCGTGCAGCCAGCATCAGGACGTCTGTTTGCGACATCAAAGACGCCGCGTTCAGATCTTTTGCATAGGCTTTGAGTTTTTTCGCTTCCACAGCCTCGCCGCCCATCGACCCGATCGCGCCCATCAGCGCGTCACGGTGGGCTTTGTGGTGTGATTGAAACTGAACGGCGACGCCCAATACGCTCTTTTCCAGCAGACCGCTTTCCGCGCCGAGCTGATAGGCGGCAATGGCTTCATGCTCGAGCCCGAGCGCGACATTGAGGATAGCAACGTCTTGCGCGGCGTCGCCGGAAGAGGCGTGCGCGCGCGTTAATGCAGCACCGGCGCCGGAAAGGGCGACGATTGCCGAAGCAGACAGCGCAGCATTGCCGCCGCTGCGCAAAAACGCACGACGAGAGCTGATGCCAGGTGTTATGGTGTTTCCCGAAACCATAAGAGTATTCCTTTCGTTTCGACGCCCGCGCGCGAAGCGCGGGCGTCTGAGTAGTTAATCACGATGAAAGGAATTACGGCGCAAACCGGCTGCAGGTTGCAGCGATATTAATTATTTTACGCGGCGGCCTTAATAAACAGCCGGCAGCCATGCTCAGACCGGCAGGTAAGATGCTGGGAGGCTGCAAATGCGGCGTGAAAGTCGCCAGCTTTCAGTTGAAGATCGCCGATCCGGAAATCGCCGGATATCACCAGGCAGTCTTCGGTTGCGTGATGGTTATGTTCCGGCAAACTTGCCCCCGCATCAAAGTCGAGCAGATAGGCCTCTTTGCGGACAGCTTCGTCAAGATAGAGAATTTTCTTGCGGATGCCCGGCGCAATCGCGATCCATGAACCTTCATTGTCACGAATGGTGACGGAATTGCGCGAACCGGACGCGGCCTGACGGTCTAGCGCTGCATCAAGCCGCTCCAGCACATGTGCGGGGGGTGTGACTTCTTCTGTGCTGTCAAAAAGCGGCGCAAAGCGGTCTTGCCATTCCATGACAAGTTGCGCCATTGCCGGGTTGGATGCGATCTCCGCTTCAACACGCGCATGCTCCTCGCCAGAAAGCGCGCCAAGAGAGTAATTGGCTGCGGCTTCTTCCATTTTGGTCGCGTTCTCGGTCATTACTGATCCATACATTCTTTAAGGGCGAACAGGCCCCGTTTAATTCTGCTCTTTATGGTTCCAAGGGGCGCCTTGTGTCGGGTCGATAGTTCTTCGTGCGTGTATCCTTGGAAATGCGCATCAAGAATGCACATACGCTGATCGTCGGAAAGGCGGTCGATGCAGCCCCATAGAGCCATCGCGCTTTCGGAACTGCGGTTTTCGTTTGCGCTATGCGCGGGGCGGTAATTGTCGAGATCATATCCATCGGAGACATGCTCAGACAACACCCGGTCGCGGCGCAGGGCGTCTATCGCGCGAAATCGAACAACACCAACCATCCAACCTTCCAGCGTTCCTTTCTTCTTGTCGAACCGGTCAAAGTTTCGCCAGATCTGCAAATAAGCATCCTGGAGTACATCCGAGGCTTTATCGGCATCCTTAACTATACGCATGGCGACGCCAAAAAGTTTCGCGCTGGACTGCAAATAAAGCTCACGAAATGCGTCTCGGTCCTGGCGCGTAATTTTCTCAATCATATTCAGCGTGTTAGCGCTGTGTTCGGCATGGTTGGGTTGCGCCAATATCACTGTCCCCCAGTCCCTCTTAGCCTATCAGATAATACCGTATGCTTATATAACTAATTGATTTCGTTAACAATAGTCATTTTTCAAGCGGTCCCAACGGCTTACTAGAGAGGCCGGGTTGCTGGGCGGCTGGCGCGGTCGTTTCAATTTGGCGCCGGCATTTCATTGCTGCTGCACCCTATCGCTTCAACGCCTCGTATTTCTTTCATTCGCCCGCGCAAAATCTGTGAGCGGGCGAGGTTAAGTCACAGCAGAACGCTTTGGAGCGGCCACGGGGTCGGTCAGCGCATCCGGCTTGACATACCATGAGGGAGGTTTTTGTGATGATGGTTGGCGGCGCGCATATTCAGCGAGCATGGGACATGCTTTGTCTCCGCGCTGCGAAGTGTCGTCCATTCATGCGCGCCATGAAGACCGGCGCCGGACGAGGCCTGCCTGTGCCAAAGTTTCCTGTGCCAAATCTTCCCGTGATTACGGCAGAGTTGGGGTTGGCGATTATTATTGTGGTGACGGTTGGACGGCTTGCATGGTCAATCGCAGAACCGCTGCCTGCTGTGACAGAGCCGTCAATACCAATCCTCGAAGTGGAGGCGCCTCCCGAAACAGCGCTGGCGGCCAATCCCTTCGCCGCAAGGATAACGTCATCGGCGTTGGCGACTGAAAATTCTTCAACCGCGTTGATAACACAAACGTCTCTTGATTTGACGCTTTATGGAACATGGACCGGGTCTGCCGGGGGCATTGCTTTCATCGGCCAGGACGCGCTTGAGCAGAAGCGCTATCGCATTGGCGATAAAATCGCTGATGGCGTGACGCTTAAAGAGGTTCACAATAACTGGGTTGCTATTGTTCGAGACGGTTTTGTTGAATCGATCTGGATTAAGAATAAGAAGGCGCCGGCGAACCGTAAGGCCAGCGCATCAATTGAAAATAGCGCCATAGCGTCTGAAACAGACGCGAAAATGAAATCATCGCCGGGCGATGTTGGCGCGAATAGCGCAAATTTTTCTCTCAAGCCAGGCCAAAACCCACAGAAATTAGCTGCAATGGGATTAGCGCGTGGTGATGAGCGGCTATTGGGCGAGAAAATCCCCATACCGACGATTTACACAAACCGGAAAAAGAAAAAGTTAGCCCGTTTTGGCGCCAACCCCACCGGCGCGCCGATTTCACCCAACGCTAATGTTGGAACACAGCAGGCTGGCAAGGATATGGATGAAGATGACACTTAGTAGAAACACCGTTTTGCCGTTTGCAGCCGCGCTATGTTGCTTGTTTGCGGGCCCCGTTATGGCGCAGGAAAATTGCGGTCAGGCGCTGAACCTTGAAGATGTTGATATCCGCGAAGTGATCGACGAAATCGCCCTGCGCACCGGCCGTAAGTTCGTGCTCGACCAAACCGTGCAAGGGCGGGTGACCATTAAGTCCGGGCCTGATACGCAATTATGCGCAACCGAAGCTTGGGAGTTGTTTCAGGCGGCGTTGGGCGCTATCGGCTATACCGCGGCGCCAATTCGCGGCAACAATTATCGCATTATTCCCCTGCAAGAAGGCGCCCGCGTGGGCGGCCCCATCGGCGAGGGCAATCGCGGCGACTTTGTGACGCAAATCGTTCGTCTTCAATATGTTGATGCGCGTGAAGCGGCGGCAAATCTTGCGCAAATTGTCAGCGAGCGCGGCGTTGTTGCGCCGGTGCGAAGCGGTAACGCCATTATTCTCGTTGATACGGCTGAAAATGTTCTTCGTCTTCAAAAGGTGTTGCAGCGGATTGACCGCGATACATCCGTTTACCGAACGATACCGCTTGAATTTGCTTCCGCCGCTGAAGTGTCGCAAATCTTGAACGAACTTGTGCAAGAAATTTCCGATGATGGCGGCAGCGCGTCGCAAGTCAGCATCGTTCCCGTCGGCGCCTCCAACAGCATCCTCATCAGAGGCGAGCCGGCAATATTGGACCGCCTTGCCGGCGTGGTGGCCGAGCTTGACCGGGTCGGCGAGACGAAATCTGACCTGTTGGTTATCGCTCTAAATCATTCAGACGCCGAGGAGATGGCTGTGCTGTTGCGCGAGGTGGCGAGCGCGCAGGAAAATGATGGCGAGGCCCGGCAAGGGCGCGCCGCCATCTCTTTCCACACGCCGACAAATTCCATCATCGTCAGCGGCGACGCGAATATTCAGCGAACGCTGAAGAATGTCGTTGCACAGCTTGATGTTCGCCGGGCGCAAGTTCTTGTTGAGGCGATCATCGTTGAAGTCTCAGACGACACGGCGCGCCAGCTTGGAATTCAGTATTTTATTTCCGGCAGTGAAGGCAGTCAGGTTCCATTTTCAACGACCAACTTTGCGAGCGCCAGGCCGAATATTCTCGCCGCCGCGGGCGCTGCGATTCTCGACAATCGCGATGGCGATTCCGTCATCAATGGCGCCGCCGGCTCGCTTGCCGATGCGGCGGTGGCGTCTTTGTTGGGCATCAATGGTTTTGCATTGGGCGGGGCCGGTCAAACCAGTAACGGAACGCTGTTTGGCGCCATTTTAACAGCGATCAAACAGGACAATACATCCAAGGTTTTGTCGACGCCGTCGGTCGTGACGTTGGACAATCAACTGGCGACGCTTTCGGTCGGGCAGGAAATACCGATCACCACCGGCGAAGCGATTGGCGATAATTTTTCCAATGCCTTTCGCACCGTCTCTCGCGAGCAAGTCGGCGTCATTTTGGAAGTCACGCCGCAAATCAATGAAGGCGGCACAGTTAAGCTGGAAATTCGCCAGGAGACGTCGAGCATCAGTAGTCAGATCATTTCAACATCGACGGACCTCATCACCAACAAGCGCGAAATTTCGACCACAGCGCTGGTTGATGATGGTGAAATTTTGGTGATCGGCGGTTTGATTGATGAGCAAAGCTTCACCAGTGAAGACAAAGTGCCTTTGTTGGGCGACATCCCTATTGCCGGAAATCTGTTCAAGACAAGCTCGAAGGGCAGCAATCGCCGCAACCTGATGGTGTTCATCCGCCCGACGATTTTGCGCGATCGCGACACCGCAAGAGCGGCGACGCAAAAAAAGATGAACTATATCCGCGCCCGCGAAATCCTGTCGTCAGGCAATGCAACATCAGGGCTTGAACGTCTTATTGAGCAAGCCACGGGTGCTGCGTCATCGGATGAAATTCTGCAATGAGCCAAACCTCTGAAATATCACCGCGACTAACCTACGCGTTTGCCAAAGAGCGGGGGCTTGTGGTTCTCGATGCGGCGGTGCGTCCGGTGGTGATAGGCGCGCGGGGCGCGCCAAACCCGTGGGCGTTGCTTGAAGCGCGGCGTATTGTTGATGCGCCGATCACCGTCGATGAGATGCCGCTCGATGCGTTTGAGCGCCGGCTTTCAGAAATCTATGCGGTGGCGAGCATTGACGCGGACACATTCCTGCAAGACGAGGCTGAGAGCGATCTTGCGTCCTTGGCGGAGGGCCTACCGCGTACGGAAGATATTCTTGAAGCCCAGGACGATGCGCCTGTTATCAAGTTAATCAACGCTATCATCGCTGAAGCGGTAAAGCTGAAGGCGTCGGATATTCACATCGAGCCTTATGAAGCCGCATTACTGGTGCGTCTTCGAATTGACGGTGTCCTGCGCGAAATTCTTTCCCTGCCATCGCGCATGACGCCGATGCTGACATCGCGCGTCAAGGTTATGGCGCGTCTTGATATTGCAGAAAAACGCCTGCCGCAGGATGGGCGTATTTCCCTGGCGCTCGGCGCCAAGTCGGTTGATGTGCGCGTTTCAACCTTGCCGGCGCGGTTTGGCGAACGCATTGTCTTGCGTATTCTTGACAAGGAAGAAGCGCGGCTTGATTTAGATAGTCTCGGGATGCCGCAAAAAACCTCTCGGCGTTTTGGCAAAGTGTTGCAACGGCCCAACGGCATTGTTCTGGTGACCGGGCCAACGGGCTCCGGCAAAACGACGACGCTTTATGGCGCCTTGAACTTGTTGAATGAACCGTCACGGAATATTTTAACCGTTGAAGACCCGGTCGAATATGGCATAGACGGCGTCGGCCAGACGCAGCTCAATCCAAAAGTCGGCATGACGTTTTCTTCCGGGCTGCGCGCGATTTTGCGGCAAGACCCTGACATCGTCATGGTCGGTGAAATTCGCGATGGCGAGACCGCGCAAATTGCCATTCAGGCGGCGCTCACCGGTCACCTGGTTCTGTCAACCGTGCACACAAATTCCGCCGTCGGCGCCATGACCCGATTGCGCGATATGGGCGTCGAGCCGTTTTTGTTGTCGTCAACGGTTGTCGCCGTGTTGGCGCAGCGGCTTGTGCGCCGCCTGTGTCCGAGTTGTAAACAGCTCAATGAGGCGACAGCGGCGGAAAAGAAAATAATGGGTACGGACGAAAATGCATCGCTGTTTGTGCATCGCCCGAAGGGTTGTGGGCGTTGCGGGCAAACCGGTTATGAGGGCCGCGTCGGGGTTTATGAGCTGATGGTGATTAACGATAAACTGAAAGCGCTCATCCATGACAATGCCAGCGAGCAGGCGTTGGCCGATGTTGCCTTTCGTGACGCCGACACGCTCATGACTTGCGGCTTTCGCCATGTCCATAACGGTTTGACATCCATTGAAGAGGTTATGCGCGTGGTGCGTCAGGAGGATGAAGATGCCATCCTTTGAGTATGAAGCGCTTGAAGCATCCGGGCGCACGCGTCGCGGAATGGTGACGGCCGACACGGCGCGTCTGGCAAGACAAGAGCTGCGCCGGTTGTCGATGACGCCGATCAACATTTCTTCTCCGCGTGAAGACAATATTGCGGCTACGCGCGGCAAGGCGACAAAGAAAATCTCCAGCGGCGATCTGGCGGCGCTGACCCGACAGCTTGCAGCATTGGTTGGCGCCGCGCTGCCGCTTGAGGAAGCCTTGAGCATTGTCGCGCTCCAGGCGGAAAAACCGCACACGCGCAAACGCATGCTGGCGGTGCGCGAGCGCGTGATGGAGGGCTGGCGGGTCGCCGATGCGTTGAGCGAACATCCGCGATCTTTTCCCGCGCTCTATCGCGCCGTCATTTCGGCTGGCGAGACCGCGGGCGATCTTGGCGGGGTGATGGATCGCCTCGCCACGATGTTGGAAAAAGACCGCTCCATGCGCGGCAAAGCACTGGGAGCGATTATCTATCCGGCGGCGCTAATCGTGATTGCGGGCGCGGTAGTAACCGCGCTGATGACGCAAGTGGTGCCGAAAATCGTTGAGCAGTTTGATACTTTCGGCGCGACGTTGCCGGCGATTACGCAGGCGGTGATGGCGGTGTCGAATTTTCTGAGCACATATGGGCTGATTATTTTGTTAAGCGGTATGGCTGCCGGGTTCGGGCTTTGGCGAGGCCTAAAGGCGCCCGCGTTCAAGCTTCGGTTCGATCGGCAATTGCTCAAGCTTCCGATTATCGGCAGGCTCGCAAGAGGGCTGGACGCGGCGCGTTTTGCCCGCACGCTGTCCACCCTGTTTGCAGGCGGCGCCCCCTTGCTCGACAGTCTCGACAGCGCCGCGCGCACGGTTTCAAATAGCCATATACGCGATAGTCTTTACACGGCAAATAATTCAGTGCGTGAAGGCGCGGCTTTGTCGTCGGCGTTAAGGCGCGTCAGCGGTCTGCCGCCGATGATGGCGCCAATGATTGCCGCTGGCGAGCATGCTGGCGCCATGCCGGCCATGCTCGACAAGGTAGCGCTTCAGCTTGAAGACGAATTTGACGCCGCCTCTGTGTTGGCGCTGCGATTGCTGGAGCCTGCAATCATCGTCGCAATGGGCGGCGTCATATTGGTCATCGTTGTCTCAATCATGTTGCCAATATTGCGATTAAACAGTCTTGCGGCGGGTTAAATTTTTGAACAGGACCATGGTGAAAGAGATGTTGAGGTTACGAAAAAACGCAAAGAAAACGCAGAAGGGCGTCACGCTCGTAGAATTGCTTGTGGTGTTGGCGATTCTCGCCTTCATTTCTGCAATCGTTGTCGTCAATGTTTTGCCTGAACGCGACCGCGCGGCGGTGCGCAAGGTAGAAATTGACATCAACGTCATTGAAAGCGCGCTCGATCAGTACCGCCTCGATATGATTAGGTATCCGACAATGGCTCAAGGCCTTGCTGCACTAGCGACGCTGCCGGCAGGCGCCGCCCGCGCTGAGCGATATCGCCCGGGCGGATATTTGCGCGGCGGCGCGCCGCTCGACCCATGGGGCGCGCCTTACCAGTATCGCTATCCCGGAAAAACTGGCGTGGTCGATATTTTTTCATTTGGGGCCGACGGAGAAGCAGGCGGCGAAGGCTTAAACGCGGATATCGGCAATTGGAACTAAAGCCTACCATAACAAAGCGCGCCGCCAGTGCAGGGTTTTCGCTCATAGAAATGCTGCTGTCGCTGGCGATTCTCGCCTTCGGGGCGAGCATTGTCAGCTTGAACGCGCCGCAGCGCCGCAGCGAGGCGCTTGACGACGCAGAGCGGCTGGCTGCGCGCCTGCAAATGGCCGTGGAGAGTGCGACATTGTCGGGGAGCGCGTTACGGATGGATATTAATTCCGATGCGTATCAATTCTATCGCTTTGAAAACGGGCGCTGGCAAGAAGCAGACCCGCAGTCTTTGTCCGGCAGGCGGTTCGCATCTTCGGCAAAGATAAATTTTGAGGCCGCGGATGCGTTCAGTGAAAATGAGCGAATATTGAACGGCGTTATTGAGGAGCGTTCAGATCTCTATCAAATTATCATCGACCCAATCGGCCCGATGACGCCAATGTCGGTGGCGTTTGGCGATGGCGCGCCGGTCTCCGTGTCGTTGGATGAGATTGGCAATGTCGCCATAGAAAGGCGTGCAAAATGACCAGACGCCGCCAGAAAGGCATGACGTTGATTGAGGTTTTGGTCGCTATGGCGATCCTTGGAACGGTTGCCGGCTCGGTTCTGGTGATGACCGGGCAAAGCGCGCAGTTTGTCGTTGCATCGGAAGAGCGATTGCTGGCGCGCATTGTCGCTGATAACGCCATGGTTTTAGCGTTGGCCAGACAAGCCGCGCTTGAGGCAGGTTTTGAGCAGGCTGAAGTTGAACTCGGTGGACGGGTCTGGAAAACTGCAAAAACAATAGCCAGGATTGGCGCGAGTGATATTTACCGGGTCGAAATAGCTGTGTCGCTCGGCGAAAGTACGCAAATTCTCACGCGCGTTTCGACATTGACGGGCGGCGGGCGATGAACCGCAATGCACAAAGAGGGTTCTCGCTTCCAGAGCTGCTGGTCGCGCTGCTGATTTTTGCAACACTATCCTCCGTCGCTGTTTATGTGTTGCGCCTCAGTATTGATGCGCGCGATCAGATCGGCGCCGCGGATGCACGATTGAGCGCGATGGAAACGGCGCGCGCAATTATGCAGGATGATCTGGCGCAAGTCGCGATGCGCCCGGTGCGCGATGCGTTTGGCGCGTCCATGGGGCCTGCCTTTCAAGGCGGCGATGCGTTAGCCAATAATGCCAGCGCCGATGAAACGCCGCTTATGGCGTTTGTTCGCCGGGGCTGGAAAAATCCGGGATGGGCGGCGCCGCGTTCGTCTTTGCAATATGTGGAATATGTCGTGACCGATAATACGCTCGTCCGGCGTGTGCGGCCCTATCTTGATGATGCGCGCGGCCAACCCGCCACTAATCGAGTTTTGTTTTCTGACGTGATGGATGTCGATGCCGTATTTTTACTCGGCGAGACATCCGGCCGGCTGGAATGGGTGCAGCTTTGGCCTGTCGATGGCGGCGAAACGAGCATACCACGCGCCGTGGAGATAACGATGGAGACGGAGCGTTACGGCGCGCTGCGGCAATTATTCTGGATTGGCGATATCCAAAATGGTGGACGAGACAATGGATAATCGCAAGACACATCGAGCACGCCAAAAGGGAGCGGCGCTGGTTATTGTTTTGATGTTGATCGCAACACTTTCCTTCATCGTGTTGTCGCTCGCCCAACATACAGCACTTGCCGCGCAGCGCGGGCATAACGCAAATACGCGACACGAATTTTTATGGCTTGCTTTTGGCGCTGAAGCTTACGGCGTTGCCGCCATTGAGGCGGCGGTTGAAGCCGGCGATGGGCGCATGACTTTGCAAAGCCCGCTATTGGCTAATATTTTTGATGTTCCTCTGGCGGAGGGCGTTAGCGAAATCCGGGTTTCGGATCATACAGGTTGTTTTAACGTCAATAGCCTGGTGCGCGCGGGGCCCAATGGCGCAACGACAGTCAATCGCGACGCCAAAGCAGAGTTCATGGCGCTCGCCGAAGCGTTGAATGTGAGTAAGGGCAAGGCCATAGAAATCACTTCGGCAATGATAGATTGGATAGATACCGACCAGCGGACAGAACTTGGCGGCGCCGAAGATGGTTTGTATACAGCTCTTCCTTTGCCTTACCGAACCGGCGGCGTCCCGATCGCCGATATTAGCGAAATACGGGCGATGAAGGGCGTTTCAAAAGAGACATTTGGCCTGTTGCAGCCTTTCATTTGCGCTCTGCCGCCGGATGCGCCTTCGCGCATCAACGTTAATTTACTTACCACAGATCATGCGCCGTTATTGGTTTCCCTGTTGCGGGGCAAAATTTCCACTATCGATGCGCTTAATATTATCGAAGCGCGGCCAGCGGATGGTTTTATAACGGAACAAGATTTTTTGAACGCCGTGGAATCCAGAACGGGCGCCTCAACGAAAGATATTCGCGACCGGGTTTCACTAACATCTGATTTTTTTACCCTGCTAGCAAAACTCAACCTTGAGGGCGCGCAGTTTTATCTGTCGACGGTTGTTGCAATAGACGGTAACGGGCAAGCCAGCATTCTATCGCGCCGGTTTGGAGAATCTCTATGAGCGGGCGATTTATATTTCTTCTTGGGCAGACGCCGCGTGATGCAATCGGATGGGCTAAACTCACCGGGCGCTCCCCGATTAGCAGCGGACGGCTGGACAGTGCCGATGAGCTTTCGCTTTTAGCCAAGGACATAGCTGAAGCAGACCGCGTCATTGCGATTTTGCCGGGCGAACAATTGGCGGTGCGCGCAATGGCTGCGCCGCCTCAAAACGCGGCGAAGCTGAAAGCGGCGATGGACTATCTCCTCGACGATGAGTTGGGTGAGGCGGTTCAGGAGTTGCACATCGTCGCCGCTATGATCGGCGGTGAACGCGTTGCGCTTGCGGTCAAAAAATCGCTGGTTCGCAACTGGCTAAGCGTGTTTCAGAATGCAGAGATTGCCCTGGATTTCATGACCGCGGATTTTTTGTGTCTGCCGGCCACCGAAGGAAAGGCTGCAATCTTTTTCGATGAGGACCGCATTGTCGCCTCGATTGGAAGCCAGGGTTTCAGCGCAAGCAATGGCCTGGCGATGCATCTTTTGCCACCGCTATTGGAAAACAGCGCTAAGCCTGTGGTGGAAGTTTTCGGTATTTTTAACGAAGTCGCCGCCGCTAGCGGTTTGGCGCCCGAAGATGTTTGCCCGCTGGATAGTGAGGAAGTCTTTGCGCAATACGCGCTTGGTCTGGATGGACGCGCCTCTCCAAATTTCTTGAGCGGGGAGTTCAAAGATAAAAAAAGTTGGCGTGACGGCGCATTGGTTTGGCGGCGCGCGGCAACGATGACTGTAGCGGTTGCGGCTTTCTCGCTGGCTCTGTTCGTTGCGCAAGGGGTTCGCGATATGAACATTGCGAAAACTTACGAACAACGCGCGACCGCCCTGCATGAGCAATATTTTCCGCAAGCGCAAGGCGGCGATATTCGAGCCCATGCGGTGGAAATTTTATCAAGAAGCAGCGACATTAGTTTTTTGAGACTGTCGGCGGTGTTTAACGACGCGCTCGGCGAGACGTCGGAAGTTCAAGTGGACCGTCTGCGTTATGACGCCATGCGCGGTCAGTTGGTCGCCAGCCTTAAAAGCGCCGATGATTCCAATATCGAAGCGCTTCAGATAACGCTTTTGTCCCGCGGCGTTCGCGCTGAGGATGCGGGCGGGTATCGGCGTTCAGGTAATCTATGGGTCGGTGATATGACAGTGAGCGCACAATGAAAGAAATTTGGACAAGCCGTTCAAGACGCGAACGCATATTATTGATTGTCGCCTGCGCGCTGTTTGCAGCTGGCGCAATCTACACCCTGATTGTATCGCCGCTTAGCCAGTGGCACACAGACGTTGGCCAACGCGTTTCATACGCAGAAGAAACCTACAATTTAGTAACGCAAGCGACAGCCAAAGCCGTAGGCACGACAGCAAGCCCTGGTGACAGAGACGAGTTCGCACCAATTCGCAGCACCTTGAATCAATCGGCGCGCGCCAATGGCGTTACGCTAAACTTCGTCAATCAACGCAGCGATGGAAATGTTGAAGCGAGCGTTGATGCAATGGACCCAGGCGCTTTGTTTCAATGGCTGCAAGAGCTTGATGCCCGTTATGCCATCACGATGCAAAGTGTAGATATAATTCGAGAGAATGCGAGTGGGCCGTTGGTTCGGGCTCAAATTGTATTCGGAAGAAATTAACATCACACCAGCCTTGTAAGGCGCGGTGTTTGTCAGGGAGCAGATTTATGAAATCTTATGGGGCCATCATTTTATCGACGCTTACGCTTTGCGCCTGCGCGAGCAACCCTAACGTGGCGGCGCAAAGCAATTTGCGCGCGGCCTCTGCGGTAGAAGAGACGGAGCGCGGCGTTGCGTTGAGCGCGATAGGCAAGGCTCAGATATCGGCTGGAGAATGCGGGATGCTTCTGTGGACGCTTGATGAAGATAGGCCGCAGCCGATCTTTCAGTTCATTTCAGGCGGCAAGGCGGATATCATGCATTACGGGTCGCCTGAAAAAATAACGCTTGTGCGCGCATCAGGGCCGGGCGGCTTTGGCGTTCATCAGGACCAGGAATTCCACACAGGCGATGGGTCAGTCATGAAAGTATCGGTGTCGTTCGGCCAGGGCTTTGACGGCGGCAGCTATCTCAAACAGGGGTTAATTACGATTGATAGTCCGGCCGGCATGCGCAGCGTCTTACCGGCGGCAGGAATTGCAGGGTGCCGCGGCTGACACGTTTGCAAGCCTCTGACTCAAACTTAGGTGTTTGAAAACACCCCTAACAACGTGTCATCACCGGGCTTGTCCCGGTGATCCAGAACCGACAGTGGGGCGCTTGCCGTTCTGGATTGCCGGAACAAGTCCGGCAATGACAATGATGTATGCCATAACATCATTAAGCCATGGAACTGGGTCGCTGCGTTTTAGAGCAAAAGCTGAAGGAATTTTCGGTCAGGCTCTAAGCCTCTTTAAAGTCAGGCCCAAATAAAAACTGTCAACGCCAATCACCCTCTTGGCGGACCGTGGTCTGCTGTGATAGGCGGGCATGGTTATTTGTTTTCACCTGCTGACCTATGAAAAGATGCGCCATGAAAAAGTCCGACCACAAAGCTCCCGATATGTTGACGCTGTTGGCGCAAGCGCGCGGCGCCTCGGCGCATGATGCATCGCCCAAAAGCGAGAGCGTTATTCCGCCGATTGAAATGACCACGACGTATTTGCGCGATGCGTCCTATCAGCTCGGACAGAGCGGTGAATATCGGCGCGATGACAGCGCGAATTTCCGTCAGGTTGAGGCGGTGCTGAGCGCGATTGAGAACGGGGCGGATGCGCTTGTGTTCTCATCGGGCATGGCGGCGGCGTCGGCGGTGATCGCGACGCTGCGGCCGGGCGATCATATTGTGGCGCCAAAAATCGGTTATTATGGCGTGCGCCGATGGATTGAGCATTTCTGCGGACAGTTCGGCATTGGTTTGACACTGGTTGACCCAAGCGAGCCCGGTGCGCTGGAACGCGCCATTGTCAAAGGCAAGACGCGGCTTGTGTGGATTGAAACGCCGACCAACCCGACCTGGGAAGTGACCGATATCCGCGCTGCCGCAGACGCCGCGCATGCCGCTGGCGCCCGGTTGATTGTCGATTCGACGGTGATGACGCCGATATTGTGCAACCCACTCGATCATGGGGCCGATATTGTTATGCACTCAGCGTCGAAATATCTGAACGGCCATTCCGACGTCATCGCCGGCGCTTTGGTGACGCGCGCAGGCGATGACTGGTGGGGCGACATCCGCCAGCACCGTTATATGAGCGGGGCGATACTTGGGGCGTTGGAAACCTGGCTGTTATTGCGCGGATTGCGGACGCTCGGGCTGCGGGTTGAACGCGCCAGCCAAAACGCGCTCGCCATTGCGGAGCATTTTGAAGGCCATGCAAAACTGTCGGCGGTGCTTTACCCTGGCCTTG
>JAADIQ010000052.1 GCA_013151255.1 Alphaproteobacteria bacterium
CAGCGCCAGGTTGAGCGTGTCGTAGAATGTATCATAGTCAATCAGGCCGAACGCCGTATGATGGTTGTCAACAAAACGAAATTCCACTCCCGCCGCCTGGCGGTCAATCAAATCATCGACCTTCTGATGAATAAAATAGACCGTCGTATCGAGCCCTTTGACGATTTGATTGATATCGACGCTGGCGCCGACAAACCGCCGCGACGGGTCAATGAAGAGGTCGCGCGAGCGGATGACCGGGGCGCCGCCGACGACATTGACCCGGATTTTTTCGGTTGCGTCGAAGCTCACCAAAGCGCCGTCAAACCGTCCCAGCACCCCGCCTGTGCTTCTCGTTTGACGGCCAATGCGCGCCGCCAGCCGGGTCGCCCGGTCGGCGATATCAAAATAGAGCGCGCTAATGGTTCCGAAATCGCCGCGGCTGCTATCTTCAAAATCTTTGGTGTGCGTTGCGGAAACCCTCAAGCTCGCATCAACACGGTCATTACTGATGCTTGCGGTTATGTCGGCGCCGGAAATCAGCGCATTGCGGTTTACCTGTGTGTCTGGGTCGGGAGCCAGGTTTGGCTGCTCCAGCGTTATGGTGCTTTCGTCGCGTTGATAAAACTGAGAAAGACTGGCGGTTAGCCGTTTGACAAATTTGCCAGCGCCGGTTGCGGGGCCGTCCCGAAGCTTCGGCGGCGCCGCTTTGCCTGCCGTTAGAAGCGCAGACAAGCGCTGGCGCACGCGCGCGGCGCCATCGCCATCAGGGTATCGCTTGAGATATTCCTCATATTCTGCTTTCGCATGCGCAAGCTGACCATTTTTCTGGCGCGCCAACCCCAGTAATTCACGCGCATCCGGCGAAGCGCTATTTTCCTCAAACGTCAACGCCTTGGTCAGCAGTTGAATGGCGCGGGCGGTTTCACCCGCTGTCATCAATCTGCGCGCCTCGGTTACCAGCGAGGCCGCATCAGCATTTGAGAGGAGTTCATCAATGGGCTTTGATCGCGCGATAAGATCGGCGTTTCGTCCCTCCGCCTTACGCTCTGCGAGCCACGCTTTGTAAACATTGTCGCGTTCACTGGCTGACGTTCTGACAATCCAGGAATCGGGAAACGCTGACTTTAACCTGTCGGCTGTTTTCTGCGCATCGGTTCGGGTTTTGAAAAATCCAAGCCGCAGACGGTTCCATACAACGCCGTCTTCTTCAAAGCGCGTGGCGTATACAGCATAAGATGATAGCGCCGGCAGTTTAGGAATATCGGGTGGTGAAATTTCCGGTTGCTGCGAAAGAAGATTTAGGGCGTAGACAGCGTTTGTATCTATCGCCTTTGGCATCGAATGAAGGATGGACTGCGCTGTCACGCGTGTGCCGCGATGTTTAGAGGCAGGGCCATTTCTCAGTCGCGGGGCCTTGCCGGAACATGCTTCAGCGATTGGCGTTGGCGCGATTTTAAGGTTCAGGCCTCTAAAATCGGCGCTTTGCTCCACCTCAAAATAGCGATTGCGCTTGAACGTCACTGTCAACACCGGCCCAGTCGGCGCATCGCCGTCATACTGAATTTCCTGGATCGCAGCATTACGGCTTGAGGGAGGACGCAATTCCTCGCGAGCGCCGAGCGCACCGCCATCAATCCGGCCGACTTCTATAGGTTTCAGGTTGATGCGGACATGGTCGCCTTGCGACTTCGGAAATATCGATGTTACTTGCACGGGAAAATTGAACGATACCGTCGCGACCGCACAATCATTAGTTTCGCTCACGCGCACGCGCGACAACACGCGGTCGCTGACCGATTGCGCACTGGCATGCGGCGCTAGCGCAACGCTGATAGCGGCGGCAGCAGCGACTATGCGCAACAGCGGAAGCGGATTATAGTTTTGAATCATCGATTAAAAATCGCCATCTGAAGCTCTGTGTCGGCTATTTCTACGCTTCTTGATCGTTGTCAGAGAGCTATCCGTATACATATGACATGAGCCGGCGCAGTCGCGCAGTTCGCTCAATGTGTATAGCGTGTCAGGGTTTTCATATTTTTTGTGCGGGCCTGGTTTGAAGTCATCCGCGTGACAACCAGCGCAGTCCGGCTGATAGGCGCTGAATTTCCAGGCGATGGTTTGCGAATTCGTCGTATGACAATTAAGGCAATCAACGCCGCCGCCATGATTGCCCGGGAACGATGCCGAGCTGTGGGTGTATCGCACTGAAAACCATGAGGTCGTGCGATGGCAGTCATCACACTGCAATGAGGTTGTGAAATGATTTGACGGTTTTCCGGTCGCCGTGGTTCCGTTGTGACAGCCGTTGCAAGACCCAACAATCGCATCATGGTCAAAGTTTGCGGGCGTCCACGCTAATTTTGTATGGCACGCATCGCACTGACCGGTCGTTGCAATATGCGTGGCGTGTTTGCCGGTCGCAATCGTCCCATTGTGACAGCTAGAACATGTTCCCGTGACGGCATCGTGGTCAAAGCGCACATTCGTCCAGTTCGATGTCACATGGCAGTCGTCGCAGGTGTTTGACGATGCGATATGCGTCGCGTGTTTGCCGGGCGCTGTGGTCCCGTTGTGACAAGTCGAACATTGTGCTGTCGCCGCCGCATGGTCAAACCGGACATTGGTCCAGCTGGACGGGACGTGACAATCTTCACAGATGTTTGTCGTCGATAAATGCGTCGGCGTTTTGCCCGTCGCGGTCGTCCCGTTGTGACATGATGCACAAGAACCGGTGACGCTGGCGTGATCGAAGGAGACGTTCGTCCAGTTCGATGTTACGTGGCAGTCGTCGCAAGTATTTGACGATACGATATGCGTGGCGTGCTTGCCGGAAACCGTGGTCCCGTTGTGACAGGTTGAACACTGCGCTGTTGTCGCCGCATGATCAAACCGGACATTGGTCCAGTTTGAGGTGACATGACAATCTTCGCAGATGTTTGTCGTCGATAAATGCGTCGGCGTTTTGCCCGTCGCTGTTGTGCCGTTGTGGCATGACGCACAAGAACCTGCGACGCTAGCGTGATCGAAGGAGACGTTGGTCCAATTCGATGTCACATGGCAGTCATCGCAGATATTTGACGATACGATATGTGTGGCGTGCTTGCCCGGCGCTGTTGTTCTGTTGTGACAAGTCGAGCACTGCGCTGTTGTTGCGGAATGATCGAACCGGACATTTGTCCAGTTGGAGGTGACGTGGCAGTCTTCACATATGCTGGATGTCGGCATATGCGTCGGCGTCTTAGCGACCGCGGTCGCGCCATTATGACAGGATGTGCACGAACCGGTGACGCTGGAATGGTCGAAGGAGACGTTTGTCCAGCTTGATGTTCGATGGCAGTCATCGCAGACATTTCCTGATTGCACATGGTTCGGCGGTTTGCCTTCACCGAGCGACCCATTGTGACACGCGCTGCATCGCCGCGGCGCGCCGGCGAATATTCCGTTTAAGTGACAACTCTCGCAATCAACGCGCCGGTGCGCGCCCTCCAGCGCAAAGCCAGTAGAGAAATGATCCTCGACTTGCAGCGGCGTCGGCGTCGCCAATGCTGGGGAACTAAAACCGAAAAGGAAGAGAGCGGCGAGCGTAGTGAGGATAACCCTGCTATGCGCAGCGACAGAAAATGACGCGAACAAACATAAGCGCCGCAAAATGGCGCCGGAGGAATTGTTGTAGTGCTTTCCTGTCGATATCAAAATTTAGAACCCTGAAAGAAAACCTGTTCGCCAATGCATTGCCGCAATATGCAATCTGTTAGCGAGCATTAATCGTGTACGTGCGACTCATTTCCGGTTTTGATGAACTCAATTTGTAGGCGTCGTTTTCACGCAGACTATGCAAATTCAATTTATAAGAAAGGTTATAAACGCGCCTATTAATTGAATTTAATGGTGAGAAACCGAAGAAAATAATTTCTGACTTGTAATGTATAAAGAGGGAATATTATGCTTGTAGAAACGTCATCTCATCCCCTTAAGGGTATCGGATTCGTTTGAAATCTTCTGTCGTATGACAGCGTGCGCAATCGCTTCCATATTCGCCCCGGTGTTTGTCATCCGCCCGGTGGCAGGCAACACACTCGCTGGACTGAGAAACACCCTCTCGCTTTTGCGCTCGATGACACGAGGCGCAAGACAACCCTTCATGAGCGCCTGTCAGCTGAAAATCTGACTGCGTATCATGGTCAAAAATCCACAACGCCCAATCATTTGGATTATGGCAAAGCCCGCAATCCTGCCCCAGCGCGCCTTTATGTTTGTCATCGCCATCATGGCAAGCCGCACAATCGGTCTGCGCCTCCTTAAACCGTTTACTGAGATGGCAGGCGTCGCACTCAATTTTTTTATGTTCCCCCAACAACGGAAAACGCGACAGGTCATGGTCAAAACGCGTGTTCTTCGTCCATGATGTTTCGTTGTGGCAGGCGCTACAGTTCTCGCTCTGCCCGCCTTTATGCGGGTCGTCATCACGATGGCATCCTATGCAAGTCTGCTTGAGCTTTGGCTTGAAAAGCGTCGTCGTATGACAGGCCTTGCAGTCAATCGCTGCATGTTTTCCTGACAGTGCAAAGCCGGTTTTCCGGCGATGATTAAACCCCGTATCCAGCCACGAATTGGCGTTATGGCAGTCGTCGCAAGCCGCGCCAAACGTACCTGCATGCGTATCATCGTCGCTGTGGCAATCGATACATTTCGACGGCAGGTCTTTATATTGCTCGTCAACATGGCAGGCCTGGCATTTTTGTTGACGATGTTTTCCCAACAATGAAAATTTTGTCGTTGAATGGTCAAAGTCGACTTGTTTCCAGTCATTAACGTTGTGACACGACTGACAATCCGTCCCCAAGCGCCCCTTATGCGGCTCGTCGCTCTTATGGCAAGTCGCGCAGTCCGACGGCGCTTGCCTGAATTTCTTGTTCGGCGAGTGACATTGTTTGCAAGCAACATCGCTGTGGCCGCCCTTTAACGCATAATCTGTCAGCGCATGATCAAACGCTGCAGCGTCGAAGGTGACGATGGAAAAGTCAGCGCCTTCATGTTCGGTGTGACAAGTTTTGCAGGGCTCGCCATCAATCTCGGAGGATTTGCCATGAAAACCGCGCTGGCGTTGCACATCCGCCGCGACGTCTTCGTGGCAATCAAGGCATAAAGCGTTTTGCGCATCTTTTTTGAACGAGACATGGCAGGCGCCGCAGTCTTTTTGCAGCTCTTGGTGTGGGTTTGAAAGCGGGCCCGGCGAGACCAGACGTTCGATAACCGTCTGCGCGCTGGCCGCCGCAATCAGCCCCAGCCATGCCGCCAGGCAAAGCATCAGCACATGATGCGACTTAGTAAAGATGGACCGCAACGACATGAATGCTCGCGGTGATAATGAGAAGAAAGAACAACGGCAGATGCAAAATATGCCACGCCGCGAACAATCGCTCATAAAGCGACAGCTCAGCTGCCTGTTCAATACGCTGAAAATACCTCTTGCTAAAAGCAAGGTGCGCGCGGTGCTCCGCAATGATAGCTTTGTTGCGGGCGCGCTTTGCAGGTTTCATGTTCTTTTTTATGGCGCGACGCAGCTGTGCATGCAGATGCCGGGCCCGGGCCGTGACCATAAATGCTTTCGCCGCTGCATCGAGCATCCCCTTTGGCGCCGCGAAGGCTTTGGCTTCCAAAGCATCGATACGGTCTTTCATATCCCCGCCGATGTCATCGTCGAGCGTTTGACGAAATTGCGACGCTTCAGTCATCAATTCCCGTGCTTCGGCGCGCTTCCCGTATAGTCCGCGGTGAATTTTTGTATAAAAGTAACGGCCAACAAGCCCGCTGCCGGAGACAATCAGCATCGACCATAATGCAACATTGCTGTTGGTCGATCCGAGACTAAAATTTGCATGAAACAAGATCAGCGTCGGACCGATTAGCCCGAGCGCCATATGCAGGCGAAACCAGAACGCCATCGGCCCCGCCAGACGAAACAACCGCACATGCTTGCGCAACGGATAGGCCAGCAGCGCCAGCATTGCGACGCCGCCGGCAATGCCTAGCGCATAACCCAAGCCGGATTCGGCCGTGATATAGGCGCCGCGATTGAACCACCCCCAAACCAGGCCAACGGCAATCAATACGCCAAAGATTGTGGTTCCGAAGGAGGCGGTTTTCCGCTTCCTCGGGGTTGCTTTGGGCGCCGGACGGGCGTCGCCGCGCGATGCCTGCTTTTTGGGGGCTTTGTGTATTCGCGGCGCGGATTTTGGCGCAGCTGATTCGCTAACAATGGCTTGCATAGATAACCGACGGCCCCTCCACACCTGCAATTTGAAATTGAATTTCGAAGAAAAGGTTGTTTCCGCTTAGCATTCAATCGTTAAACGTTTCTGTTAACAATTTTTTACCTGACTAACTGCCAAATCATCTATTTGGTTGCGATAATTGTTCCCACCTCTCACCGATCGGCGCCGCGATGATCCCGGAACTTGGCTTCTTTGCAATTATTCTGGCGCTAATGCTGGCATTGGCGCAATCGACGATCCCGTTAATTGGCGCCCATCGCGATGATGTAACGATGATGCGCGCGGGCGACAGTTTCGCCGCCGGGCAGCTTTTATTCATCGCATTTGCCTTTGGCGCACTTTGTTACAGCTTTTTAACGTCTGATTTTTCGGTCAAAGCCGTCGCCGAAAATTCGCACACAGCCCAACCGCTACTTTATAAATTTGCAGGGACGTGGGGCAATCATGAAGGCTCGATGCTGTTATGGGTGTTGATTCTCGCCCTGTTCGGCTGGTGCGTCGCACAGTTTGGCCGAGATTTACCGGCGACGTTAAAGGCGCGGGTTTTATCCGTACAAGGGATGATTGGCGCTGCGTTTTTGAGCTTTATCGTCTTCACCTCAAATCCTTTCAGCCGGCTTTTTCCCGCGCCGTTCAATGGCGCCGATCTCAACCCGCTATTGCAGGACCCTGGCCTGGCCTTTCACCCGCCGTTTTTATACCTCGGCTATGTCGGCTTCTCGATGGCGTTTTCTTTTTCTGTCGCCGCGTTGATTGAAGGCCGCGTGGATAGCGCCTGGGCGCGTTGGGTGCGGCCATGGGTATTGGCGGCGTGGTGTTTTTTGACCATCGGCATCGCCTTGGGCAGCTGGTGGGCGTATTACGAACTTGGCTGGGGCGGTTGGTGGTTCTGGGACCCGGTTGAAAATGCTTCCTTCATGCCTTGGCTTGTGGGCACGGCGTTGTTGCATTCGGCCATGGTCGTCGAGCGGCGCCAGACCATGATCAACTGGACCATTCTGCTTGGAATTGTCACATTTGCGCTCAGTCTGATCGGGACTTTCCTCGTCCGCTCCGGCGTTTTAACAAGCGTCCACGCTTTTGCGCTTGATCCGGAGCGCGGCGTTTTCATCCTCGCCATTCTCCTTGTAGCAACCTGCGGTGCGTTTGCGCTATACGCATGGCGCGCGCCGTCTCTAGAGGCCGGCCCGACCTTTGCGCCGGTAAGTCGCGAGGGAGCGCTAGTCCTCAATAATATTTTTCTCGTATGTGCGGCGGCGACGGTTTTTCTCGGCACCTTTTATCCGCTGATCATCGATGCGATTGGCGATGATAAAATCTCGGTCGGGCCACCTTATTATAACTTGACCTTTGGGTTGATCATGGCGCCGATGCTGTTTTTCATGACCATTGGGCCGCTGCTCAAATGGCGTAAGGACACATTGCATACGCTGCCGTCAAAATTACTGGCGCCCGCGGTTTTGGTAATCGCAATCATTGGCTTTACAGCCTTGTTCGGCAGCAGCATTTTGTCCGCCCTCGGAATAGGCCTGGCGGCATGGCTGGTTTTGGGATCGCTTGCAGCGTTTGCGCAACGTGTGCAGCTGGGCAAGGCGGAGCTCATGCAATCCGTTCGACTGGCGCGCGCGCTCCCGGGCGCCGCCTATGGCCTGTTGATCGGCCATGCCGCGATGGGCGTATGCGTTGCCGGGATTGTCGCGATGAGTTCCTGGGCGAACGAAGACATTCGCGTATTGGCGCCGGGCGAGGCGTTCACCCTGTCGGGCTATGAGATAAAACTTGCGGATGTCGTTCAGTCCGCTGGTCAAAACTATGAGGCGGAAAAAGCCGTCTTTGAAATTTCGCGCAACAACAAACCCGTAACGACTTTATCGTCCGAACGGCGGTTCTATCCGGTGCGCCAGCAACAAACCACCGAGGCGGGGATTAGAAGCCATCCCTTCGTCAACATCTATGTTGCGCTTGGCGAACGCCAAGCCTCGGGCTGGGTAGTGCGCAGTTATTTCCATCCCCTTGCCTCGATGATTTGGCTCGGTGCGCTCGGCATGGCGCTTGGCGGTTTTGTCTCTTTGAGCGATCGCCGCTTCCGGCTTGGCGCACGGGCAAAAATATCTCGCAAACCTTTAACGTCGGCAATGCCGGCGCCGGCGCAATAGGGAGGCGTTGATGAAACTTTCCGTATTCGCCCCTTTAGCGGTTATGATCGCCATCGGCGTCGGGCTTGGCGTTGGCCTCACTAACGATCCGCGCGCACTACCCTCCGCGCTGGTCGATAAACCGTTGCCGGATTTCGATTTGCCGCCCGTGCGCGCTGAGGAGAGAGGCTTTAGCCATGAAGACGTCAAGGGCGAGGTCGCGCTGATCAATGTCTTTGCGTCCTGGTGCATCTCGTGCCGCATTGAGCATCCAACATTAATGCGCCTTGCTGACGAGAAACGCGTGCCGCTTTACGGCGTCGACTGGCGTGACAAACGTGAAGACGGCGCCGCATGGCTCGCCGCTTTTGGCGATCCGTTCAAGTTGGTTGGCGAAGACCAGAACAGCAAGCTGGCGATTGAGCTTGGCGTCACTGGCGCGCCGGAAACCTATGTGATCGATCACACCGGGCGCATAAGATACAAACAAATTGGGCCGATTACGGAAGATGTCTGGCGGGAAGTCATTGAGCCTTTGATTTTATCCCTGGAACAAGAGGCGGCGTCATGAGAGGCAACCTGCTTGGCGCAATCGTAATCGTGCTTGCAGCACTCTTGTCGCTTGACGCGGGCGCGGTGCTGCCTGACGAAGTGTTGCCTAATCCCGTGCTTGAGGCGCGCGCGCGCGCAATCAGCAAGGAATTGCGCTGCGTCGTTTGCCAAAATCAGTCAATAGATGATTCCAGCGCGCCGCTTGCACGCGATATGCGCATTCTTGTTCGTGAACGACTGGTTGCGGGCGACAGCGATAGCCAGGTTAAAGCTTATCTTGTGGAACGCTACGGCAATTTCGTTCTGCTGCGCCCGCCGGTTCAGGCCGACACGCTGCTGCTGTGGCTCGGCCCGGCGATATTTCTGCTGACGGCGTTTGGAGGATTTGCGTTCTATCTGCGCAAATCAAAAAACCAATTGACCATCACCGCACCGCCGCCATTGTCCGACGAGGAAGATGCGCTACTGAAACGCGCCATTGAGGATCAAGCCTGATGCTTTGGGTTGTGCTTACAATTTTTCTCGGAATTGCCGCGGCATTTGCCGCCGCGCCGTTACTACGAAAGGCGGCTGCAGTGCCTCATACCAACAGCCGCGCGCAACTATATCAGCGGCAGATTAACGAGATTGACAAGGAAGAAACCCATGGCGTGATATCAACGCCCGAGGCCGAAGCGCTACGCGTCGAGGCGCAACGCCGGCTGCTCGCCGCATCATCAATAAAAACAACCAAGGAGGCGCAAATGCCCCTGTCGCGAACATCCACAGCTCTAGCGATTGCCGGCATGGTGATCGCCGGCGGTGTTGGTCTTTATGCTGTAAAAGGCAGCCCGTCGGTTCCGTCAACAAACCACATCGCGCGCGCGGCAAACATCCAAGCGCCGCCCAAGGCGACGTCAACCACGCAGCCTCTGAACTCTGTTGAAGGCATGGTCGATGGACTTGTCGCGCGCCTGGCCAACAATCCCGATGATGTCGATGGCTGGCGCATGCTGGGCTGGTCGTATTTTAATATGGACCGCTACGGCGAAGCGGCGGATGCGTATCAACGCGCCGTCGCGCTGGCGCCAGATAATGTCGATTATCAATCAGCCTATGGCGAAGCCATGGTGCGGGCCGCAGGCGGATTGGTGAACGACGAGGCGCTTGCGGTGTTCAACACAGCGCTGGCGCTCAACGCCGAAGATCCGCGCGCGCGGTTTTTTAAAGGCCTTGCGCTCGATCAAGCCGGCGATGCGAGCGGCGCAATCTCCACATGGATTGAGATGGTCAACTCAGCCCCCGCCGGCGCCGATTGGGTTGACGGTCTTCGCCAGCGCATCTTTGAAAAAGCCCGTGAGGCCGGTGTCGATATAGGCGGGCGCATCGCCGCCGCGCCGGATACGGCCACTACCGCCTCACGCGGTCCAACCACTGCACAAGTCATGGCGGCGATGGAAAGGCCCGCAAATGATCGCCAGGCGATGATCGAAGGCATGGTCGCAAACCTCGCCGCCCGGCTTAAAGAGAACCCGGGCGATTCCGATGGCTGGATAAAACTAATCCGTTCAAAGACCGTACTCGGTCGCCAGGGCGAGGCCGTGGAAGATCTAAAATCAGCGCTCAACGCATTTGAAGACGCGCCGGAAACCAGAGCCCGCATCATCGCCGAAGCGCAAGCCCTGGGCGTGCGAGCTCAGTAGACCCATGGGCGGAAATTTCCTGATCATCGTCTACCTGTTTCCGCTTGGCGTCGCGCTTGCGGCATATTATTATTTGAACAATCGCGCATCGCGCAGAGCCAGCGCCGTCCAATCCGCCGCCGCTGAGGCTGGTTTAATAGAACCGCCATCGCTGCATCCGGTAATTGACCCTTCCGCGTGCCTGGGTTGCGGCGCCTGCGCCGCAGCATGCCCGGAAGGCAATGTTTTGGGGATCATCAAGGGCAAGGCGGTGTTGATTGAGCCGACCCACTGCATCGGCCACGGGGCTTGCGCCAAGGCGTGTCCCACATCAGCGATCTCGCTTGTGTTCGGCACCGAGCGGCGCGGCGTTGATATCCCGTTTGTCGGGGCTGATTTTCAAACCAATGTTGCGGGCATTTATATCGCCGGCGAGCTCGGCGGCATGGGACTTATTCGCAACGCCATCGAACAAGGCCATCAGGCGATGGACGCGCTTCACGCAGGGCTCGCTAAAGGCAATTGCGATTATGTCGACACGGTTATAATCGGCGCCGGGCCTGCCGGATTTTCAGCAACGCTTGCGGCAAAACAGCATGGGTTAAACAGCGTCACCCTTGAGCAAGAAACGCTTGGCGGCGCCGTTGCGCATTATCCGCGCGGCAAGCTTGTGATGACGCAGCCGGTGAATTTGCCGATCATCGGCAAGGTTAAACTGAAAGACCCGAGTAAAGAACATCTTTTGGAATTCTGGACGTCAGTTGAGAAAAAGTCCGGCATCACCATTCAATGTGGCGAGCGCGTTTCAGAGATAAAACCAATAGAGGGCGGTTTTGAAGTCATCACACCTAAGCAAAGCTACAAAACGAAGACCGTTCTGTTGACAATCGGCCGTCGCGGCACGCCCCGTAAGCTTGGCGTGCCCGGAGAAGACTTGCCAAATGTCGTCTACCGCATGATTGACCCGGAACAATATGCCGGCCGGCGCGTGCTGATTGTCGGTGGCGGCGACAGCGCGTTAGAGGCCGCCGCCGAGATCGGCGAACAGGACGGATCTACGGTCATTTTATCCTATCGCAGCGCCGCATTCTCGCGCGCGCGCCAACGCAATCGTGAACGAGTCGAAAACCTAAAGGCCGAGGGCGTTGTCAAAGTGGTTATGGAATCAACCATAAGTGAAATCACGCCGGACCACATCGTGATTGAGAAGAAAGGCGCCCGAAAGAAGGTTGCCAATGACGATGTTATTATTTGCGCGGGCGGTATTTTACCCACGGCGTTTCTCAAGAGCATGGGCATTGACGTCGAAACCAAGTTCGGGTCGGCGTGATGAAAGCCAGGGCTGAATAATATTAACTTTCGTAAGATTTGCTGACGAGCAAAGGGGCGAATCACTTAGCCAGGTGTTTAGTTCTGGGAAGTGATGGAAACGCTTTATGCAGCGATCCATGATAGAAAAATGGCCTGTGGGACAAATAATACACGACTGCGCAACGCCACGCACGCCGTCAGCGCGGCAATACAGTGATCGCAAGCTTCGGTCGCGGCGCTCGCCGAGCAGTATGGCTTAAATCAAAAGACGGTACGCAAATGGCGCAAGCGCGGCACGGTTAAAGACAACCCTATGGTGCCGACCTTCCCTTAGCGGCTAACGCTGACCGCTGCGCGCACGACGCTGCCAAAGCTCACGAACACAACCGCAGCGATCTCTATGCGCTGTTCACGGATGAGCTGGATGGGATCAGCAAGAAAGTACTGTGGGCTATAATGTGGGACGGCGTGGCGCGAATTTAAGATACTTTTTGTAAATCAAATAGTTAGAGGTAGCGCTGGCGGAGGGGGTGGGATTCGAACCCACGGGACGCGTAAACGCCCACCGGTTTTCAAGACCGACGCATTCGACCACTCTGCCACCCCTCCGTATTGGGCGCTTGTGCATGGAATAACTTGCCGAAATCGTCGGACGGGTTCTAGCGCGCTTGTCTGAAATGACAAGCTGCGGGCCGGACTGGCGGGGAGGCGCTTGCGCACTAGGGTCTGGGCGGGGCTTTGCTAAAGAGTTAACGCAAGATTAAGGTTTTCACCTGTTTCCTCCTGGCGCTCACGCCGGGCGTAGCGCCGCCGCGCCGGGACTATTCGGAACTTTGTATGACTGTATCAGTTTTGCCCCGTTGGTTGTCTGCTCAGCCTGTGCATAAACCGCTGATGGCGTTGATGTTGGCTATGGCGCTGGCGCTTGCCGGTTGCGCCACGCCGCGTTATGGCGCGCCGCCAACACCGCATCATAAGGTTGGCAAGCCTTACAAGGTGAAGAACAAATGGTACCGCCCGGCGCATGATCCCGATTACAATAAAGTCGGCACCGCATCGTGGTATGGGCGCGACTTTCATGGCCGCGCAACGGCCAATGGCGAGATCTACAATATGAATGCGATGACGGCGGCGCATACGACGCTGCCGCTGCCTTCAATGGTGGAGGTGACCAACCTCGAAAACCGCCGCAAGGTTGTGGTGCGCGTCAATGACCGCGGGCCGTTCGCCTCAAACCGGATTATCGACCTTTCGCGGGCGGCGGCGCGCCGGCTCGGGTTTGAGAAAAATGGGCTGGCGAAAGTGCGGGTGCGCTATCTCGGGCCGGCGGCGTTGCCTGGCCAGCGCAGCAACCGCATTTACGCCAAGGCCGCGCCGAAACAACCCGCTGCCGTTGCAGCGCAGGACCACCACCATCACCCGATCACCGAGGTGCGCAATGGCGTCACCGGGGCGGTGAGCGTTGTTGAGGCGCCGTCATTAGCGAATGCGCCAACACAGACTACAGCTGTCGCGCCGTCGGAACCGGCTTCGTCGCAGGCTATTGAAGCGATCCTTGCGTCGGCGCCGACATTGCCATCCGTGCAGCCGCAAGCGGCCCCGCCCGAGGGCGAGCTCGCCGAAGCGCACCCCCATCCGGAGGCCACGCCAAGCCCAGCTGCTGTGGAAGCGCCGCCAGTCGCTGCGACTACCCTCTATGTGATTCGCGTGGCGGCGCTCTCAAGCTTGGACAATATCGAGGCGGTGCGCGCCTCGCTCGGCGCGGTTGGGACGCTGCGGTTGACGCGGGTCGATGGCGCGGGCGGCAAGGTTTTCTACCGCGTGAATATGGGGCCATATTCAACCCGCGCCGAAGCGCTCAAACGCTTGGAAGCGGTGCGCGAAGCAGGTTATGGTGATGCAAGGATGATCACGATTACGCCGTGATGTCGCCGCGAGGTTGGCGGTTTTGGATGTTGAATGGCCGACAACAATAATGGCGTGAAGAGTGCTGGTATAAAAAGGAGTTAGAGGTGCGTTTGTCTGGATTCATGTTTGCCGCGATTGCGGTTCTGTTTGCCTCGTTTGGCGTCGCCAACGCACAGCCGCTCACAACGCCGGCTGAATATGCCGTCATTATGGATTTTCGCACCGGCGAAATCTTGTTTGAGAAAAATGCGCGCGTCCCGACGGCGCCGGCGTCGATGTCAAAGCTGATGACGGTGGCGATTGTTTTTGAACGGCTCAAGGAAGGCTCGCTCAGCCTCAATGACAAGTTTGACGTCAGCGAGAAGGCGTGGCGCAAGGGCGGCTCGAAAATGTGGGTGCGTGTCGATACGCAAATCGCCGTCAAGGACTTGCTGCGCGGCGTCATTATTCAGTCTGGCAATGATGCGTGTATTGTGCTGGCGGAAAATATTTCAGGCTCCGAGGAGGCGTTCGCCGAATTGATGAACCGCAAAGCCCGCGAATGGGGATTGAACGATTCAAGTTTCGCTAACGCCACCGGGTGGCCGGATGAAAAACAAAAAATGAGCATGCGCGATTTGGCGCTGTTGACGCGTAAAATCATCCACGACTATGGCGCTTATTACGCTTTGTTTGCCGAGCGTGAATTTACCTGGGAAAAAATCCGCCAGCCGAACCGCAATCCGTTGCTGGATGCGTTTGACGGCGCGGACGGGTTGAAAACCGGGCATACGGAAGAATCCGGTTACGGCCTTGTCGGCTCGGCGATACGTGATGGCGAACGGCGCATTATCGTTGTCAACGGACTGACATCGGAAAAGCAACGCTCAACTGAGGCGGCGCGTCTTATCCGCGTGGCGTTCAATGATTTTGCGACAAAAACGCTTTACGAGCCGGGCGATGTGGTTGGCGATGCGCAAATCTTCAAGGGCAGGGCGAAGACTGCGCCGCTGATCGTCAAGGAGTCGGTGCGGCTTATCGTTCACCGCTCGATGCTCGACAAAACCAAAGCCAGCATTGTTTATGAAGGCCCGGTTGCGGCGCCAATCCGCGCCGACCAGCAGATCGGTTATTTAAAAGTTGAAGTCGATGGCGGCGAAGCCAAAGAATATCCACTCTATGCCGGCCGCGCAGTGAAAGAGCTTGGCGTGCTCGGCAAAATTGGTCTTGCCGCCAAAACCCTGCTCGCCAAACCTGAGCCGCAAGAGGCTGCAACCGCGCAATGAGATATGTATGACGGGCGTCTTTATCAGCTTTGAAGGCGGCGATGGGACCGGCAAATCAACCCAGATTAAAATTCTCAGCGAGTGCTTGCGCGCCGCTGGGCGCGAAGTGGTTGAAACCCGTGAGCCGGGCGGCTCCGATGGCGGCGAGGCTATTCGTGCACTGATCGTTAAGGGCGCAAAAGACCGCTGGTCGCCGCTCACCGAAGCGCTGTTGATGTACGCGGCCCGGCGCGACCATCTTGAGCGGACGATTTTGCCGGCGCTGGAACGCGGCGCGGTGGTGATTAGCGATCGCTTTGCCGATTCCTCCATGGCCTATCAGGGCGTCGCTGGCGGGGCCGGTGTTGAAAACATGAAGGCGCTGCACGCCCTGGCGGTTGGCGCCCACGATCCAGACCTCACAATTATCCTCGATGCGCCGGCCGAAGACGGTTTGCGCCGCGCCGACGCCAGCAAGGGCGAGACCCGGTTTGAGGACAAAGGCGCGGAATTTCAGCGCAAGGTGCGCCAAGCCTATCTCGATATCGCCAAGGCCGCGCCGGCACGCTGTGTTGTCGTGGATGCGCGCGGCTCGGTCGAGGCGGTGGCCACGCGTATCGCCGAGACGGTAAAGCAAAGATTGCCAGCCGTTTTAAGCTGACCCGGCTTCCGTTGGCGCGGCAAAACTCCTAAACCTGTCCCCATGTCCGACGATCTCATGGCCCCAAATGAACGCCCCGACCAGATCGGCCGCGAAGCGGTCGAGCGTGATTTGCGCGGCGCCATCGCTGGCGGCGGGTTTAGCCATGGGTGGATTATCGCCGGTCCCAAAGGCGCCGGCAAAGCAACGCTCGCCTATCGCATCGCCCGCGCCATGCTCGATCCCGCAGCGCTGATGAACGAGCATAGTTTCGACATGCTGCCAGAGGCCCGCACTTTCCGGCTGATCGCTCAGCGTGCGCATCCGGATGTGTTTATTGCAGAACGGGCATGGAACGAGAAAACATCACGCTACCAATCTGATATTACTGTCGAAACCATCCGCAAACTAACCCAGTTTCTGAACCGTACAGCAGCGCTTGGCGGCTATCGCGTGGCGATTATTGACAGCGCCGACGACCTCAACCGCAACGCCGCTAACGCGCTCCTTAAAGCTCTTGAGGAACCGCCCGCCGATACGCTGTTGCTGCTCTTGTCGGCGGCCCCCGGAAGGCTAATCGCCACCATCCGCTCGCGTTGCCGGCGGATTGATTTGCGCGGCCTTGAGGATACGGAGATTGTCACGCTGCTGGAACGCGAAGACCTTGCCGAGGGTGAGGAAGCGGACCGCATCGCCGCTCATGCCGGCGGCCGGCCTGGCTATGCGATGATGCTGGCGGCGGGCGAGGGGGCGGGCGCCATCGCGCTCGCGGACGGGTTTGTGGCCGCCGCGCGCAAGGGTGGGGAAATCACCCGCGTCACCAGCGCGCTTGCCGGCAGAGCTGGCGATGCGAAATGGGAAATTTTTAAGGCGACGGTGTTGCAAAGCCTGTCGGATGGCGCACGCGCAGCCGCTTGCGGCGCGACGCTTGAGGGACCGCTCGCGGGCGCGGCGGCGGCGTCCTTGCTCAGCGCCCATGAACAGCTGACAACGCTTGCCGAGCGCGGCGATGCGCTCAACCTGGACCGCGGCCAGCTGATCGCCGCCATGGCCTATGATTTGCGCGCCGCGCTTGCGACTTCATGATCGGCGTCGCGCAATGCTAGTCGACAGCCACGTTAATCTGCACTCAGAGCGTTATGATGAGGACCGCGACGCGGTCATCCGCGCTGCGCGCGAGGCTGGCGTCGCCTATATGCTCACCATATCGGACAAGCTTTCCTCAACCGCGGCGATAAAGGCGATTGCCGACAGCCATGATTTTATCTGGCGCAGCATCGGCGTCCATCCACATTACGCAGATGAGTATCCGGCATTGACCGCGCGCGAACTGGTCGATTTGGCGGGCGATGAAAAAGTCGTTGGGATCGGCGAATGCGGGCTTGATTTCTATTACGAACATTCAGACCGCGCGGCGCAATTTCCGGTGTTCAGGGCGCATGTGGATGCGGCGCGCGAGACCGGATTGCCGCTGATCATCCACACCCGTGACGCCGATGAGGACATGCAAAAGCTTTTACTCGAGGAGCACGCGAAGGGGGCGTTTACGCCGCTCTTACATTGCTACACGGGCGGGCCGGCTTTGGCCGAAGCGGTGCTTGCGCTTGGCGGCTATATTTCGTTCTCCGGCATTCTCACCTTTAAAAATGCCGCCGACATATGCGCGATTGCCGAAGCTGCACCGATGGATAGAATTCTGATCGAAACCGATTGCCCATACTTGGCGCCGGCGCCGATGCGCGGCCGGCGCAATGAGCCGGCTTATGTGGCCCATGTCGCCGAAAAGCTCGGCCAAATTAAAGACGTGAGCCTGGATAAAATCGCCGCCGCGACAACGGAAAATTTCTTCCGCTTGTTCGCGCGCGCCAACCCTTCGGATACGGATGAATGAGCGAAAAACAAAAGCTGCGGGTAATCATCCTAGGTTCGGGCTCGTCCGGCGGCGTGCCGCGCTTTGGCGGCGCTGACGGGGCGGGCGAGTGGGGGGCTTGCGACCCAGACGAGCCAAAGAACCGGCGCACGCGGTGTTCCATTCTCGTTCAGCGCGAACATGACGAATTTAGCTTTCGCCATGACAAAATCACCAGCGTGCTGGTCGATACATCGCCGGATATGCGCGAACAGCTTTTAGCTGCGAAATGCTCGCGCCTCGATGCGGTGCTGTTTACCCATGACCACGCCGACCAGAGCCACGGTATTGATGATTTGCGCGTCTTTGCGCTGCAAATGCGCCAGCGCATGCCGGTCTATATTGATGATGCGACGGCCGGCCAGTTGCTGGAGCGATTTGATTATTGTTTCACGCAAAAACCCGGCAGTTATTATCCGGCGATCTTAAACAAGATCGACATGCCGCCATGCGGTGAGGGGTTCGTTATCAACGGTCCGAGCGGCGACATTCCGACTACAGCATTTCTGCAAGATCACGGTAGTGTTTCATCGCTCGGGTTCCGATTTGGCGCCATCGCCTATTCCAGCGACGTTGTCGGACTGTCGGAGGAAAGTTTCAAATTGCTCGAAGGCGTCGATACCTGGATCGTCGATGCGCTACAGGAAAAACCCCACGCCACCCATGCGCATCTTGAAATGACGCTGGAGTGGATTAAGCGGGTTAAGCCGCGCCGCGCGATTTTGACCAATCTCCACGTCCATATGGACTATCAAACCCTTACACAGAAGCTCCCAGAAGGCGTCGAGCCGGCCTATGACGGCATGATTGTTGACGTTGCAGGCTGATATCATTGCCCCCAGCGCGGGGCTTTCGAATTGAGACGAAATGCCGCCCGGCGCGCCGTTAAAAAGCCCATTTTGCAACCGACAGTGTAAACGAATTACGCTATCATACAGGTTGACATGGAGCTGCAATATTATCTTCCGCGCGCGGATTTGAGGGATTATGTCCGCGCCTATTATTACTTCGCGACCGATGTTGCGGCGGTGCAACCGCTTTGCGCTGAACTGGGCAATATCCGGATTTTGTTGAATGGCGCGGGCGACCTATATATGCCGGGTGCGGATGGTCCCACGCGCATCACCTCGACATTCCTGATTGGCCCGACCATGGGCGCCTATACGATGCATGCGGACGCCGGAACGCGGGTGTTCGGGATCGGCATACGCCCGCGCGGATGGATCAGGCTGTTCAGCATCAACGCCTATGAAGCCGCCGATAAGGTGTTTGACCTTTCCGATGTCGCCCGCCGCGTCGCCGGCGGCGTGCTCGATGACGTCCACAAGGCAGGCGATGCACGCGCGATGGCCGAGATCTGTGATGGCTATTTCACGGCCTTGCTGGAGCGGCGCGCCAAACGGACGATCCCATATCCGCAGGCTATCGAGGATTGGCTGCTGCACGACGAAACGCTCGATCTCGACCGGCTGATGGCGATGACGGGCGTATCGCGACGCCAGACCGAACGGCTCGCCAAGAGACATTTCGGCGCCTCGCCAAAGCTTCTCCAGCGTAAATATCGCGCTCTGCGCGCCGCCGACACAATCCGCGCCGGAAAGTCACCATGGCAGAACGCAGCCGGTCCCGGATATTATGACCAATCCCATTTCATCAAGGAATTCAAAACCTTCATAGGCGTAACCCCAGCGCAGTTCTTCACCGCGCAGACGGCGTTAATGCGCGACGTTCAGGCAAAACGAAGCCACGATATTGTCCAGGCGCCACTGGCGAGCGTTTAATGCTGAAAAATGTCTTAGTTTCGCAAATTACGGCCAAAAT
>JAADIQ010000024.1 GCA_013151255.1 Alphaproteobacteria bacterium
TGGACCGCTGCTGTTTTGGCGCTTTGCGCGCCGTAATGGCTGGGGATTGCGGTGTTTGTGGGCGGGCCATGGCCGGGATATCCCAATGCGAGTAGGCAAAAATGCGCCTGACGGTTACGCTACAAATATGAGTAATAACTCGCAAAATAAAATCATCCGGTCAAGTATCGATATAGGTGGCCACAGGCTGGTCATCGATCATCCCGAGGACTTGCCGGCGCGGCCGGGCCCGGTGTGGATGTTTATTCATGGCATCGCCGTCACATCGGCGTTCTGGGCGCCGTTAATGCCAGCCGATTTTCGAGATCGCGCAGCGTGGATGTCTGTTTCGCTGCCGGTTCACGCGCCGTCATCGGGGCCGGAAGGGTTTGCTCAAAGCGACGTTACGCCCGATCTTTTTAACATGCTGAACGGCGCGGTTCTGGACCAGCTTTTGCCGGGCCGGAACGTTGTCATTGTCGGGCACTCCACGGGCGGTTTCGCCGGTCTGTGTCTTGCGCTTGCGCGGCCCGACCGGGTTCTTGGCGTGGTCAGTGTCGGCGGGTTCGCCGACGGGCGATGGACTGGTCTTGAAGGCGATATGCTGCTGATGGCGCGCAAAGAAAAGCTCGGGTCCTTCGGGCCGACCGCGTTGCGCATCATGTCCTGGCTGACAACAAGATGGCCATGGCTGCACGCCAAAGCCGCTTCGATGTTTGCATATGACAAACGCGCCTTCCTCATCGACAAGCCTACCAAAGTCGCCTTGCGCGCAATGCGCCGGGACGCGCGATTGCAAAACCAGGATCAGCTGATTGCGTTTTTCGCCGGCATTCGCGATGTCGATATCTGGGATCAGGTCGGCCAGATAAAACAACCGGTTCTGGTTCTCGATGGCGAACATGATCCCGTCATCCCCCACGACAAGACTTTGCGTCTTGCCGAGGCTCTGCCAAACGGCCAACTGCTCCTCTACCCCAATGTCGGGCACATGGTGATGAACGAGCGCCGCGAGGATTTCTGGCGCGATGTTATCGCCTGGCGCACCGCAAACTTTTCGGAAACACCATCATGACCTTTACCTTGCCGGAACCACTTCACGTCGCGCTGTTCTTTTCGATCTTTTATTTTACCGCCGCGTTGTTGACCGGCGTCTGGAAATGGCGCGCGATGCTGGGCGCCGAAGACGGCCAGGCGCACGCTTATATCGACATCGCCCATCACGCCGCGCTCCATTACGGGCCGTTTATCGTGCTCGCCGGCGCGCTCGCCGCGTTCTGGCCGTTCGCAGATTTCTTTCCGGCCTGGGTGCTGATAGAGGTTATGGGCTGGACAATGGTGCTGTCACTGAGCCGTTATATCTCTCTGGGGGTTCGTGGCGCGATAACCAATCAGCTAAAAAAGCCCACCGCCTCAGCCAGGTTTGGGCTGGCGTTCTTTTTCTTCGGCTCCGTCCTTCCCGGGCTGGCCATCGCCATAGGGGCCATCATCACCCTGTGGGACGGCTTGCCCGGCAAGCCGTTTTAAGCGGGCGTGGGCAGGGTGGCGCTGCTTTGGAAAATATAATCTTTATACAGATACATGCCGGTCAGTATAAAGGCATGTTCATCCGTGCCGGACGTTGTTCGTTGGTATGGCTGTTTATCAACGCGTATGACCCTGGAGGTTAGCGCTCAAACAAGGGTGCGCGGTGCCCTACGTGTGGGCCGCCGGACTGTTTTTCTCGTTCCAAAATATCAGCGATGCTGGTGGCGTCTAGCTGTGCGAGGAATGCCGCAACCGCCTTTTGCAACAGGCAGGTAAGCTGACAGCCTTTGGCCATAATGCAGCTGCCACAGTCCAAAGGACGAAGGTCGGGCTCAAAATCGCGGACGATCTCCCCGGCGAAAATCTTTTCTGCTTTTCTCGCCAATTTCATGCCGCCGTGCCGGCCCCGAACGGATTCCAGATAACCAAGTTGAACCAATCGGTTCACAACTTTCATGAGATGGTTATGTGATATGTCATAGGCCGCTGCAATTTCAGCGATCTGCGACAAGCCCTCGCTGCGGGCGCCGACAAAAAGCATAACGCGCAAAGCATAGTCTGTGGATAGATTCAAACGCATGACGCCCCGACAATATTGTTACGGCTGCATTTCCGTCTGTAGCATCGGGCGATAAATCGACATCGCTTATGCGATTACGCCTTGGCTGCCTGCGCGCGAATGCGCGCAGGTTATGGTCTTCCTCTTGTCACAGGGTATATGTATCTGTAAACATGTATAAATTATACATGTTTAGGAGAAACTACATGGCAGCCCCCCTTAGTCAACAGACAATGGATATCGTTAAAGCGACCGCGCCGGCCCTGCGCCAACATGGGGTGGCTATCACCACGCGCATGTATGAGAGGCTTTTTGAAAATGCTGACGTCAAAGCGATGTTCGATCAGGAGGAACAACGTACAGGCAGACAACCCAATCGACTGGCGGCGGCGATCCTCGCTTATGCGGAAAATATTGATAAGCTGGACGCTCTTACAGGCGCGGTGGACAAGATGGCTCAGCGCCATGTTGAGACCGGCGTTCATCCTGAGCACTATCCATATGTCGCCGATGCGCTGTTGCCGGCAATAAAGGATATATTGGGTGACGCTATCACCGACGAGACTATTGAGGCGTGGGGCAAGGCATACTGGTTTCTTGCCGATATTTTGATCGACGCAGAAAAAACGAAATATGCCGAACAAGCCTGACGCCTTCCGACTTGACCTAGCAACGATTAGTTCGCACATCTCCCCTGCCAGACGGTCGGACGGCCGCCCGCCTTCGCCCTACGGGCTATGGCGCGACAAGCCCGCGGTTTAGCCGCATAACGGGCCTGCCGCGCCGAAGCTCGCAGAGCGAAGGTGGGAGGAAAGTCCGGGCTCCATGGAGACAAGGCGCCGGGTAACGCCCGGCCGGCGGGCCCAGTGATGGGCGCGTTGAGGGAAAGCGCCACAGAGAATATACCGCTCCGGACTTGTTCCGGAGTAAGGGTGAAAAGGTGCGGTAAGAGCGCACCGCTGCACTGGCGACAGGGCAGGCATGGCAAGCCCCGCCTGGAGCAAGACCGAATAGGGACGGCGCGCCTTTAGGGGCAGGCGGGTTTTCGCGCCGATGCCGTCCGGGTTGGTTGCTTGAGCGAACGTGCAAGCGTTCGCCTAGAGGAATGGCCGTCGCCGCTTTTTTCGCAAGAAGATAGCGGTACAGAACCCGGCTTACAGACCGTCTGGCGCTTTTTTTTAGCATCCGTATTCATTTTTTGCCGCTCCATGCCAGAGCAAATCCGTGGTTCAATTTTACTCGGATTTGCTCTAGGCTTGAGACCTTGGCCAGCATGAAGGGGAGACTTGGACCATGTTTAAACCTGTTCGCAGAGGCATTATTGCTCTGCCATTCGCTTTGGCGATCTACATTGCGCCGGTATCGGCGGAAGAATTGAACTGTTCCGCCTACGCCACAAAAGCGGTTGCGCAAAACCAGCAAAACCAGGATATGGGTTGCGGATTTGAAGGCGGCGCGTGGCTGTCGGATTTTGACGCGCATTTTAACTGGTGTCGCACCACCAATATGGCGGGCCTGACGACAGAAGATAACGCGCGCGCGGCGGCGTTAAAATCCTGCGTCGTTGACCAGAAGGATGCGGAAAAAGCGGCGGAAGCCGAACGCGCCGCAGCGGAAGCGGAGCGTGTCGCTGCGGAAGCTGCACAACGCCAAAAGATTGACAGCTGCCAGTCTTATGCGCGCAGCGCCGTAGAACAACAGGCGATAAATGCTTCGCGCCAATGCGGGTTTAGCGGCGGCGGCTGGTCAGCC
>JAADIQ010000088.1 GCA_013151255.1 Alphaproteobacteria bacterium
CGAATTGATCGAGAGACACAAGCCGCCTTATTTTCTTCTTACGCGCCTGGTCGCGGCATTTATTGAGCGCGATGCGATATATCCAGGTGGAAGCCTTCCACGCCGGGTCATAGGTCGAGGCTTTTGTATAGATACTGACGAACGTATCCTGCAGGATATCCTCAGCGTCTGCCGCTACGCCAGTATAGCGCAGGATAAAACGAAATAGCGGGTCTTTGTAGCGTTCTATTATAACAGATAGCGTGGTCTCTTCACCTTCCGCAAGGTCATGCAGCAAATCCGCGTCAGTTTTGGCGAGCTGATCATTTGGCATGTTCGCGCAACGTGTCGGCCACGAGGCGATCGAACTCGGTTCGCTGCTCTGGGTCAAGAATCTCGCGCATGTCATAGAGATGTTTGATGGTCAAAACCTGAAGACCGTTCATCGCGGTGTGAATGTCCACAATCGCAGCCTCGACATTATCATTGTAAGAATCTTCGTGCTCAAGCAGGTTGGCGAGATTGCGGTTGGCGATACGCAATGCTTCACGTTGAAAGGCCTCCTCTTTTTTATTGCGTTGCTCCAATGCATCCAGATTCTCACGCTGTTCCTCACTCAAATTGAGAACGCTATAGAGCTGATTGTGAAAGTCGGCATGGGAAGGAGGGGGCTGAGTAAAAATACGACCACCCATCCAGGCTCCGCCGATGGCGGCCGCGACCACAAGCAACAAAGTAAGGGCGAGGCGGCGGTACTCCACGGTCAATGGCTGCGCCCTAACAGAGTTGACGGCAGATCAGGCGAATTCGGTGAAAACATCATCAGGCCGCCATTATTAGCAGAATAAGCTGGCTGGGTAAGGCCGATGCTGGCCATGCCGAGCATTAAGCTTGCCGTTATGGCGGCAGGGCGAAACGCTCCTTTTGGAAATATGCTCAATGGAACGGGCGCTCTTTGTGCGCGCAAACGGGTCCTGACCTTCGCCTCTAGACCGTTGCCGCAATTGCAATCGGCACAAGAACAGTCCGTGCATTTGCAGTAGTTTTCTAACAAGCTATCCAGTTCGGACATAACACAACGACTCCTTCGATAATAAGGGTATACGCATCGTGGGCGCTTATCCCTCACATGCGATGGCCATAAGGTATAATATGGTTAACAAATGAAGTTGTCATATAGCGTCAGCAAGGGCAACGCCAGATAGGCGGCAGCAAAGCCAATCAGCCAAATGCCCAGTGAAACGCTGAAAATACGGGTGTTCCAACGATGCGCTTGGGCACAGGCTTTGGCCTTTGCCGAGTCTGCGGGGCAGGTGCGGTTTGGACGAAAGAGGGCCCAGCCCGCAGCAACCATCATCACGCCGCTGCCGGCAAACAGCCATATTTTGTAGTGGGCCAGAATTGTCAGAAATGGAAAGTTAGCAAACATCGCCGCCGAAACGGCGCCAAGGCTCATGGACACAAGCAAGATCGGCAATGCGCAACAGATCAGCGTTGTTGATGATGTGATCAACAGCACCCAGCTCCATTGCTTGTCTTCAAGCATCTGTTGTTTCCTAAATGCTATGCTGCGTCACAACCGTCATGCTTGGTCATGCTGCGATAGGTAAAACCTTTGTCGAGGAACATTTTTTGCAGTTGCTCGTCGGTAAAGTTTACGCTTTCATCAGCACAGACAGTAATGATTCCTGTTTCAAGATCGGTCGAAACCGATTTAACGCCGTCAATCTTCTTTAAGGCCTTTGTCGATGTAGCGACACAAAATGGGCAGGTGATGCCATCGACCTGCATTTCATAAGTTACGTCCTTGGCAAAGGTTGATGTGCTTACGAACATCGCAAAGGTGAGGGCGGCGGCAAATGTTTTCATCATTTTCTCCAGTATTAAGAGGCCAGCTCAGAAATTAACGCGAAACCCAGCGCGTATAGTAATATCTTTTTTCAGCGGTCCGTTAGCATCTTGTGCAACCGGGATTTGTACAGCGGTCTCTGCGATCCAACGGCGTGTAGCGTATTGTATCCCTGGTGCGAATAGCAAGAGCGAACCGCCTGAATTGATGTTGTTGACGCCAGCGATTTTGTCTTGATCTATCACAATAGCGTTAGCCTCAAGCACGCCAAATAGGTATGCCAGGGCGCCATTGAACGAGGGTGTTGCTAGGCGATATTGCAGCGATGCATCGGCGCGATATTGATTGCCCGCTTCAAAACCGTTTGCGCCAGTATTTTCCCGGTAGCTGATTTGCGCATCTGTCTGCCAGCGGGTCGTAGCATATGTTGCGACAACGCCGCCGAAAACGTCCCATGACCCTGACCCGAGTTGCAAAGGCGGCGGCAGCATGCCCGCAGCGTCACTTTGTCGACTTTTGCCGGTCGGCGCTTCAATGCCGATGAATGGCGCTAGGCGCAAAGTTTTTCCCGGCGCATTTTGTTGAAGTACTGTGTAGCGCGCGAACAGGCGCGCATCGCCAAATCCAGAATTTTCACGACTTCCGCCCGGCGTCTCCAGTCTTTTATTGGCGTAAGGGACTATCCCGAACAAAGCCAAGCGCGGGGTCACGCCATAGGCCAGCACGCCGACAGCTGCATTGACCGTCATTTCAGCGCCGCCGCCGCTGGCGCGGTTATAAATATATTGAAGCCGAATAATGGGCTCGCCGCGACTGACGGGGAGGGCGGTATTGAAGGTGACAGGCGCGGCATATGCGCCAGTTGTAACGCTGGCGGCCAGGGCGAGGCATGTGAGATATTTATGATAATAGCGGTTCATTGCGGCGCTGTCAGATAGGGTACTATTTGTCTGTGCGTATGCGTTATAGTAGCTATTGAGTAAAGCAATAAAACGAGCCTAGAGAGTATTGGCATCAATCACTGGCAGGGCGATCCATTGAGGCCTATAGTAACAGATGACATATTTGAATGACGCCGTTTTAAAATATCAACCCAGCCAACACAGAGGAATGTATGAGAAACCATTTACCTATAAAAAGGGCGACGCTCTCTAAGCGCTGGCTGTTTGGGCTTTTCACAAGCGCGATTTTACTGACTACGGTTGTTGTCACGCCGTCTTTGGCGCATAAGACCTTTTTGTGGCCAAGTAAGTTTCTCTGGAATACCGGCGATGTCGTCGGTGTTGCATTGACAAGCGCATTGGCTTTCCCCGATCTTCAGTTTGGTCCAGCGCGTGACAGGATTTCTTTCACATCCGTAGTTCTCGACAATAAGGCGGTTGGCGCGCTTTCCTATGAAGAAAGCGATACGTTCCTGAATGTGAAGTTCACAGCGGAACGGCCAGGGCTTGCCGTCATCGCGATGAGCAGCAAGCCGCGTTTCGGGGAAATTAAGCCGGAAGATGCGAGCGAGTATTTTGATGAAATCGGCGCCGAGTCTTCCGTGCGCGCTGCATTTGAAGCGCTTCCCGGTTCGCCGCCGCTCAACAGGAGTTATTCCAAGCATTCAAAGACATTCATTTGTATAGAGACTTGCGCAGCGGGAAATGAGGCGCGCTTCGTGCCTGTTGAGCAGGCGTTGCAATTTGTTGCTGTGGAATCTGATAATACCGCATTCATGCTGTTGCGCGATGGCAAGCCTGTGGCCGGTCATGCCGTCTCAGTGAGCGCTCCTGACCAGGAGCAACGCGACTTGTCCACTAATGCAGAGGGTGTTGTGATCATAGATTCGTCTATGACTGGCGTAGTGATGTTGATGTCGATCTGGATCACGCTTCCCGATCACCCGGACGGCGTTTACCACAGCGACTATGCAACGCTTACGGTTGACCTATCACAGAAAGGATAGGGTGCAGTCTTTCAACAA
>JAADIQ010000023.1 GCA_013151255.1 Alphaproteobacteria bacterium
TCTTCGCTTTTGCAGTCTTCTTTACTCAATGGATTGCCTTCCCGACACGCTCAATTAATTTGTATGGTTACCATCGGTACACCAAAAACAATACCAACCCTTTAAACCATCATCGCCGCATGAAAAGGAACCGATCGTTTCGCCTATCGGCCTGAAACAATTGAAAACTAATGTTTTGACGCGTTTTACATGGCTGGACGCCAATGCAGTGTTTTATCAAACGATTAATGTATACGGATAATTCTTAAATATATTACAACCCAGCGCGTTTAGAAAAAGGCTATGTCGCCTCACGCCTGGGGAAGGCGACGCGCGAACGCGGCGGGTGCGCCAAACATCACTATGTCATTAAAGCGGAAGGCCAAGCGCAACTTGAAAAGTCAATCCGTGCACTTGGCGCAGTATTTCAGTCTCGAGGCAACGCCAGACGCGCATAGGCGCCATCGCCAAACCATATCTCTTCAAGATTATCTCCGGGCCCGACGCGGTCGGCCACCAGAAAATCTTGGCTGGGTTCAATGATCACGGGTGGTGCCAGATATTCTTTGCATATTGAACGCCCTGATCGCCGCGCGCCCAGAATGCTTTTAAATTACCCGGCGCTGGCGTCTGCGCTGCACACACAACGACAAGCCAGCGCTTGTTCGCCAAAGGAAAAAATGCCTGACTTGCCAGTGGGTGGCGCTCCATCATGGCAATCTTTATCGGGCTCGGGCGCGCTGTCGCGCGGAAAATTGAAAGGGCGCCCTCGCCTTGTTGATCGGAGACATCGAGCCGCGACAAGGCGTGAAAACGTTCCGTGGTTCCCTCGTTGATAAGGATGCGCTCTGCACCTTTAACTTCAAGAACATCGCCGAACCCGGAAAAATTATCCCTGGTGAGCGGTACAGGCGACAGGTCCACAACGTTCATTATTGGCGCCGCCCGAAGATGCGAAAGCGGCTGACGCCGCCGTCAGGATAGATGCTAAGCCGGACATGGGTGACCGGCTCAGGCGAACAAATATCGGCGCCGCCGAACTCATGCACCGTATCCGCCTGAAGCTTGCACTGCTGCAAAATCTCAACCCATGGCGCCGAGCCGTCAACCAGCGCCGCATCGCTCTCGCCTGAAAAATCAATCCCCTCGACAGACGCGCTATCGGGATAGTTGCCTTTGAAATGCGCGGTATCAATTTCAATCGCTTCCACCGCGCCGCGCGCCGCCAGGGCGATAATGATCCAGTCATTTCCAGGCTCGCGCCGGCGGCGGGTTTCCCAACCGTCCCCCATGGTCTTGCCGCGCCCCTCCGACAGCAACGCCCAAAGGTCTCCATAGTGAGCATCGTTATAGGCAATGATGCGGCCGCCATTCTTTAATGCCGAAAGCTCAACCAAGGCGCCGCCATCAGCATCGCCCCATGACGGCGCTACCTCGCCATAAAGCCGCATCCGCGCGACGCCGCCATCGGGCAGAATGTTCAACCGCACAGCGCCCCAAACGCCGTCATCGCTTATGGCGAAAAACTGGCGCTTTTCGCCCTCTAATGAGACCGTTGACAATATTGTTTTCCATACGGACGGGTCGTTAATATCTGCATTCGGCGCGCAAGCCTCAAGCGAGGCGCCGGGTGGGTAGTTTCCAGTAAAATAGCTGGTGTCGATCTCCACGCCATGAATGACGCCGCAGGCGCCAAGCTCGACAATGCACCAATCATGGCCTTCATCGCGCTTACGACGGCTTTCCCACCCGTCCATCCACTTGCCGTGGGCGTCATATTTATCGGCAATAAAAACCGGCGGCGCATCGGAAATTAACCGCTCCTTGGCGCCAAAAAACTCATCCGATGCGCTCGCCACATGGCTGCCAAAACGCGGCGAGGCGAGATTTGGAAAGCGGCGCGCGAAATCAGGTTCATCTATCTTTTTATCAGTCATCTCTGTTGCCTATTCCTTCGCCAATTTCTCCAACCGGATGCGGGCGATTTTGTGCACCTCTCCTAGCGCTGTTGCAAACTCCTGCTCGGGCGAATTTCCCAATCGCGCCTCAAAGTTTTCCAGAATTTGTGTGCGGTTTTTACCGGAGACGGCAAGAATAAAAGGAAATCCGAATTTGTCGGTATATTCCGTATTGAGAGTTTGAAACCGTTCCAGCTCTTCACGGCTGCACTGGTCTAGCCCGGCGGATTTTTGCTCGTCAGTAGACGCCTGGGTCAATTCCCCCCGCACCGCGAGGCGGCCGGCAAGATCGGGATGCGCGCGCAGCAGCGCCAACTGGCGTTCGCGCGAGGCGCCATCAACAACCGCCGCCATCGCTTGCGCCAACTGGCTGAGGTCGTTGGCAACATTACCATCGTCGAAAACCGCCTCGGCAACCCAGGGGGAATGTTCATAAACGCCGCCGAAGCGCATGATGAACGCTTCGCGCATCGCATGGCTACTATCCATCGGCGTCCCTCGTCGCGGTTTTGCTAAATGGATGGCGCGCGCGCCAGTGCCTGGCGATATCAACCCGGCGACATACCCAGACATCATCAAATGACGAAATGTAATCTACGAACGCTTCAAGCGCTTTGAACCGCGCCGGGCGCCCGATCAGCCGGCAATGAAGCCCGACCGACAACATTTTTGGCGCCTCGGCGCCTTCGCGATAAAGCACATCGAACGCATCTTTGAGATAGGTTTCAAAATCCGCGGTGTTAAATCCCTGCTGCGTTGCAAACCGCATATCGTTGGTATCCAGACTATAGGGCACAATCAGGTGGGGCGATTGGGTTTGCGTGCTCCAGAACGGTAAATCGTCGGAATAATCGTCGGCGTCATATAAAAACCCGCCATGCTCGGCGACCAGCCACCTTGTATTCTCGCTCGTCCTGCCGGTGTACCAGCCGAGCGGTGGGCTCCCGCAAATTTTCGTTAAAATTTCGACCGCCTCTTGCAGATGCGCGCGCTCCATCTCCTCGGGCGCATCTTTATAATCAATCCACCGCAGCCCGTGACTGGCGATCTCATGGCCGTCGGCCAATGCCCGTTCAATCACGGCCGGGTTTTTTTGCGCCGCCAGGGCGACCGCGAACAGCGTAATCGGCAAGCCTCGCGATTTGAATAAATCCAGCACCCGCCACACGCCCGCGCGCGATCCATATTCATAAATCGATTCCATCGACATATGCCGCGCGCCCTCAAATGGCGCCGCGCCAATAATCTCAGACAAAAACGCTTCCGACTGGCTATCGCCGTTGAGCACGCAGCGCTCTGCGCCCTCCTCATAGTTGAGCACAAACTGAACCGCGATACGCGCGCCGCCCGGCCAGTCCGCATCCGGCGGATGGCCCCCATACCCTATAAGATCGCGCAATTCAGACATTCCACACCGAACAAGATTTAGTTGAACGCAGCCCAAACATGAGCATACTCAATTTCCTTGCGCTCATCATAGAGTTTTTTTGATTGCGCGCCGGGAAAATCCGATCAGCCTCGCGGAGAGAGAGACCTTGGACCTTCAAATTACCGACTGGCTGAGCCTGGGCCTGCGTTGGGCGCATATTGTCGCCGGCATCGGATGGATCGGCGCGTCATTTTATTTTATGGCGCTTGATTTTAGCCTGCGCCATCGCGCCGGCCTGCCGGACGGCGTTAAGGGCGAAAGCTGGCTGGTGCATGGCGGCGGGTTTTATCATGTCCAAAAATATATGGTCGCGCCGGAAGCGATGCCGAAAGACCTGAAATGGTTTCAATGGGAATCCTACGCAACCTGGCTGACGGGGTTCGCGCTCATGTCGGTGATGTATTACTGGCAGGCGGACATCTATCTCATCGACCGGTCAGTCCTTGCGCTGTCGAAGTTACAGGCCGTGGGCATTTCCGTCGCCGTACTGGCGGCAAGTTGGCTCGGCTATGACGCACTGTGCAAGTCTCCCCTGAAAAATAACCAAGCCGCGATGTTTGCGGTTTTATTCGTATTCATTGTCGCGGCCGCTTTTGGTTTGGGCGAGGTGTTTTCCGCCCGCGCTGTCTTTCTCCATATTGGCGCGATGATCGGCACCATCATGACCGGCAATGTTTTCTTCGTTATCATTCCCAACCAGAAAATCGTTGTCGCAGAATTAAAAGCCGGCAGAACACCCGATCCGGAAATTGGCAAGATTGCAAAATTGCGCTCGACCCATAACAACTATCTGACGCTGCCGGTTTTGTTCATGATGATGTCAAACCATTATCCGATGACTTTCGGACATCCGATGAACTGGGTTGTGGTTGCGCTGATCTTGCCAATTGGCGCCATCGTGCGGCATTATTTCAACGCCCATGACAGCGGCAAACATGGCCGCGCGCTAAGCTGGCAATGGCCCGTGGCCTCTGTTCTGCTTCTTATACTGATGGTTTTCGTCGCCTGGCGGCCGGGCGTAACAACTGCGGACGCGCCGGCCGGAGAGACCGCAGATATAGAACCTTCGGCGTTAACCCAGCAAGCTTTCGTCATTGTCAAAACCCGCTGCGCGGTTTGCCATTCGGCTAATCCGACGGATTTTGTCACAACGGCGCCCGGCGGCGTTGAATATGATACGCTCGACCTTGTCCGGCAATACGCCGCGCAAATTCGCGCGCAGGCAGTCTTAAGCCGCGCAATGCCGCCCGGGAATTTGACCGAAATGACCGATGATGAGCGGGCTTTACTGGACGCATGGATTGCCATCGAAGCGCAATAGCGCCTGACATTGAGTTTAGGTTGAGGCCAGCGCGCGTTGATGGACGATAGTGCCGGCGACATAGGTCGCCTTGACCGCTCTTTCATCCGCCATAATGATTTGCGCGAACAAAACGTCAAAGAAATCTTCCGCCCGCGCAACGCGGCGCGCGAGCAACGGATTTGATTTCAAATCCAGCACCACGAGGTCGGCGTCCATGCCGGGCGCAAGATTGCCAAGACGATCATCAAGCCGCATTGCTTTGGCGCCGGCGCAAGTCGCCATCCAGAACGCCTCCGCCGGATGCAAGACAACACCATGGTAGCGCGCGGCCTCATAGGCTGCACGCATGGTTGCAAACATCGAAAAGGAAACGCCCGCGCCAACATCGCTCGCAAGCGAAACCAAGATGTCCGGCGCCGCGCGGCGGGTTGCTTCAAGGTCGAAAATACCTGACCCCATAAATGCATTCGACGTCGGACAATGCGCAATCGCCGCGCCGCTCTCGGCAATGGCGCGCCGCTCTTCGCCAGAAAGATGAATGCCGTGCCCGAAGATCGCCCCTTCGCCGGCGAGGCCAAAGGATTCATAGACCTGATAATAGCTGTCATAGGTAGGGTGTTGTTGCAGCACGCGCGCAATCTCGTCTTTGGTTTCCGAAAGATGGGTCTGCATCAGCGCCGTCGGGTGCTCGCGCCACAAACTCCCGAGCGCCTCCAGCTGCGCCGCAGACGAGGTTAGTGCAAAGCGAGGCGTAATCGCATATCGGTTGCGGCCCTCGCCATGCCAGCGCTCAATCAGCGCTTTCGACTGGTCATAGGCCGTTTTCGCGGTGTCGGCGAGGCCCGCCAGCGTATTGCTATCCATACAAACTTTACCAGCCACCATACACGCATTTCTTCGCGTCGTCGCCTCAAAGAAACTCTCCACCGATTGCGGATGCACCGTGCAGTAAACGCTTGCCGTCGTGACGCCGTTTAAAAAACACTGGTCGAGGAAAAATTCCGCAGCGTTTTCTGCAACTTCTTTGTCGCCAAACTGACTTTCACACGGAAAGGTGTGTTTTTGCAGCCAGTCAACCAGGCCCTGACTGCTGGAGCCAATGATATCGACTTGCGGGTAATGCGTGTGCGCATCAACAAACCCGGCCATGAGGAGCGCATCGCCGTAATTGGTAACCGGCGCACCGGAATTTTGCTTTAGGATTTCTGTAGCGGCGCCGACCGCGATAATGCGCCCGCCTTCCACCACCACAGCGCCGTCCTGGCGATAATCTACCGCGTCCTCAGCGCCAACCTCAAATGGATTGCCGGAAAATGCTAGCGTCTGACCGCGCAAAATAAACCGGCCTTGGACTTCCTTCATGGATTAACTCATCCTTCATCGGATGCCGCCCGCACCACAGATGGCGCCGCCCGGTCTGTCGTCAAAATCTCTCAGCGGCTATAGCGGCAAATCCGGCAACTATCCATCGAATTAACGCGGAGCCGTCTCGCTCAGTTGTAAAATTTCCGCCACCAGCGATATCGCGATGACGCCCGGCTCCTTGCTGCTGGGCCCGCCGGCGCCAACCGGGCAGGTGAGCCGGGAAAGCATCGCCTCGCTGACACCCAAATCGCTGAGCCGCTTCAGGAAACGCGCGCGCTTGGTCATCGAGCCGATCAGGCCGAGATATCGAAACCGCCCGCGCTTCAGAACCGCGTGGCAAATCTCAAGATCCAGCGCATGGGAATAACTCATCACCACATGAAACGCATCGTCCGGCGCCAAGCCAACCGCATCATTTGGCGACGCTATGACCAGGCGCTTTACATGCGCGGGGATATGATCCGGAAACCGCGCAGCGTCGGTGTCAATCCAGACGATTTCAACCGCCAGCCCCTCAAACACGCGCACAACCTCGCGGCCAACATGACCGGCGCCGTAGAGATAGATCGGCAGTCGTTTTTTGCTGAGCGGTTCCAAAAACCAACTCTCATCTTGCCGCGCGCCGCCCACCAATTTACATCGGCCGTCTGAGTGCGCCGTGAGCATTTGGAATTGTTCACGTACAAAACCCGGCGCGGCGCTGAGATCGGCTATCCCAACGACATGAACAGGCGCCGAGCCAGACACTACCGGTCTTACAAAATAGCCCTTTTTCGCGTCTGCAAAACTGGAAACTATATCAATCTCGTCGGCCCCATAGCGCTCAAACAAAAGTCGCACCTGGCCGCCGCAACATTGGCCAAGGCGCGGCCCAAGCGGATAGGTTTTTGTATCGCGCAACCACATGGCGTCAGTCTCAACCAACCGCCTGGCGTGAGCGATCGCATCATATTCAAGCGCGCCGCCGCCAACCGTTCCCGTCACCGTTTGCACTGACACCACCATCACGGCGCCAACCTCACGCGGCGTTGAGCCCTCAACATCGATCACCGTGACGCGAACAACCGGTCCGTTTCGCCGGAAGAGTTCGCAAAGCTCTGCGAGAGATAACTGCAACGCTAGCTCCAGCCGCCGGTTATAACCTGCAACAGGCGCTCCGGCGTCGCCGGCGCATCAAGCGCTGGATATTGCGCACGCGCCGTCGCATTCGCCGCTGCGTCAGATAGCGCCATCAAAACCGAAATACCCAGCATCAGCGGCGGCTCGCCAACGGCTTTCGAGCGATAGATGGTTTCCTCGCGGTTTATCCCACGCTTCCAAATCGCAATGTTCATATCCGGCGCGCGGTCAGATGTAGTTGGAATTTTGTAGGTTGAGGGCGCGTGGGTTTTTAACCGTCCCGCCTCATCCCACACCAGCTCCTCGCTGGTCAGCCACCCGGCGCCTTGTGCAAACCCGCCCTCGATCTGACCAAGGTCAATCGCCGGGTTGAGCGACTTGCCGACGTCATGAAGAATATCAACGCGCAACAGGCGGTGCTCGCCGGTCAGAGGGTCGATGACAACCTCTGAGACTGCCGCGCCATATGCGAAATAGAAAAACGGTCGGCCGGCGCCAGTGGCGCGGTCCCATTCAATCTTGGGCGTTGCATAAAACCCGGTCGCCGAAAGCGACACTCGAGCCAGATAGGCTTTGGCGATCAGCTCATCAAATGCAACCGTATCACCGCCTATGCGAACGCCGCCGGGGCGAAACACGACTTTGTCCGGGGCGACACCCCATTCAGATGATGCAAACTCGATCAGTCGTTGCTTGATCTTTTCACACGCATCAAGCGCGGCCATGCCATTTAAATCTGTGCCGGAGGACGCAGCGGTCGCCGACGTATTGGGCGCCTTGCCGGTGTTGGTCGGGGTAATCTTTACCCGGTCGATATCGATCTGAAACGCTTCAGCGACCACCTGAGCGATTTTGATAAACAGCCCCTGCCCCATCTCGGTGCCGCCATGATTAAGATGCACGGAGCCGTCGGAATAGACATGGACAAGCGCCGCGGCCTGATTGAGATGGGTTTTTGTGAACGATATGCCGAACTTTACCGGCGTTAAAGCAATGCCGCGTTTCAACAGCGGCTGCTTCGCGTTCCAATCGGAAATCTCCCTGCGCCGCGCTGCATAATCTGATGACACAACCAACTCATCGACAATCTCGCCAATGACGCAATCTTCAACCTTCATATGGTAGGGCGTCACATTGCGGTCGCTCGCTGTGTCTTTGTCAGCAGCGTAAAAATTAACGCGGCGCACCGCCAACGGGTCCTTGCCGAGCTTGAAAGCGATTTCATCAATGACGCGCTCAACAGCAACCATCCCTTGCGGCCCGCCAAAGCCGCGAAAGGCGGTATTGGATACGGTGTTGGTTTTGCAGCGGTAGGAATTGATCAGGACATTCGCCAGATAGTAACAATTATCGGCGTGAAACATCGCCCTGTCGCAGATCGCCAGCGACAGATCATGCGACCAGCCGCAGCGCGCCGCCTGATCCATAATGATCGAATGGATGCGTCCATCATCATCAAAGCCCACATAATAGTCTATCCGAAAATCATGGCGCTTGCCGGTCATGACCATATCATCATCGCGGTCATAACAGACCTTCGCCGCCTGGCCGGTGCTATTTGCAACCAGCGCGGCCGCCGCCGCGGGAAGGTTTCCGTTGGTTTCTTTGCCGCCAAACCCACCGCCCATGCGGCGCACCTCTACGGTGACGGCGTTAAAAGCAACGCCGAGCACGCCGGCGGTTTTGTGTTGAATTTCGGTCGGGTGCTGCGACGAGCAATAGACCGTGACATCGCCATCCTCCCCCGGAACCGCCAGCGCTGCTTGTCCCTCAAGGTAGAAATGCTCCTGGCCGCCAATGGTAATTCGGCTCTTTAATTTATGGGGGCTGGTCTTCATCGCGGCGTCAACATCGCCGCGGGCCATTTTATAGGGTGGTTCCAGCCAGGATTTTGCCGCCATCGCATCTTCGATGGTCAACAGCGCCGGCAGGTCTTGATAGTCAATCTCAACCTTCGCCGCCGCCGCCCTTGCCGCCTCAAGGCTCGTCGCCGCAACGGCAAAAAGCGCCTGGCCTTCACATTCTACAATTCCGCCCGCGGCGCCAATGGCGAATAAAGGTTCGTCGCTGATAACCGGGCCGATATCATTCGTACCGGGAACATCATCTGCCGATATCACCGCGGCAACGCCCTCGCTTTCCCGTGCGACGCTAAACTCTACCGCGCCGACATTCGCATGGGCGTGCGTGCTGATGGCGATATAGACGTGAAGACAACCTTCCGGCGTTGGAATGTCATCAACATAAACCGCTTGTCCCGATGCATGTTTGAAGGCGCTGTCATGCATAACAGGCGACGAAACAGACCCGCGGGCGCCGCTGGCATTTGCACCGGATGCTTGCCCGGAAGATTTTGCCGCGCCGCTCACAGGAATGCATTCCCGTGACCGACAAGCCGCGTTTGCGCCAGTGGCGCTTGCGTTTCGATAAAATATTTCAACAACAGGTTTTGCGCGGCGCGAAGCCGGTAGGTTGCGCTCGCGCGCATATCGCTCATCGGCGTGTAATCCTTGGAAAATTCTCGCATCGCCAATTCCACGCTCGCCTGGTCCCAGCGTTTCCCAACCAGCGCCGTCTCAACGCTCAGCGCCCTTTTCGGCGTCGCGGCCATGCCGCCAAAGGCAATCCGAGCGGCGGCGACCACACCGTCCGATATTTTAATATTAAAACATCCGCACAAGGCTGAAATATCCTGGTCGAAGCGTTTGGATATTTTGTAGCACTTCAATTCATCAGCGGCGGTCTTCAAAGGCACACGCACAGCCTCAACGAATTCGCCGGGCTTGCGGTCCTGACGGCCATAGGCGAGGAAGAAATCTTCCAGCAGCAATGTCCGCCGTTGCGGCCCGCAACGAAGCACCAGCTTGGCATCCAGCGCAATCAGCGCCGGCGGCATATCGCCAATCGGCGAGCCGTTTGCAATATTGCCGCCGATGGTGCCGGCATTGCGCACTTGAACCGCGCCGATCCGCCGAACCAGCTCGCCAAGATCGGGGTAGATTTGCGCCAAAACATCAATCGCATCCGAATAGGTAACGCTGGCGCCAATGACTAATTCTTGTTCGCTACGTTTAATCGATGTTAAATCACGCACGCGATTTAAAAATATCACCTTTGGCAGGCGACGGCGCGCTTTCGTCACCCACAGACCCACATCGGTGGCGCCGGCAATAAGCGTTGCGTCGGGGTGCGTCGCATAAATCTCCGCAAGCTGATCGCTAGTCACTGGCAAGAACGCCCGCGCCGCGCCATGTTTAATTTCAACCGGCTCTTGATGATCCAACGACCGCAACTGTTCCAGCTCAACACCGTCATCGTTGCTTTGATCAGCCGCCTTTGCGGCATGTCCGATTTCCTCCGCCGCAGTTAATATCGGACCGTACCCCGTGCAGCGACATAGATTTCCCGCCAGCACATCATTTGCAGCCGCTAAGGGCAACATCGTGCGATTGCGATAGGCGGTATAAAGCGACATCACAAAACCGGGCGTGCAAAACCCGCATTGCGAGGCGTCGCTATCCATCATCGCCCGCTGAACCGGATGCGGCGCATCGCTGTCGCGCGCCAAGCCTTCAACGGTCGTGATCGATGCACCATCGAGGCTCGGTATAAACCGGATGCAGGCGTTAATCGCCTCGCGTTTAACGGCGCCATCGGCACTCAGAGTACTGACATTCACCGTACATGCGCCGCAATCGCCCTCCGCGCAGCCTTCTTTTGTTCCGCAAAGTTTTTCGTCCTCGCGCAAATACCTCAACAGCGTTTGCGTCGGTGCGACGCTGCGAAGCACCTTCAACTCGTCATTCAGGTAAAACGATATCGTGTCGCGCATGTTTTAACTGCCGCGATAGGTTGAATAGCCATAAGGCGAGACAAGCAGCGGCACATGATAATTCGCATCACTGTCTGCAACGCCAAATCTGATGACAACAATATCGATAAATTTTGGCTCTGGCAGGGTGAGCCCAAGCGCGTCGAAATAGTCACCGATGTGAAACTCCAGCGCATACTGGCCGGCGACAAAGTCAGCGCCGCTCAATAACGCTTCATCACATCGTCCATCGCTATTGGTTGTGACAGAGCGCAGTTTTGTCACTGTTTGCGCCGCTTCAGAACCGCCCTTTTCGACTTTATAAAGGTCGATGCGCACTTGCGCCGCCGGTTTGCCGGCGCTGACATCGAGAATATGTGTGGTTAGTTTTCCCAAAGATATTACCGCCCTATAACGAATTTTTACAACACAATGAGGATATAATGAATCGCCATAAATTCGAAACCGGCTAAAAATCGTCAACAGGCATTTGCCGGTCAACCGTCATACGCCTCCACAGCTTGCGGTGCAACAGAAGCGTCTGGGCTTTGAATTTCAACGCGCAACAGGCCTGCCCGCCCAACAAATTGGCGCGGCGCCGCATTCTTCCAGATATTGGTTGGCTTTGGAAAAATGCTTGCAGCCGAGAAAGCCGCGATAGGCGGACAATGGCGAGGGATGGGGCGCGGTGAGGACCCTATTGTCGCGGCTGTTGATGAGGCTGATTTTTTTCTGCGCATGACTGCCCCACAACATATAGACGATGCCGCGCCGCTGTTCGCTCAACTGCCGGATCGCGTCGTCGGTAAACGCCTCCCAGCCTTTTTTTGCGTGCGATGCGGCAAGGCCTCTTTCGACAGTTAGCACCGTATTCAACAGCAACACGCCCTGCCCCGCCCAATCGTCGAGGGCGCCCAGTGTCCGCAACTCGCCACCAAGGTCATTATGAATTTCTGCAAAAATATTCTTTAAAGACGGCGGTAGCTTCACGCCTGCGGGTACAGAAAAGGAAAGCCCCATCGCCTGGCCCGGACCGTGATAGGGGTCTTGACCCAGAATAACGACTTTAACCTTCGACAACGGCGTCAGGTTGAACGCATTGAAGATTAAATCTTTCGACGGATAGATAATCGCGCCTCTTTCGGTCTCGCTGCGCAAAAACGAAACCATCCGCTGATAGTCGGGCCGCTCAAATTCACTTTTTAAAGCATCGCGCCAAGCTCTATCGGAAAAAGGTATATCGAAATCGGTCACAGCAGAATTCAACGCTCATTGCATGGCTTCGCCCCAAGCCATTAGACCGATCCTTTGCCAATGCAAATTCTCCTGCGTATTTTCAAACCAACAAAGTGGAAATATTAAATTTTCGGCCAAAACCGCGCAGGGCGCGCGCGCAAAGATTGCATCTTTGATGCATTCTGGTCTAGTTTTGCTCCTTGGCAGCAGGGATTTTTGTGACATGAGCGATGCTTTGAGCATTTATTTCGCCGGCGATCTGTTCGATCATAAGGATCTGATCGGCAATGCATTGCTGGCCTCTTATATCGAGCGGGAATCTTCCGGCCAGTACACATGCATTCTACCCCAAGACCTCGAACAGAGCAGCAATCGCAAAGAGCATATCCGCAACCAGGACCTGAAGATGGTCATGGAAGCGGACCTTGGCCTGTTCAATTTCGATGGCCCCGACCTTGATTCCGGCACGGTGGTTGAGTTCATCGTTGCCAAGCAGCTTGATATCCCGACCGTCATCTTGCGATCGGATTTCCGTAGCGCCGGAGACCAGGATGCGGGGGGCGATAGCTGGAACCTGATGTGCTCATTTTATCCGCGTAATGAGGTGATTTCTCTGAACGGTATGGAATGGTATCAAAAGGCGCGCGGCGACAAGCGTCCGGTTCTGGATACGATCGATACGTTGTATACCAAGCTGGCGGCGCGGGTCATCGAGGGGTTTGCGGTTGCACGCGCAACGCCGCCGCTTGCGAGCGATCCGAAGCTTATTGAAAACCTTTACCAGTGGGCAATCCGGTTCCCGGGCGCCGGACTTGAGGAATTTATCGGCAATGAGAATTGGGTTGCCGATATAATCGAGAAAAAGAAACGTAAAGGGCTGTATGAGTAATTTGAGGTTCCACGATTTTTCTGGGAGGTAAACACATGTTCGACGTCGTCGTTGTCGGCAGCTATGTTCAGGACCTGGCTTTTAACACAGAGATTTTTCCGGCGCCCGGCGAGACGCGCATTGGCGCCTTCCGCACCGGTCCCGGCGGCAAAGGCTTCAACCAGGCCGTTGCCTGCAACCGGCTAGACATTAAAACCCTGTTTATCGGCGCGGTTGGCGATGATATTTTCGCAAAAGGCGTGCGCGAATTTATCGCTTCGGAAGGGCTTAGCGCAGAGTTGCAGGTTTGCGCCGACCACCCCACCGGCGCGGCCTCCATTGTTGTCAATGGCGACGGGCAAAACCTTATCGTTGTTGCGCTGGGCGCCAATGACCATTTGTCGTCCGATCATATCGGTGCATTCGCAGCTCAGATTTCCCAAGCGAAATACCTTGTTTGTCAGGTTGAAAATAATATTGCGGCAACCGAAGCGGCGATGAAGATTGCGCGCGAGAAGGGCGTGACAACCATCCTCAACCCCGCGCCGATTAATGACGGTCTAACGCGTGCGCTGGTGCAACGCGCAGATATTCTGGTTCCGAATGAAACAGAATTTGTGTTTTTGATGAACACGGTTTTGGACCACAACATCCCGAATGATTTTTGGCTACAGGACGACGCCAGCATCCACCAGTTTTGCCGGCAATCTGGCGCTGCAACTGTCGTGCTGACTTTAGGCGATAAGGGTTGCTTCGTTTCGTTTGACGAAAATTCCGATAACGCCCGCAACTCTACCGACGGCCCTTATTATCGCATCGGCGCAAACAGCGTTGATGTCGTCGACACGACCGGCGCGGGCGATGCTTTCAATGGCGGGTTGGCCGCCGGGCTGGTGCGCTTCCCGGGTGATTTCCGAACCGCCATCGAATATGCAAATAAAGTCGCCGGTCTCTCGACCACAAAACCCGGCACGGCGCCGGCAATGCCGACGCTTAACGAAGTCGAGGCCGTTTAACCGCCAATCGGATGCCAGGTAGTTTTGGTTTCCTGCACGTCGATGATTTGATAGGGGTCAGGCGCAATCGGTTTTTTGCGGATGATGACGCGCTTAATATTATTGGCGGCCTGTTCCTGAATCATTTTGATTTCACTTGCATCACCGCCATTGGCAATTATCGCATTGACATCCATATGCGAGGCAAACTGCTCGGCAAGCTCTTTTCTATAGCCGGAAAGAATATTGATAACGCCGGCCGGCACGTCGGAAGAATGTAGGACTTCAGCAAAACTGACCGCGCATAACGGGTTTTGCTCAGACGCCAGAGCAATGGCCGTGTTTCCACCGGCGATGACCGGTGCGATGGCCTCAACAAACCCTAACAACGCGTTTTCCGGGCCCGCGAGAACACTCACCACGCCCACCGGCTCTAAAATTGAAAAGTTGAAATGCGACGACGCGACCGGGTTCACGGCGCTGAACACTTGCTGATATTTATCCGTCCAGCCGGCGTAATAAACCAGGCAATCAATCGTCGCGGTGACTTCACGCGATGCGGCGCGCTTGTCCACGCCCATCAGCTTAAGCTCGGTGACAAATTGCTCGGCCCGCGCCTCAAGCATTTCCGCCACCCGATATAAAATCTGACCGCGCAAATAAGCGCTGGCGCCCGCCCACCCATTAAACGCGGCGCGCGCCGCCAACACAGCTTCGCGAAAATCCTTGCGGCTGGCGCGGCACATATTGGCGGCGATGTTTCCCTTAGCGTCCGCCACGGTAAAATACCGGCCGGATTCGGTGCGCGGGAACTTGCCGTTGATGTAAAGCTTATAGGTTTTTGCAACGCCAAGCCGGCTAGCGGCAGGCGGTTTTGCGCGCGCGCCGCTTGCCGATTTGGCAGCGCTCTGCGCTTCGCGCGGCGATGCGCTGTCGATGCTGCGCCCTTCGGCTTTTACGGTCTTATCCATGCTCGATCGCCTCAATATTAATGCAGGTCCAGATAGGCGGAAAGGCCGTGCATTCCGCCCTCTCTGCCGACACCGCTTTCTTTGTAACCGCCAAAGGGCGATGTCGGGTCGAATTTATTGAAAGTGTTGGCCCAAATGACGCCGGCGCGCATTTTGGCGCCGACGCTGAAGATTTTTGCGCCCTTGTCTGTCCATATGCCGCCCGACAATCCGTATTGCGTGTTGTTTGCCTTGGCCACCGCCTCATCGAGCGTGCGAAAAGTTTGTATCGCGAGAACGGGGCCGAATATCTCTTCACGGACAATCCGGTGCGATTGCGCAACATTGGTGAACAAAGTCGGCTGGCACCAATAGCCCTTGTCAGGGGTTTTACCGCCGCATTGAAACATCTCTGCGCCCTCTTCCTGTCCGAGGTCGAGATAGGCGTTGATGCGTTCTAATTGCGCGGCTGAGTTAATCGCGCCGATATCGGTGTTCTTGTCGAGCGGATCGCCGACAATCAATGTCTGCATACGCTCTTTCAGCTTGGCGACAACTTCATCAGCGACGGATTCCTGAACCAGCAACCGCGAACCGGCGCAACAGACATGGCCCTGGTTAAAAAATATCGCATTGACGACGCCTTCAACGGCCTGGTCGATGGCGGCGTCAGCAAAAATGATATTGGCGGCCTTGCCGCCCAATTCCAGTGTGTATTTTTTATCCGTTCCAGCCAGCGCACGTTGAATGATGCGGCCGACATTGGTGGAGCCGGTAAAGGCAATCTTGTTGATGTCATCATGATTGACGATTGCCGCACCGGTCGAGCCGTCGCCGGTAACAATATTGACGACGCCCGGCGGCAAGTCCGCCGCCTCAATCACTTCGGCCAGCTTTAAGGCGGTGAGCGGCGTCGTTTCCGCAGGTTTTAAAACCACCGTATTGCCGCACGCCAAAGCCGGTGCAATCTTCCACGCCGCCATAAGCAACGGGAAGTTCCAAGGAATAATCTGGCCGGCGACGCCAAGCGATTGCGGCGTTCTGCATGGGAACGCATAATCTAATTTATCCGCCCACCCCGCATAATAGAAAAAATGCGCCGCCGCGAGAGGAATATCAACATCGCGCGCCTCGCGAATGGGTTTGCCGCCATCCATGGATTCAATCACCGCAAATTCGCGGGCGCGTTCCTGAATGATGCGGGCGATACGGTAAATATATTTACCGCGCTCGGCGGGCTTCATCTTCGACCAGACCGTGTCATAGGCGTCACGCGCGGCTGTTACGGCCCGGTCCACGTCAGCGGCGCCTGCTTGCGCCACCCGCGCTAAAACCTTCTCAGTGGCGGGGTTGATGGTGTCGAAATATTTGCCCGATTTCGGCGCCACAAATTTGCCGCCGATGAATAACTTATACTGGTCCTTAATTTCAACGTGGTCAGTACTCTCCGGCGCCGGAGAATAGGCCCATCCGGTGTCGAAATTTAAGCTGTGCGGGGCAGTTGCCTTGCTCATCGGGTCTAATCCTTGGAAAAATAGTCTTCAGACTGATAGATGCCTGTGCGCTGTTTTTGCAGCTGCATCAAAACATCGTTGGCCAAACTGCTGGCGCCAAACCGGAACCATTCCGGCGACATCCACGCCTCGCCAAGGGTTTCGCGCAGCATCACAAGATAATGGATCGCGAGTTTTGCTTTGGATATGCCGCCGGCGGGCTTCATCCCCACCATCCGGCCGGTGTCGTAATAATAATCCCGGATCGCCTGCAACATCACCAGCGTCACCGGCATGGTCGCCGCCGGTTGTATTTTGCCAGTCGATGTTTTGATAAAATCAGCGCCGGCCTGCATCGCCAGCAGGCTCGCATGGCGCACGCGATCCAGCGTGCCCAATTCGCCGGTCTCCAAAATCACCTTAAGATGCGCCTCGCCGCAGGCCTGCTTGCAGGCGACAATTTCATCGAACACTTCCTGGTATTTCCCCTCCAGGAATTTCCCGCGCGAGATCACCATATCGATCTCATCAGCGCCCAGCCCGACGGCGAGCTTGATTTCCTCAAGCTTTACGTCGCTCGGCGCCATGCCGCTCGGAAACGATGTCGCCACGGAGGCGACTTTAATGCCGCTGGCGCCAAGCGCCTTTTTCGCCTCCGCCACCATCATCGGATAAACACACACCGCCGCCACATGCGGGACATCCGGCAGGCTGTCGTGGAGGCGCATCGCCTTCTGACACAGCTGGCGGACTTTGCCGGGCGTGTCCTGTCCCTCAAGGGTGGTCAAATCGATCTGGCTCAGAACCAGGTTGAGCGCCTCAACCTTTGAGGCTTTCTTGATACTGCGCGCGCGAAAACGCGCCACGCGCTCATCAACGCCGACCTGGTCGACGCGCGGCGCCTGGTCTGGTTTAGGTGCGATCATTACTGCCGTATTTGCCATTTGAGCCATTGTTTATCGGTATCATTATTCAGCTAACGCCCACAAGTAGCGCTATAGTCCGCGCCCGCGAGCGGGCGCTGAATATATATATCTGGACCAGCAATACTAGCGCCTTCGCGATCGACCCTCTGGCCAGCTCCTCGCCGTCCAGCCCCTCCCTTTCATGGCGGATTCTGGTTAAAATTGAGGGAACCCGCGCAACCGGCGGCTGGACGGGCCGAAAACCCTGTCCGGCGCTTGACGCCCCGTTCTTAGCGGGCTAGAGACCCGTCTCCTATAAAAACCGGACGCATGAAGCCGGGGCCAAAAAGGACGTTGGGGCGCGAAATAGCGCCTGTTGAGGTCGATTATGTACGCAGTCGTGAAGACTGGCGGTAAGCAATACCGCGTTTCCAAAGATGATATTATGCGCGTGGAACGCCTCGCCGGAGAGGCGGGCGACACGATTACGCTGGCTGATGTTTTGATGATCGGCGACGGCGGCGACGTTACGCTCGGCGCCCCAAACATTTCCGGCGCCTCGGTCGCGGCCGAAATCCTTGAGCAGACCCGCGACCGCAAGGTCATCATCTTCAAAAAGCGCCGCCGCCAGAATTACCGGCGCAAGAAGGGCCACCGTCAGCATCTGACCGTGCTCCGGGTCACCGAAATTCTGACCGACGGCGCCAAGCCAAAACCGGCGGCGAAAAAAGCCGCAAAAGCAGCAGCGCCCAAAGCCGACGCCAAGACGGCAGAACCTAAAACAGCCGCGCCTAAGGCGACGCCCGAAAAAGCGGCGGCAGAAAAACCCGCTCCCAAAAAAGCAACGCCTAAGGCGGCGCCTAAGAAAGCCGCGGACGATCTGACACAGCTTTCCGGCGTTGGCCCTGTGCTTGCACAAAAACTGATTGATGGCGGCGTTACGTCTTTTGCGCAGATCGCGGCGTGGAAGAAAAAAGACGTTGAGGAATTCGACGAGAAATTGTCATTCAAGGGCCGGATCGAACGCGAAGGCTGGGTGGCTCAGGCCAAGAAACTCGCCAAGGGCGAGAAGGAGTAAGAGATGGCTCACAAAAAAGCAGGCGGCTCTTCTCGTAACGGCCGCGATTCCGCGGGCCGGCGGCTCGGCGTTAAAAAATATGGCGGCGAGCTGGTTATTCCCGGCAATATCATCGTGCGTCAGCGCGGCACAAAATTTCACCCGGGCGCCAATGTCGGCATCGGCAAGGACCACACGCTGTTTGCAACCATCATCGGGCGGGTTAAGTTCGCGACCAAGCGCAATGGCCGCAACTTTGTCTCCATTCTTCCGGAAACTGAATAGGCGCAAAGCGCTGACTTTCTGATACGGTCATGAGGGAAGGCGCAACGCCTTCCCTTTTTTGTTGCGTGGGCTCTTTGAGAAATGCGCAAAACCGAAATACAATAAACTCGATATGACCATCATTAGAACCAAACGCTTTATCTTGCGGCCGATAGAAAAGGCTGACGCCCCGCGCTTTGCTGTCCTGTGCAACGACCTGGAAATCGCCCGCCACACGGCGCGCATTCCTCACCCCTATACACGCCAGGACGCGGAGCTTTTCGTGGATCAGCTGATCGCGGCAAGGGCCAAAGGCGACGAGCACGCTTTTGCCGTCTGTCGCGACAATGAAATTATCGCCTGCGCCGGCGCGCTTCAGACCGGCGAGCAGGTCTGGGAGATCGGCTATTGGGTCGGCGCCGATTATCGCGGCGACGGCGTCGCCAGCGAGATCGCTGATGCGATGGTCCAGTTTGCGATTGGCGAGATGGGTGCGGCGAGCGTCACGGCGGGATATTTCATCGATAACCCAACCTCCGGACGAGTGCTCGAGAAAATCGGGTTTCGCGATACCGGCGAGGCTGTGATGATCACATCGCTCGGGCGCGCGCAGCCTGTCTCATCGCACAGGCTCGAACTGGATGTCCCGGGGTTTTCCGGCGCGCGCGATGTTGTGATCGAGGCTTAGGACACAAACAGCGCCAGATGCGCCCGCGCATTGCGCGCGGCGCCGCCGCGCCGTAGCTTGAACGCCGCCCCTCTTTGATGGAACAAAGGCAGCGCTCATGACCACAATTTCCGAATTTCAGGTCCGCAAGGACACTCTCAGTGAGACCCGGTTCACAGAACGAACCGCGCCGCCACTTCAGGATGGCGACGTTCTCGCGAAAGTCGATCACTTCGCCTTCACTGCCAATAATGTGACCTATGGCGTGGTTGGCGAGCGCATTGGCTATTGGAAATTTTTTCCCGCAGACGACGGCTGGGGCGTCATCCCGGTCTGGGGGTTTGCCGATATCGTTGCTTCCAACCATCCGGACATCAAAATCGGCGAGCGGCTTTATGGCTACTGGCCGATGGCGAGCCACCTCGTCATGACGCCAGGCAATGTCAAAGACCAAAGACTGAGCGACGCCGCGCCGCACCGCGCCGAACTGCCCCCGGTCTATAACAATTACCAGCGCGTAAATAATGAACCCGGCTATGATGCGGCGATGGATGATGACCGGATGGTGTTGTTTCCGCTCTATGCAACGTCGTTTTGCCTCTATGATTTCCTAAAAGACAATGACTGGTTTGGCGCCGCCCAAATCATCATCCCGAGCGCGTCCAGCAAAACCGCAATCGGGACGGCCTATGCGATCAAAGGCGATGAGGCGTCGCCACTGCTGGTTGGCCTCACCTCCCCGCGCAACAAGACCGCTGTGGAGGCGCTCGGGCTCTATGACACGGTCCTGACCTATGATGATATTGCAGATGTCGATGCGAACACGCCCGCCGTTATCGTCGATATGTCCGGCAATGGCGATGTCTTGAGCCGGCTTCATAAGCATCTCGGCGAGAATATGAGATATACGTCCAATGTCGGCGTCACGCATTTTGACGCCAACAAGATGGGTCCTGACTTCATCAGTGAGCGGAGCGCAATGTTTTTTGCGCCCAGCCATATCCAGAAGCGCGCACAAGACTGGGGCCCCGGTGAATTTGAAAAACGCGCAGGCGCGTTCTGGCGCGAGGCGGCGCTGAAAAGCCGGGACTGGCTGAAGATACAAAAAGAAACCGGCGACGACGCCGTCAAGCACGCCTATGACGAGGTGCTGAGCGGCAAAACGCCAGCGGAAAAGGCCTGGGTCGTCGGGTTTTAGCCCGTCATACGAGGCCTATAGCCAACAAGCGCAAGGACAGTTGCGCCATAGACGGCAGCGATAATCACGAAGAAAAGCCCATACACAAAGCCAAACGCATACAGTTCTGCCATATCTAGCAATAGTCTTTGCATTGGATAGTGGCTCGAATCGTCGGCGGCTGACTGTACACCAAAAATGAGGTCCGCCGACAAAAACAATAAGGCGATGGCCTCAACTACAACCGCTGTACTGACGACGCGCAAAAACAAGACGCGTATTGTTGCTGGGCCTGGAAGCAAAAACAGGATGACAATCAACATACCCGCTGAACAAGCAATCGCCAATATGGCAGCCATTACAAGCAAGCCTTCTGCGACAATATCCGTTTCAGCTGAGTAATAAATTAGCGGTGCGAGAACGACAATATTGAACGGGCCGCTAAGCAGCCAAACCAGAAACATCCACTTAGCGGTTGGTTCTCGCCGTTCACGCATGGCGTTTCCTAAAACGGATTAAGCGTATAGCCCTTGTCTTGCAAAACCGCATGCGCGGTCATTGCTGAAAGCGCCATTTTCACGCCGGGCAGAAGATCGTCATTGCCAATACCGTTATAGGCCGCGCTTTGTCCGCACACGATAATCTCAACATTGGCATCAACCAACGCGGCGATCAGCGCCGCATTGGCGTTCTCGCCGCCGACAGCATCGCTGTAATAGCCGGCGTTGGTAACGTCTTTCGTAGCGCCGCCATGAACGACGACCGCGAGATTTAAATTTTCTACCGGCACGCCAGCGCGCGCATGCATATTCATAAACCGCGCGGCGGCGACCAGCGTCCGGTTTAACTCACCCTCTTTGGCCTTGGCGCTAACATCAAAGCTGATCTGAAACCGGGCGTCATCGGGGATGGCAAAATCAGCCTCAACCGCAACAGCCGGTCCGAAATTTTCAAACACCGGTCCCGGTTCAAAAGCCGGTTGCTCCGCCAGAACTTGCGGCGCGGTGAGGGACAAGGCGGCGATAACAGCGATCAATCTCGATTTCATCGGAATTTCCTTCATAACTTTTGCGTGCGGGCTGCAAAGCTTCCTTCGCCTTGCCGCCGGATACGCCTATATATAATGGCCTCAAGGAGCATACACCGATGTCATACCAATTTATCAAGGCCGCATCCGCCAATGGCGTTGCCACAATCACGCTTGACCGCCCGGACGCGCTCAACGCTTTTACGCCGGCGCTACTGAAAGAGTTGATCGCGGCGGTGGATGCAGCGAGCGAAGACAAGACCTGCAACTGCATCGTGCTTGAGGGCGCAGGGCGCGCCTTTTCCGCCGGGGTTGATTTAAAGCTCTTGCAATCAGCGACATTCGAGGCCGGCAAGGTCGATAATATTTTCGGCGACACCGCGTTTGCCGCAGCGGACGCTTTGCGCCTGTCGCCGCTCCCGGTGATCGCCAAGGTGCACGGCTTTTGCTTCACCGGCGCGCTTGAACTTGCGCTGCATTGCGATTTTATCCTGACGACGGCGGATACGAAGTTCGGCGATACCCATGCGGAATGGGGCCTGCGTCCAAGCTGGGGCATGAGCCAGAACCTCGCCCGCGCTGTTGGCGTGCGCCGGGCGCGAGAGCTTTCCTTCACCGCCGCAACCTTCACCGGCGAAGATGCATCGCGCTGGGGGCTGGCGAACGCTGCTTTCGCCGACAAGGAAACGCTCGACCGCGAGACGCAAGCCCGCGCCGAGGCCATCGCCTCCAAAAGCCGCGGCGCCGTCTGCGCGTATAAAGACCTATACCGTCTCCACGAAGAAAACCGGCCGCTTGAAGATGCGCTCGATGAAGAAGTGGCGCGCGAATACCCCGAAATCACCGACACGCATGATCGCTTGAAAGGATTTGGAAGGTGAGCGCTACAGAAACAAAAATCCGCCCGCGCATTCTGGTGGACATCGTCTCCGACCCGGTTTGCCCCTGGTGTTATGTCGGCCTGAAGGCGTTTCAGCGCGCGCGCGACATGATTAGTGATGACTTTCAGGTGCTGCCGCGCATTCGCGCCTATCAGCTCAACCCGGATACGCCCATGGAGGGGGTTGATCGCGAGGCCTATTACGCGAAAAAATTTCCCGACACCGCGCAGCGCGAACAAATGGTGCTGACCCTGAAAGCCGCTGCCGCCGGGGCCGGTTTTAAATTTGACCCACAGATACCCAAGCACCTGCCCAATACGAGAAAAGCCCACCAACTTATCCGCCTGGCGCATTTCGACGGCGCGCAGGAGCGTCTTGCGGAAAAGCTCTATAGCGCATTTTGGGATGACGGCGCCGATATTGGCGATGAGGAAACGCTGGTGGCGATTGCCGAGGCCGCGGGGCTCGACCCCGATAACGCCAAAGCCGACTTCGCTAACCCTAAAAGCGCCAATGAAGTCATCGCCGAGGCGGCGGCCTTTCGTCAGGCCGGCGTTACCGGCGTGCCGACTTATATAGTCAATGAGCGCACCGGCTTTTCCGGCGCGATGCCTCCGGTCCGTCTCGCCGAAGCCTTGAAACAAGCCGCCGCCAAGACGCCGGGCGCCGGGTAAGCTGTTAGGACAATAAAAAACATCACGCGCTATAATCAGCCGATGATGCGGATTTTGATTTTCCTTCTCTTCGCGATGACCGCCTGCGCGCCGTCTGATTCTTCGGCCAGCCCCGCCGTTAATGCCCAAGGCGTCAAACGCGCAATTGCCAATGCGCGCGACGGCGACATCATAACCATCGCTGCGGGGCGTTACGATATTGGCGAGATAAAAATCCGCCGTAATCTGACAATCATCGGTACAGGCGAGGTTGTTTTATACGCGTCTGCCCCGGTTGAAAAAGGCCTGTTCAATTCAATGCCTGGCGTTTCCCTGCGGGTTGAAAACATCACCTTCAAGGGCGCACGCTCGCCCGATCACAATGGCGCTGGCATTCGCCATGACGGGGAGCATCTGACCGTCATCGGCAGCACATTTAAAGATAATGAAAACGGCATCCTCGCCACGGGCGCCGCAACCGGGCGCATCGCTATTTACGGATCGAGCTTCATCGACAACGGCTATGGCGACGGCTACTCGCACGGCATCTATGTCTCGAGCGCCGCCGCGCTTGAAGTGTTCGCAAGTAAATTTTCCGGTACAAAAATCGGCCATCACATAAAGTCTCTGGCAGAGCGAACCGATATCCGGCTTTCCATCCTTGATGATGCGGATGGACGCTCAAGCTACGCTATCGATGTCTCAAAAGGCGGCGACGTAACCATCCGCGACAACACCATCATTCAGGCGGCCAACGGCGATAATGCTGCGATAATAAATTACGACCTTAGCCGCGGCGGCGAAGCGACCGGGTTGGCGATCATCAATAACCACATCATCAACCGTCACCAAAACGGCGTGTTGCTCCGAAATGCCGCGTCGATAACGCCCGAGCTTACAGGCAATACAATAATCAATGAGGGCCGCGGAAAACTCGCCGCGCCTTGAGCGCATACGCCGACTAAAGCCGCGACGCTTCAATAATTTCTCCGGCGCCTTTGGCCAGCAGTTCCAGCCCCGCGGCGCGGCCAAGCTCGCGCGGACGGCCCGCTTCGCCTTCGCCCTGATATTCCATCATCTTCTGGCCGTCTTCACTCATCACCGCCGCACGCAGCACCAGCCGATCGCCGTTAAGTGTCGCAAGCCCGGCAATCGGTGCGTTGCAATGACCGTTCAGCACCCAGAGCAATTCCCGTTCCGCCCAGGCGACGCAGCGCGCATTCGCATCGTCGATCAGCGCGAGTTCCTCACGCGTTTTCCAGTCGTCGCGGCGGCACTCAACCGCGACAATCCCCTGTCCGACCGCACACAGCATTTCATCGGCTGAAAACACATGGGTGATGCGGTCGGCAAAACCAACCCGCTCCAACCCGCATTTGGCCATCACCAGCGCATCGGCCGGGCCAACCTCGCCGCCATCGGGCAGCTTTTGCATCACGCGTTCATCAAGCTTTCGAATGCGCGTATCGGCGGCGCCGCGATAGTGGATAATTTCCGCCTGCGGATAAAGCCGGCGAAGATAAGCCGCCCGACGCACGGAGTTGGTGCCGATTTTCATGCCCGCCGCTTTTGTGCGAATAAAGTCATCCGGGCGGCGATCCTCACGCAGAACCAGAGCATCCTCAAACGGCTCGCGCTTAAGATAAGCGGCGATCACCAGCCCGGGCGCTTCTTCATCGCCGGGCATATCCTTCAAAGAATGCATCGCCGCATCGAGCGAACCGTCGCGCAGCGCGTCGCGAATCTCACCGACAAACGCCCCGCCTTTACCGCCATGCCGCGCAAGCTTCGACACCTGATCGCGATCACCGCGTGGCGCAAAGCGTACGATTTCAGCCCCCAGACCAGCGCGCGCCGCGCTCAACTGCGCCGCAATGCCCCGCGTCTGCGCCAGCGCCATCGCACTTGATCTCGTTCCGATACGCATGCCGACCTCTCCAAACCGCGCCTCGCCGCAGCAAAGCCGTGATAGCCGATCCCGCAAAAAAGGAAAGCCGCCCTGTGATGACCACGCCGCAAGACAAACAATGGCGGCGGATTGGAGATTGCCTGAGCATTACCAATTAAGCGCGACTGCACGCCGGCCGGCCAGGCCGCCCCGTCGGAGGCGCGCGCAGAGCGCACGCGCCGCGAGACAAAAAATGGCGGTCCCGACAGGATTCGAACCTGTGACCTCACGCTTCGGAGGCGTGCGCTCTATCCAGCTGAGCTACGGGACCCTGGGGCTTTCGACGATCATTTGGCGGCGGTTATCACCTTGCCAGCCAAAATCTTCAAGCAAATTCCCCAATATTCACAAAGGAATATCCTGAAATCTGCCTCCCGCGCCGTGCGGCGCTATCACGCTGGTTTCCTCCCGCCGCCAAGCAGCCGCATGGCCAAGTGCTTAATGCGCTCAGGCATGCTGCTTTCGTTACAACTTCGTCACCGCATATATAAATCTATCTTACGCCACAATTTCCGCCCACTATTTCGGTTACAGTCCCTGCCCTATTCGACTGCGAAAGTGGACAAAATTCGCCGCGATGTGATAAATATGCGCCGCCAAGGGATAAGTAAATTTAACTCGAACCACCCTCAGGGAAGCCCATGCTTAATCCGATACTCCGTATAAGAGCGACTATGGCCGCCATGGCTGTGTTTGCGATCAGCCTCAGCTTGTATATTCATCCGGCTGCTGCACAGACTGTCGAGGCAAACGAACAAACGCTAAGCCGGGCGGCGCCGGCAATGTGGCGCGTGACGGATGCGGATTCTGAATTCATCCTTTTAGGCACGTTTCATATTCTTCCGCCTGAACTGCAATGGCGCGGAGCGGCGCTCAATGACGCTTTTCGGCGCGCCGATATGGTATATTTTGAAATTGAGGCCGATGCGCCGGGCGCGCAGGCAACGACAGTGCGTATAATGATGACGCAAGGGTTTAACCCGCCGGGCACGCTCCTTTCCGACATGCTTGAGCCAGGCGATGCGCGCAAGCTGCAAGAAATTGCCAAATCGCTGAAATTAAACTTTGCCGCAATCAATCCCATGCGCCCATGGCAGGCATTTTTAACGCTGAGCGTTCAACTTATTGTGCAACAGGGGTTTGACCCTGGCTCCGGCGTCGACAGCGTCCTCCTCGCCGAGGCGCGCACGCTCGGTAAGGAGCTTCGGTTTTTTGAAACACTTGGACAACAGCTGGAATTGTTTACCGGCCTTGAGCCGAAAGTTGAAAAGGCGCTTCTGGTTCTAACCATCAACGATTGGGACCAAGAAGTTGCAGCCTTTGAAAGGCTTTTTACCGCCTGGCGCACGGGCGACGCCGATTTTATTGATGAGGAGATGAACACCTCAATGCACCAAAAAGTGCCGGTGGTGTTCCAGCGGCTGATCGTTGAGCGCAACAAAGCCTGGGCGGTGGAGATTGCCGCCGTCATGAAAGAAGGAAGCGGCAATGGGTTTGTCGCCGTCGGCGCCGGACACCTTGTCGGCGGCAATTATTCTGTGCCGGCGCTCTTGGCGGCTGAAGGGTTTGAGGTTAGCCGGTATGGCCTGGACGAGGCCTCGCCCGCTGCAAACGACAACGCGGCGCCCGACGACGAAGACATCGGCGCACTCTTAAAAGCAATGGAAGACGGCTGAACTGCTCAAACATCCAGCGCCGCGGTTAACGCATTTTCCTGAATGAAGGCTCTGCGCGGTTCTACAACATCGCCCATCAGCCGTGAGAAAATGTCGTCCGCAGCATCGGCTTCCCTCACCCGCACCTGTAACAACACACGCGCATTATTATCCAACGTGGTTTCCCAAAGCTGGTCAGGGTTCATCTCGCCAAGGCCTTTATAGCGCTGGATGGCGACGCCTTTTTCCCCGGCGGCGCGCACCGCACCCAGAAGGCCTTCCGGACCGAACAGCATAGCCCGCTGGTCTTTCCGCGACCATTGCGCCGGCTTGTCGAACACGGCGATCAAATCTTCCATGCCGCTCTGCACCCGGCGAGCATCCGCGCTCATCAACACGTCGCGGCTGAGCGCGCGCCGCTCCATCACGCCGCGCACTTCGCGCTCAAACAGATAACCGCCCTCGCCATCGGCGGCACCGGTCCATCCGCGTTCATATTCCTCAGAAATCACATTGAGACGGTCAGCAACCTTTGACGCCACTTCGTCAGCATCATCGCCAGCTTCGTGCAACGCGCCAGCCAAAGCCGCCTGCATAATCACATCGCGCGATAGGCGCGCGGGAAAGTCGGCAAGCGTTTCAGAAACGCCGCGCGCCTTACCGATAAGGCCCGCAAGGTCAGCGCCGGCAATCGCCTCGCCATTATCCAGAACCAGAATACCGTCGGCCTGACCCTCGTCATAAAGATAGTCTTCAAGCGCATTGTCATCGAGCAAATATTGCTCCGACTTTCCGCGCGAGACTTTATAAAGCGGCGGCTGGGCAATGTAGAGATGGCCACGCTTGATCAGCTCCGGCATCTGACGGAAGAAGAATGTGAGCAGCAGCGTTCTGATATGCGCGCCGTCAACATCGGCATCGGTCATGATGACAATTTTGTGGTAGCGCAGCTTGTCGGCGTTAAAGTCGTCCCGCCCAATCCCCGTGCCGAGCGCAGTAATCAGCGTACCGATTTCCTGGCTTGAGAGCATTTTATCAAACCGCGCGCGTTCGACGTTTAAAATTTTCCCGCGCAGAGGCAGGACAGCCTGGTTTTTGCGGTTGCGCGCTTGCTTCGCGGAGCCTCCGGCGGAGTCCCCTTCGACGATGAAGATTTCAGATTTGGCCGGATCGCGTTCCTGGCAATCTGCAAGCTTGCCCGGCAGCGAGGCGACATCGAGCGCCGACTTTCGCCGGGTTAGCTCACGCGCCTTGCGCGCGGCTTCACGCGCCGCCGCCGCCTCGGCGATTTTTTGAACGATGCGCTTGGCGTCACGGGGGTTTTCTTCAAACCATGCGCCAAGCCTTTCGCCAACCGCGCTTTCAACCACCGGACGCACCTCGGACGAGACCAGCTTGTCTTTAGTTTGCGATGAAAACTTCGGATCGGGAATTTTCACCGACAGGACGCAAGTCAAGCCTTCGCGCGCATCATCACCGGTCGGCGAGACTTTTTCCCGTTTCGCAATGCCAGACTTCTGCGCATAATTATTGATGATGCGAGTTAGCGCAGCGCGATAACCAGCAAGATGGGTGCCCCCGTCCCGCTGCGGGATGTTGTTGGTGAAGCACAAAACTTTTTCGTGATAGCCATCATTCCACCACATCGCGACGTCAATCGTAAGTCCGCCCTTTTCGGTCGAGAACGATATTGGTTCGCTCAAAAGCATATTTTTTGCTGAATCGAGATACTTGACGAAAGCGATAAGCCCGCCATCGTAAAGCATCTCTTCTTCACGGGTTTCGACGTGGCGATTGTCGACCAGGCGAATCTTGACGCCCGAGTTCAAAAAGGCGAGCTCGCGCAAACGATGCTCCAGCGTTTCAAAATTAAATTCCGTGCCTGTAAAAATTGTATCGGAGGGCAGGAACGTGACCTCGGTTCCGGTCTTCACCGCATCGCCGATAACAGCCAGATCCGCCTCGGGCTCGCCGAGATGGAACCGCATGAAATGCTCTTTGCCATTGCGACGAATTTTAAGGTCGAGCCGCGCCGACAGCGCGTTGACAACAGAAACCCCGACGCCGTGCAACCCGCCGGACACTTTATAAGAGTTCTGGTCAAATTTACCGCCCGCATGCAGCTGGGTCATGATGACTTGCGCCGCCGAAATGCCTTCCTCACTGTGGATCGCCGTCGGAATGCCGCGGCCATTATCGGTCACCGTCACCGAGCCATCCTCATTGAGGAACACTTCAACAGTGTCGCAATAACCCGCTAAGGCCTCGTCGATAGCGTTGTCGACGACTTCATAGACCATATGGTGGAGGCCCGAGCCGTCATCGGTGTCGCCGATATACATGCCCGGCCGCTTGCGCACGGCATCGAGGCCGCGCAATACCTTAATGGAATCTGCGCCGTAATCTTCTTGCGGCGCGGCGTTATTCGCCATGGTTTTTTCTTTCTCTATGTCAGTAACGATTCATGAAGCGCGCCACCGCGCGCCTCAAAATATTGAGCGCGCTCGCCCCATGCGGTGAACAGGTTTTTATCCGTCCCCGTCATAAAAGTTTGGAAGCCAAGCTCGCTCAGAATGGAAAAGAGACCGGCGCGGCGGTCCGGATCGAGATGGGCGGCAATTTCGTCAAGCAGAAGGATGAGCGGCGCGCCGCCGGGACGACGGCTGAGCGCGCGCGCATTGGCGAGAACCAGCCCGATCAGCAGTGCTTTTTGCTCTCCCGTGGAACAAAGCCGCGCCGGTTGAGATTTCTCGCGATGCGCAACCAGAAGATCGCTGCGATGCGGCCCGACTAGCGCCCGGCCGGCGTCAGCGTCGAGCCGGCGGCGCGACCGCAACTGGTCGGCGAACGCCGCCTCGGTATCGGCCGCCTTTTCGGTTTCAAGTGCGGTTTCGAGCACGCCCTCAAGCGCAATGTCGGCGGCAGGGAAAAGCGTTTGCGCGGATGCGATGTCGGCGGCAGCCAGGAGGCTCGCGGTCTCGCGCCGCGCCGCGGCAATCGCAACGCCGGCCTCGGCCATCTGTATTTCTAACGCGGTCAGCCAACGATCATCTGCGCCGCCCTCATCGAGAAGGCGCTGGCGCTGGCGCATCGCTAGTTCATAGGCAGACGACGATTTGCCGTGCTCGGGGTCGTGCGCCAGCGTCATCCGGTCGAAGAAGCGGCGCCGTTCGCTGGCGCCCTCCATAAACAAACGGTCTTGCGCCGGGGTCAGCCATAAAAATCGCAAATGCGCGGCAAAGGCGCCGGGACCCGACGCTGGCGCATCATCCATCCGGCAAACCCGGCGCTCCGGTTTTGACGCCGCTACGCCAACCCCAAAAGAGCGCTCGTCTTGACCGTCATCGACCCGCGCCGACACCGCCCAGCCGCCGGGCCCGCCGATCCGTGGCAATTCATGAAGCCGCGCCTGGCGCAATCCACGCCCCGGACCCATCAAGGAAATCGCTTCTAAAATATTTGTCTTGCCCGCGCCGTTGGCGCCGGCAATGGCGACCGGGCGCCCATCCAGCGCAATCTCGCCGCGTTCATAAGAGCGAAAATCGGTCAGGCTTAAACGGGTAATACGCACCGCCCGACCGGGCGCGCATTCAAGCACCGGATCTTGCAGCTGTATTTCGTCTTGTCTGATCGCCGTCTGGCTCAAACCCAAACTCTCAATCTAAACTCTAAGGGGCATCAAAACGTAGAGCGCGCGCGTATCTTCTTCATCAACAATGACGGTCGGCGATGACGGGTCGGCAAGCCGGAACGTCGCCGTCTCGCCGTCAACCTGCTGGGCGACATCGAGGAGGTAGCGCGCGTTAAACCCGATTTCGATGGCGTCGCCGCCATAATCGACCGAAAGCTCCTCCAGCGCCGAGCCCGCCTCCGGATTGTTGACGGTAAGGCGAAGATTGTCGGCCTCTAGCGCCAGCTTCACCGAGCGCGTGCGGTCTGACGATACTGTGGAGACACGGTCAACGGCCTGCGCGAAGTCTTTGGTCTCCACATGCAGGACGTTTTTATTATCTTTCGGAATGACCCGCTCATAATCCGGAAACGACCCGTCAATCAGCTTTGAGGTGAGACGGCCGGGGCCAAAACCAAAGCGGATTTTCGCCGCCGAGACCGCAATCTCGACATTTTCGTCCGCGTCCTCCAACAAACGCGACAGCTCGGCAATCGCCTTGCGGGGGACAATGACGCCGGGCATCGAAGCGGCGCCATCCGGGCAGCGGCGCATCGAGACGCGCCAGCCGGTGTCCGTCGGTCGCCGCCGCGCGCAGCAACGGCGCATCGCCGTCGGTATAGGCGTGGAAATAAACGCCGTTCAGATAGTAACGCGTTTCTTCCTGAGACATGGCGAACCGGGTTTTATGAAGCAGTCGGCTGAGGTCTGCCGTCGGGATTGAAAACCTGGTGTCGAGATCATCGGTGGTGAGGCTTGGAAAATCATCCGCCGGCAACACCGCAAGCGCAAATTGCGAGCGCCCCGCAGAGACCTGAAGCCGGCCTTCCTCTGCGGAAAGCTCAAGGCGCACCTGCGCGCCATCCGGCAGCCGCTTGACGATCTCAAACAACGTCAGCGCCGAAACCGTGGTCGCCCCGGCGTCGGCAACATCAGCCGGCGCCTCTTCGGACACCTCAATATCGAGATCCGTCGCCGTCAAGGTCAGCGCCCCGCCATCGGCCTGAAGCAGCACATTGGACAAAATCGGAATAGTGTTCCGGCGTTCGACAACGCTCTGCACATGGCCGAGCGCCTTCGACAGGGCGGACCGTTCAATCGTAACTTTCATGCAAAATGCTCTCTCGCAATCGCTGGCGAAACCTGCCCGGACCCTCGGCCAGCGCCGCTATTTTGACGCCGCCAAAGGAGGAGAATCGCCGCCTCTGAAATCCGCTTCACTATAGCCGAAGGGCGCCCCAAATAGCTAGCGCCGACGCAGATTTCCAGCGTCGGCGCTCAGCTTTAACAGGCTGATTTCAGAAGGGTTTTTTCGCGCCCCTTTTTTAGTTTTCGAGCGCCTCGCGAATCCGCCGGACACCGTCCTGAAACGCCTTGTCGCGCTCCAATAAAGCCTGCGCGCGGCGATAGCTGGACATCACCGTCGTATGGTCGCGTTTCAGCGCTTTGCCGATCCGGGGGAAGGATTCCTTGAGGATTTCCCGGGCGCACCAGACCATCGCATGGCGGGCGCGGACAATACGCTGGGGCTGCGACCGGCAGGTCATATCTTCAAGTTTGAGCCCAAAGGCTTCCGCGGCGGCGACAATAGCGTCATCGAGCGTCACCACCTTGCGCCGGTCCTCAAGGCGTGAGCGCAAAACCGCCTTCGCCTCATCGAGACCGATGGTTCTTTCTTCCTCGCCAAACATTAACAATAGCTGGTTGAGCGCACCGATGGTCTCGCGGGTCGAATGGGTGAAGTTGCGGGCGATAAATTCCAGGACCTCTACGCCAATCAAACATTTGGCCGTGCTGGCGCGCAGTCGGTTTTTTAAAATATCGAGACGAAGCGCATCATCGGCTGGATAAATCGGCGCGCACAGCCCGCCTGCGAGCCTGTCGGCGAGACGTTTGTTAATGCCTTTTTCAGCCAATTTTGCGGGCGGCAAGTCACCGGCGATGACTACCTGTTTGCCGCTGTCGAGCGCTGCATCAATCACTATTAATAACTCCTCTTGTGTTCGGTCTTTCCCATCAAGGAAATGGATATCGTCAAATGCAAGCAGGTCCCGCTCCATGAACGCAGCGTGCAGGGCCTGTGTTGAATTGGATAAAACGGCGGCGACGCAATTGTTGATGAGATTGCGGTAGGTAATGTAAGCGCAATCCCCGCGCGCATTATCCTTGCTCCACTCATGGCACACCGCATGAAGCGCATGGGTTTTGCCCGAGCCGCTGTCGCCATAAATATAGACAAGCTCCCGAGGCCCGCGTGCCGTTAGCGCCTGGCGGGCGGCGGCAAAGGCCATTCGGTTTGAATCGCCAACCGCGAACGTATCGAAAGTGCGGCGCGGGTCGAGCGGCGCGGCAACGTTTTCGAAATTTCCGCTAGCGGCGCCAGGCTTGCGTGCTGGCGCGATGAAGCCATTTGAAAAGGCCGAGCTTGCGTTACTTTTGGTGTCCGCGCGCGCATCTTCTTGTGCGTCGATCTTCGCCGCATGAGCGCTCAATGTTGTGCGCACCGTCAGCCGCAACCGGCCGACCGGGCCAACTTCCTTGCGCCACGTATCGACAAGCACCGGCAGGAAACGATGGTCGAGCATGTCACGCTTGGTTTCAGACCCGGTCGAAAGGGTTACGCTTTCCGCCGATATATCCGCAAGGCCAAGGTCGCCAAACCATGAGCGAAATTTCGCCTCCCCAACCCGGCAGCGCAAAGCTTCCAAGTACCGGCCAAACGCCGCTTGTTCCGCACCGGTTCCGTAATCTTCTGTCGTCATTTTATACCGCCCAAATTCTTGATTAGATAATTTTTGGCAAAACAAAGCCGTCTGCGCATATTACCCAGCGCACATATCTTCTTCTAAAAGTTTTGATCTAATTTGGCGCGAAAGCGCCAAGCAATGCAGAAGCCAACCTAAGCCAGGCGCCACTCAGCATCAACGACAATAATCTGTATAAACAGTAATTTCGTAAAATTGTCGTTGATCATCCTGAATAACCCCTATTCCCCTGCCCTAGGCAAATATTTATCTCGCCGCTTGCCTGACAATTTGTCGGCAATCGAGTTGGAACGCTTACCATTACAGAACTTGAAAGTGACTGAACCTGAAAGTGCGAAATTCGTCCGCATCCGTCATATTGACATTTATAGTGTAGTTAACTTTAACGCGTATGGTCAAGAGTAATTCGCCCAACATCGCGCTTTTTTTAAAACTTTTTCGGGCAACTCTGAAAAAACAAAACCTTAAGCCACACAACGCACCCAGCAAGTAAACGTGCAAACATTGCGTAATGCAACATGTGCGTTTCATGTCTGCTGTTTACAAAACTTGCATCAGAAAAACTGTTGCACCGCACGCAACTATTAACATCAAAAATGTATGGTGTTGTAAAGGCGTTTAGGCGGAAAGCGACTTGATGCGCGACGACAGTCGCGACAATTTTCGCGATATGGTTTGCTTGCCAAAAACGCCTTTTGTAACCGCACGATGGAGTTCAGGCTGCGCTTGTTTGAACGCTGCGTCCGCCGCGCTCTTGTCGCCGGATGCGATCGCCTCCTCCACTTTGCGCAGAAACGTTCTGATGCGCGAGCGGCGCGCTTTGTTAACGGCTGTGCGGCGCTCGATTTTGCGCACCATTTTCTTTGCGGAGGATGTGTTCGCCATGCCTTAATCACTCAATATTTTATCGCCATTTGCGGCGCGAGCGGCGGTATATAGCTGTGCGAAATACCGCCGTCAACACGCCCGCAGGCCTTATTTAATCTTATTTTCAGCTGTTTTTTCAGCGCTGGCATCCGGTGCAGAAAAAGCTCGACCGGCCGGCCTGCGTCAGGCGTTGAATTGTCCCGCCACAATGGCGGCAAAGCTGGCCTTCGCGATCATAGACATCAAAGCGATGCTGAAAGTAGCCAAGCTCGCCGTGGGTATTGGCAAAGTCCTTTAACGATGACCCGCCCGCGTCAATGGCGTCGTTTAGGACAGCCAGGATCGCCCTGTGAAGCCGCTCGCTGCGGACGCCCGCAACCGACGCTGCGCCCCGGCGCGGCGATATGCGCGCCCGATAAAGCGCCTCACAGACATAGATATTGCCCAGACCGGCAACCACGCGCTGATCGAGCAGCGCTGTTTTAATTGGCGTTTTTTTACCTTTGAGAGCGGCGCTAAGATGGGCGGCGGAAAACTGGTTGCCGAGGGGTTCGGGGCCCATCGCCTTGAAATGGCGGCACTCTTCCACCGCTGGCGTCGCAACCAGATCCATAAACCCGAACCGGCGCGGGTCGTTATAGGTAATGCGCGCGCCGGTTCGGCCGGCCATTTCAAACACCACATGGTCGTGTTTTGGGTCGCCGTCCTGCGCCGGATCAACGCCTCCAGGCCGCTTCGAACCGCCAGCCGTAATGGTAAACCGCCCGGACATGCCAAGATGCATGATCAAGCTCTCGCCGCTCGACAGCGCGGCAATCATATATTTGCCACGCCGATCCAGACTATCGACCGTTTTGCCCTCCAGGCGCTGTGCAAAACGCTTCGGCAGGGCAAATCGCAGATCCGGACGGCGCGCCTCGACCCGGCGGAACCGGGCGCCCTCCATCACCGGGGCGAGCCCGCGGCGCACCGTTTCAACTTCAGGCAGCTCCGGCATCTAGCATTCCTTGTCGCCGTCCTGGCGGCGCGGGCGTTTGGCGCTTGCGTTGACACATGAAGCATACCCCAATTACGCTCCATAAAAATGACAATAAACAGAGTCAGGGGACTTCATGAACGAAGACACCGTCGCGGGGCAAGGCGAACAGATGAAAGTAGCAAACACGTCCAGCATTGGACCGATGCTGTGGATCGGGTTTTACACAGTCCTGTTAAACCTTGTGACGCTAACAATATTCCGGTTCTGGGGCCGGACGCATTTCCGGCGCCGGTTATGGTCCGACACCAGCGTCGGCGGCGAGCCGCTTGCCTATACCGGCCGCGGCGTCGAATTATTCATCGGCTTCTTCATCGCAATTTTTACTCTCATGATCCCGTTTGTCGGCGCGGTCCTGGCGGCGCAAATCCTGTTCGGACCGGCCGGCGCGGCGTTCGTCATTGTCCCACTTTACCTGGCCCTGTTCGTGCTCATCGGCGTCGCGATCTTTCTCGCCCGGCGCTATCACCTTTCGCGAACACAATTGCGCGGCATCCGGTTTGCGCAGACCGGATCGGCGTGGGGATATGGCTTTGCCACTTTCGGCTATGGCATTCTAAGCGGCATCACATTGGGCTGGTTCGGCCCAGCAGCGCGCATCCGACTGTCGCGCAAAATGTGGAGCAAGGCGTATTTCGGCAACCTGCCGTTTCAATTTGAAGACACGCCCGAGGCATTGGCCGAACCGGTTTATAAAAGCTTCGCCGTCGCCTGGGTGGGTTCTGTCGTCGCCTACTTTGTTTGGATCGGCATCATCGCGTCTAGCGGCGTGGCGGAGGGACTTGGCGACAGCCCCGCTATCGATCCTAAAATGATCGCATTTTTCTATTTATCCGCCATTCCGCTAGGGCTTTTGATCGGCATTTTCATAAGCTGGCATGAAGCTGTGATGATCCGGCGGATTGTGAAAAGCTTGCGGGTCGGTGATTTGCGGGCGACATCGCGCATCGGGATGTGGGACATTCTGGAGCTTTCCATTACCAACACATTGCTGATTATTTTCACGCTTGGATTTGGATACATGGCCGCACAGATGAGGTTATGGAAGAGACTTGCCAATCGCATGGCGCTTGACGGCGCCATTGATTTCGACGCCATACGCCAAAGCGAAATTGAGGCGCCGCGCCAGGGCGAAGGGCTCGCCGACGGTCTCGACATTATATCGAACTTCTGATGTCGGCGACGGAGGGCTATCCAGCCCAATTCTTCGATGGCCAAACCGCCGCGAAACAGGACGTGACTGTCTGGATTGAGGCAGACGCCATCGTGATTGAGATTGGCCGCAGCCGCGAAGTCTGGACTTATAAGGAAATTATACGCCTCCCCCAAACGGGCAACCCTCAAACCGGCGACGACATTCGCATTAGGCGGCGCCGTCATAAGGGGGCGACGCTGATTTTGTCCGCGCCGGCGGCTGCGAAGCTTCGCCTTGCGGCGCCGGAGTTGTTTGACGGCCTGCGCGAGCGCCGCCGCATGGCCACGCTCATCACCGGGATGGTCGCCGGCGCTGGGTTGGTTGGCGCTGCTTTGTTCATAGGCGTTCCCGCCGCATCCGGCCCGCTCGCCGCCGCGACGCCAAAATCATTTGAAATGCGTATGGGAGAAAACTTCGCCGCGCAGATCACCACGATCTTTCGCCCCTGTAAGGGCGCCGACCCGGCGATCGCATCGTTGCAGCCGGTGCTTAACCAACTCGCCGAAACCGGCGATGTCGGCTATCCGATCGCCTTCCAGTTTGTCCGCATGAGCGCGCCTAACGCATTCGCGCTTCCCGGCGGTCAGGTCATCGCCACCAGCGGATTGCTAAAGCTCTTGGAAGATGACCCGGATGCGTTTGTCGCCGTGCTCGCTCACGAGCTTGGCCATGTCAAAGCGCGCGACGGGTTGAAGGCGTTTTATCACAATGCAGGTCTTGGCGCTATTCTTGAAATTATCACTGGCGGTTCCGGCGTCGCGCAGCAAGTCGTCATGCTCGGCGGGCAAATGCGGCAAATGCGTTACAATCGCCGCCAGGAAAGTGAAGCGGACGCGACCGCCGCCGACCTTCTGATCAAAGCCGGTCTGGACCCCGCCGCGCTGGCGCGCGCTTTCATCGCCATACAAGGATTTTCCAGCCCTGGCGTTGACGATAACCAGGCTGAGCCAACGCTGGACAAAAAGGTGTTGGGATGGCTAAGCAGCCACCCAGATACCAGCGCGCGTATTGAAATCGCGCGTGAAAAAGCCCGCCCGGCCAGTGCGTCGCCGATATCCGACGAAGATTGGGCTGTCATTACAAGCGCCTGCAAAGGCTCAAACGACTGACCGTTTATGTCTGCGCAACAAAAAACCCCCGACAATACTGCCGGGGGTTTTCAGTGTTGTATCTAAGGCAAGGCTTAGTCTTCGGTCTCGCCTTTTTTCAACGCCGCGCCAAGAATATCGCCGAGCGAGGCGCCGCTGTCGGCGGAACCGAATTGTTGGACGGCTTGCTTTTCTTCCGCAACTTCGCGCGCCTTAATCGACACGTTGACGCGGCGGGTTTTGGCGTCAATCGAAGTGACGCGAGCGTCAATCTTATCGCCGACCGCAAACCGGTCAGGACGTTGCTCACTGCGTTCCTTGGACAGGTCCGATTTACGAATAAACGCTTTGGGACCGTCAGCGCCTGAGATTTGCACCTCAATACCGCCGGTCTCAATCGCCGTCACCGTGCACGTCACATCAGAGCCGCGCGCCAACTCGCCAATCGCTTCCAGCGGATCGGAGCCGACTTGCTTGACACCGAGAGAGATGCGTTCCTTATCCGGGTCGACATCAAGAACCTTGGCTTTGACCATCTGGCCTTTTTGATAGTCCTTGATCGCCTCTTCGCCAGAACGGTTCCAGTCGAGGTCGGAGAGGTGGACCATGCCGTCCATTTCCTCATTCAACCCGACAAATAAACCAAACTCGGTGATGTTTTTAATCTCGCCTTCCATAACCGAGCCAATCGGATACTCTTCAGCAAAACGCTCCCATGGATTATCGGCGCATTGTTTCAGCCCCAGAGAAATCCGGCGTTTGGTTTCGTCCACTTCCAGCACCATGACATCGACCTGCTGAGAGGTCGAAACGATCTTGCCGGGATGGACGTTTTTCTTCACCCAGCTCATTTCCGAGACATGGACGAGGCCTTCAATGCCGTCTTCCAGCTCAACAAATGCGCCATAATCGGTGATGTTGGTCACCTTGCCGGAGAATTTCGCGCTCAGCGGATATTTTGCTGCAACGCCTTCCCAGGGGTCAGGCGAGAGCTGTTTGATGCCAAGGGAAATACGGTGGGTTTCCGGATTGATCTTGATAATCTGGACACGGATTGTATCGTTGACATTGAGCACTTCGGTCGGATGATTGACCCGGCTCCAGGACATGTCGGTGACGTGCAAGAGACCATCAACGCCCGGCGCCAGCTCAACGAATGCGCCGTAATCGGTGATGTTTTTAACAATCCCTTCACGCTGGTCGCCTTCGGACAGTTGTTTGACAACTTCCTGGCGATGTTCGGCGCGGTCCTCTTCCAGAATGGAGCGGCGCGAGACAACAATGTTGCCGCGGCGTTTGTCCATTTTCAAAATCCGGAAAGGCTGCGGAATATTCATCAACGGGCCCGCATCGCGGACCGGGCGAATATCAACCTGGCTGCCCGGCAAGAACGCCACTGCACCGCCAAGGTCAACGGTAAAGCCACCTTTGACGCGGTTGAAAATTTCGCCTTCGACGCGTTCGCCGTCAGCAAAGACTTTCTCAAGCCGATCCCAGGCTTCTTCGCGCCGGGCTTTTTCGCGGCTGATAACAGCCTCGCCCAGCGCGTTTTCTACGCGCTCAACATAAACCTCGACTTCATCGCCGACTTTAAGGTCAGCGGGTTTGCCGGGTAGCGAGAATTCTTTAAGGGGGACGCGGCCTTCAGTTTTGAGGCCTACGTCGATCACCGCGACATCTTTTTCGATGGCGGTAACGATGCCTTTGACGACCGTTTCTTCAAAATCTTGACGGCCAACTAAGGATGCTTCGAGCATTTCCGCGAAATCGTCGCGGGACGGGTTAAGGGTTTCAGT
>JAADIQ010000081.1 GCA_013151255.1 Alphaproteobacteria bacterium
CGATAATGAATGCGCTGAACGCGCCAAAAGACCGCCAGTCCCTGGCCGATTGCGGTTTGGCGAAGCTGAACGCAAATATGATGAAGATTGCAGCGTTCACAAACACCAGCACCCACAATCCGTAACTCGCAAGATTGGTTTCATCGCCGGTCATTTCTTGTCTCCGCCCCCATGTCCACCGTGGCCGCCATGCATAAAGAAGTGCATGCCGATGCACGCAGCCAAGAGCGCGAACAGAAAAATATTCCCGGTGAGAAGATGCGCGCGGTGCTCATAGGCCAGCAACAGCCCTGCCGCACCGGCAAATACCACTAAGGCACTCCAGATCCGCGACTTTTTCGGCTGGTCTTCATGCTCATGTTCGCCGGACATATTCTAGATCCTCCGTGTGGCGCACTTTATAATGCTGACTGCCTCAAACGCGAAGCCTCCATGCATCAGCTCTTCATATATTCCTTATCAACCCCGTTCATACGCGACAGATTGGCGTGTCCTCGGGCAGGCTGGCTTTCATAAGTCAGTGTACGCCTTGCATTCGGCACCAGGGGCAGTCGCAATCAATATGGTCGCAGCCAGGATGGTTTAGCCGCGCGGCGTAACGCCAGGCGACGCCCGGATAAAGAATACTGTGGAGAAGAGACCCGCCATAGAGTCGGCGCAACCCGCGTCGCGCAGCGCCCGCCGACAGTTTGCTCAGCGCCCATCCATGTCTTTTGTTCCCAAGAGTTTGAAACACAAACCGGTTGACGATGCCTGCACGATGAATGGACCGCATGCGGCGGTTTAATAACGATGCGTAAGATTGTCCGCTGATCTTAGCGCGCGCCGCCAAGGCGCCGGAGATCAGCGCATAACGCATCCCAAATCCGGCAAGCGCATCTTGCAAACCGGCGCGCTCTCCGACCAGCAATCGCCCGCCGCGCTCCACGCGCGTCATGTGCGACAGCATGCCAAAGCCGCCAAAAGGTTTCGGGTCAGTCATTTCTACGCCCGTGAGGCGTTCGAAATATGCGACCGCCTCCTTCAAATGAACAGCGTGGTTCTTGAAGTCACGAAACATGCATACCGCAACCGTGCCGATGCCGTTGGCGATTAGCAAATAGGCATAACCCCACGGCGCCAGCCGGTCATCGAAGCTGACATGGCTGGCGTCCGCCATATCGGTTGTGAAAATATACCCTGAAGCGATGGCGTCCGCCCGGCGCGGCCCGGTCGCAACAATCGCGTCAGGCGGCACGCGCTCAACCTTGTCGCCAAAGCGTATGTCCGCACCGGCCTTGTCGGCAGCTTGCAACAGCGCACTATCAAGCGTGTCTGCGCCGGGACCTCGGCGGACGAGATAATATAGAGGTTTTTCGTCCCGTACTTCATACTTGCGCCCGTCGGCGTCATAAGCGGCGCCGGAAAGGATCGGGTGAACGGGGAAATCTGCCGTAATCCCGAGATCGCGTAGCTCGTCCAGCACATCGGTTTTAACGCTCCAATTTTCCAGCCCCTGAAAGTCTCCATGAAAGCGCGCACCGACGCTTTTATGGCTTTCGCGCACAACAACTTTTTTACCGGCGCGCGCCAGAACGATGGCGCTTGCAAGACCCGACGGCCCGGCGCCAACAACGGTGATGGGCGCACTCGTGTCCATCATCCGGCCGCTCTTGCTGGGAAACACGCCTCTTCCGGCATCGGCGCACAACACCCTTGCGGTTCATCGGAAAGGTCGGTCTTGTCAAAGCGCGGCGCGCGGTGTTCGCTTGCTGGCGTTAAAAGCCGGACGAGCGCTAGGGCGGCAAGACGCGCTGACGGGGGATCAGCGCGAGACGACAGGACAATCGGCGCCTGTAATCCAACGACCAGCCCCGCCAGGGTCGCGCCGCCGAGATATTCAAGGTTCTTCGCCAAAATATTGCCGGAGACAAGATCCGGCGTCAGCACAATATCCGCCTCGCCGGCGACGGTGGATTTTATGCCCTTTATCTCCGCGGCTTTGATTGAAACGGCGTTGTCGAAAGCGAGTGGCCCGTCAACGTCAGCGCCTTTAATTTGTCCGCGCCGCGCCATCAATGTCAGCGCCGCCGCATCCGTCGTCGATGAGATCAAGACATTGATGGTCTCGACAGCGGAAAGGATCGCCGCTTTCGGCCGCTCAACGCCAATCCCATGCATTACGTCAATTGCGTTTTGAAGAATCTGGGCCTTGGCCGCAAGGTCAGGACGGATATTGATCGCTGCATCGGTGATCGCAAGGAGCCTTGGATAGGTTGGAATATCGGCAATGAAAACATGGCTGACGCGCCGGCCCGGCAGGCGCAGATTGGCTTCCTTACCGAGCAGCGCCCGCATGAATACGTCTGTATGCACATGACCTTTCATCAACGTATCGACAGCGCCGCCGGCCAAAAGACCGGCGCCCGTCTTCGCTGCTTGCTGCTCCGTCCATGCCGCCGCAATCGTGTCGGGGTCAACATCCAGCCCGAGCGCTTCGGCCTTTTGTGTGATGAGTGCGGGATCGCCAATTAACAACGGTTCAATCAGCCCTGACGCCTTGGCGCTGTGAACCGTTTCAAGGACAACATCGTCTTCCGCGCAAACAACGCCGACGCGCAATGGCGGCTGGTTTTCTGTAAGTTTGCAAAGGTCGTCCAATGTTGAAACATGTTGCGTCATGAGCTCGCCCCCGCGCTAACGCGCCGCTCGACCGCGAGCGCTGCGGTATGGCGCGCGATCATTAATTCCTCATCGGTTGGCAAAACATCGATACGGATTGCTGAGGCGTCGCTGGAAATCACTGGACCGTTGCCGGCGTTTCGGCTTTCATCCAACGCCATCGGGAACACCGCTTGCAAAGGCGTACAAATCCGGGTGCGAATCTCAGGCGAATGCTCGCCAATGCCGCCGGTGAAAATAATCCGGTCGACGCCGCCCATGGCCGCCGCGAGCGCGCCAATATATTTGCGCGCCTGATAGCAGAAATACTCAACCGCGTGGCGCGCATCTTCATCCGCTTCAGGCGCCGTCAGCACCGCCATGTCGCCGGTTTGGCCCGAGAGCCCGAGCAACCCTGAGCGTTCATATACCAATGTCTGAAGTTCGCCCGCAGACCAGCCCTTTTCCAATAACAGATAGACAAGTAGCCCCGGATCGATGTCGCCGCTGCGCGTCGCCATGGGCAGGCCCGCCGCCGTGCTGAAGCCCATGGTGGTGTCGATGCTGCGCCCGTTTAGGATCGCCGCCATCGAGGCGCCGGCGCCGAGATGCGCAACGATTATTCTCGCCTCAAGCGCATTACCGCCTTCGGTTTGGCGAATATGCTCGATAATAAATTCATAAGACAGGCCGTGATAGCCGTAGCGGCGAATCTCGCCCTGTTCGACATCACGCGGCAACCCGGTGCGGCGGGCAATCAGCGGCGCTGATTGATGAAACGCCGTGTCGAAACAGGCGACATGATGCGCATCCGGCAGGCGCAGGCGCGCGGCGACAATGCCATCCAGATTGGCCGGCAGATGCAGCGGCGCCAGAGGAATAAGCCGGCGCAACCGCGCCTCCAATTGCGCCGTCACCGGTTCCGGACAGTCGCAATCCGGCCCGCCATGAACCACCCGGTGTCCTACAACGTCGATGGCGCTAATTTTCCGGATGCGTTCCAGCCGGTTCATGACGCTGTCGATCGCCGCCGGATGATTGACGCATGGCGCCTCTTCATCCCACAGGACGGCGCAGCGTCGATGGCGTGCGAGCGGGCATTATCGGCGCCGATATTTGTTACCGACCCGGATAAGATACGGAGCGGCTCGGTTTGTCGAGTGAAGACCGCGAATTTCAAACTCGACGAACCGCAATTCAAGGTCAAGATCGCGCCATCGCGGGCCGCGACAGGCGCAAGACGCATATGGCTGGCGTTTTGCTTGTGGCGGCCGCGAGACGCATCTATGGCGACGCTCATTTCGGACATATTTCAGGCTCCGCGTCTGACTTCACCCCGCTCGTCTGCAACCAGTCAAGCCATGGCGCCTGCGCTGGGTGATTGTAAAGCCAGTCAAAGATTTGCTCGCTGGCGCTGTCGCGGGCAATGCGCGCACGCTTAATCCCGTCCTCAATCGCATCGACCGATTGATGCTCGGCCTGGCGGTATGGATTGTCAGGGTGAATATCAATACGGGTTTTTTTAGCCATCTCCGCGGCGGTCGCGACAATCGCCATGAAAGGATTTAGCTTTTCAGAATACATATAGC
>JAADIQ010000075.1:0-804 GCA_013151255.1 Alphaproteobacteria bacterium
CGAAGGCCGGGATCCAGGGCTTCACGCACTGTGCCTGCGGCTCTAGGTCCCGGCCTTCGCCGGGAAGAGCGGAGAAATTGGATATCCATGATCCAGATTTATTGCTCAATACTATAAGCTATGCCGTCTTCGCGCCGCGCAATTCTGCATAGGCGTCGATAAACGGTTGTAGATGGTTTAGATAGGCCTGCGACGAGCCGATAGCGCTTTTGTAAATCGGTTGGCGCACTTGCGCCAGGCTGGCTGTGGCGACAGTGCGGCGGCTTTCGTGAGGCTTATAACAAGCCTTATCTTTCGTCAGACCACAGAACGTCAACATTTTGTCGGTCCACTCGCTTGGCGAGGCAACCAGGTCTTCATAAGCCACCGTCAAAATACGCTCCGGCATCTGCGCCCGCCAAAATTCTATCAACTGCTCATAGACATGGATGAAGCGGGCAATATTGACCAGGTCATTGCTCCAACTCAGACGGTTCCCAAAATTTTTCTTAAAGCACGACCAGGCAAGGTCCGTTGGCTCGCGCCGGCAATAGATAAATTTCGCGTCCGGCATCGCTCTGGCGATAACGCCGGCATAGATGGCGTTGGTGAGGTTCTTGTCGGTGACAAAAGGCGTATCGCCAAAGCGCCGCCGGACAAGGTCGCGATAAATTTCAGCGATGGCATGGCGCGAGGCGGTTTGTGAAGGCGCCTCATCATTGTGCTTTAGAAAATTGTCCACCTCCGGTCCCAACAGATCGCCGAGCGGCGCCATGGCGAGCCCTAAAAGCTTCATCTCGCCGCCGCCGCAAACATCGCGATGGC
>JAADIQ010000075.1:856-4538 GCA_013151255.1 Alphaproteobacteria bacterium
CTTGGGGCGGAGCAATCGTCTATAGCAGCGGCAGGACGCGGCGGCGCGGCGAATTTCGCCTTTATGGCCGCGACGGCGTTGTTATACTCGCTTGCATCAAACGGCGTTTGTGCGGCGCCCGCCCGCGCGCCTTCTGCGATGCAGGCAAAAGCCTTGTCAACTTCGCCTAAATCCTCATAGGCCTTGCCGAGCGCATAGGCGAGGGGAATGCGGTTTTTAATATTCGCCGGTTTTGACGGCGCATTAAACAGCGCCTCCATGGTTTTCACATCCGGATCGCCCGGCGTAAAGCGTTTGATAGCGCTGAGTTGTTCCCAACTGACGGCCTCTTCCGGCGCGGCTTTTAGCGCTGCGCGATAATATTTTTCTGCATTTTCAAAACCGCCTTTTTGTGCATGAAAAAACCCAAGCCCGCGCAGCAATCCTGCGGTCGGGCCGCCTCGGGCTTCGATTTCTTTCAGCAATTGTCCGGCTACGGATATTGCATCGTCAATTCCCCCGGCCTCGCCAAGATATTCAGCCAGCCGCGCGCGTGCGCCTAAGTCTTTTGGCCGCGCGGCGACATAGCGCTTCAGCGCCAGGGCCGCGCCGTCAACATCGCCAAGCGCATCGCAGATGCTGCTTAGCCTGCCCCAGGCGACGCCCGGTGCTGGTTTTTCCGCCGGGCTTTGCGCCAGTAAGTCATGACAAATGCGGTAAGCCTCGTGCTTTCGTCCGGTCTGCAAACAGGTTTGCGCCTGGTCGAGAGGGTGGAGGTTTGTCTGATTGGGTGTGGTCGGCGGGGCCATAGTCGCTACTACTGGTTTTCGTCCGTATCATAACGTCCGGTGTTTAGAACCTGCACATCATACCCAGCCAACAGGTCTTAAGCGAGGATTTCATAGCCGCAAAAGCGGTTGATTTCCGCTGCAAGCAGCTTAATACCCTGTCGCGCTGCAATCTGGTTAATAGATTAAGATATTCGCGATTTGCGGAATCAGCCGGTCATGGCTTATCAGTATTGTAGATAAATTATTGGCGGCAGGATGCGCGATAATAAACCTGAAGACTTAACCATGGCCGATATCGCCCGCATGGCGGGGGTCTCGGAATCGACGGTATCGCGTGCTTTGGCGGGCTCTGAACTGGTCGCTGAAAAAACCCGCAAGCGCATCACCGAGCTGGCGAGCGCGGCGGAATACACCGTCAATGAAGGCGCCAGAAGCCTGCGGCTGAAGAAGACCAAGACCATTGAAGTCGTCATTCCCATCGAGCACCATCATCGCCAGCACATCTCGGACCCGTTCTTTCTCGATATGCTTGGCGCGCTGGCGGACGCCATCGCGGACCGCGATCACGATATGCTGCTGTCGAAAATACCGCCCTGGGCGACCGACAAACGCAGCAATGCGCTGGTTTCGGGCCGCGCGGACGGCGTCATCATCATTGGCCAGGGCCGGCGGCGCGATCAACTGAGGGATTTTACAAACGCCCATCGCCGGGTTGTGGTTTGGGGCGCGCATATTGATAATGAAGATTACACAATCGTTGGCAGCGACAATCGCGACGGCGGACGACTTGCCGCCGCGCATCTGTTGTCGCTTGGCAGGAAGCGGATTGCGTTTTTGGGCGATGTCTCGCTGCCTGAAATTAAATTGCGCCATGCAGGATATTTGGACGCGTTACAACAGGCGGGCGTCACCGCCGATGAGGGTTTGACGTTTAATGCGCCGTTTGATTCAGAAGAGGCGTTTGCGGCCGCGAAAATTCTCCTCGATAAGAAGCTGGATTTTGATGCGATCTTCGCCGCCAGCGACGTCATCGCCATGAGCGCCATTGCCGCGCTCGGCAATGCGGAGATGAAAGTACCGCAAGATGTATCGGTCGTCGGTTATGACGATATTGTCGGCGCGGCCTGGTATAGCCCGGCGCTCACCACCGTCAGTCAATCCATCCATGAAGGCGGCGAAGCGCTAGTGCGCTCGCTCTTTGCACGGATTAATGGCGAGGCAACCGCATCGGTTATTTTGCCGCCAAAGCTTATCATTCGCCAATCCTGCGGCGCATGATTTGCTGCTTGCCTTCTACCACTACCAGAATGCAAACAGGATAGCTGCGGTCAGCGCGATGAGACCGATCGCCTGGAGACGGTAATTAAGATACCAGGCTTGGCCGGCCATTGCCGCCGTGTCCTGACGGTAGAGCGCCGGCGTCCAGATGAACGAGGCGACGTCTTCTGCGGCCGGCGCGGGGGCGGTGAGGCTGACTATGACCAGGATCACGCTGGACAGGACAAACAAGATCGGGCCGACATAGAGGAAGTGAATGTCGACGGCGCCGATGATGACATTCATGACGAAAAATACTGCGCCGGCAATGAGGCCAATGACTAATGTCCAGAACGCGCCGGTCGCATTAGCACGCGCCCAGAATGTTCCGAACAGGAACAAAGCGACGATGGGCCCGACTGTATAGGAAAGCACCTGTTGCAGATATTTAAACAGCGAATCGAAATTGGCGATTTGCGGCGCCCAGATGACCGCCAGAATCATAAAGCCCAAGGTCACCATCCGGCCAATTTTCATCAGCGCTTCGCTCGACAGGTCCGGGCGCCGGGGTCTGATGAAATCCATCGTCACCAGCGTTGAGGCCGAGTTGAGCGTTGAATCAATTTGCGACATCAGCGCCGCCATAAAGCCGGCCAGCACCAGGCCGAGCATTCCGGTTGGCAAGAGGTCGAACATCAAAGTCGGGAAAACCATATCCGGGCGTTCAAGGTTCGGATAAATCAAGATCGCCAGCGTGCCCGGCAGCACCATGATGAACAGCACCGGCAGCTTCAAAAGTCCGGCGAGGAGCGCGCCCCAGCGCGCATTATCGGTGTTTTTCGCGCTTAACAGGCGCTGCGCCATAAATTGGTTCGTGCACCAAAAATAAAACCCCAGCAGCGGAACGCCGGTCAAAAGGCCTAGCCACGGCACGCCCGCGTCATCAAGCGGGCGTATCAGGCTTAGCATGTCAGGCGGCACGGCGGCGGTAACGGTGTCCCAGTTGCCGCCAATTTTTGCGAAAGCGAAAACCGTTATCACAATCGAGCCGACAATCAGCAGCACCGCCTGAATGACATCGGTGATCATCACGGCGGAAAGACCGCCAAGAATTGTGTAAGCGCCGGCGACCAGCGCCAGGGCGGTAATAATCTGCCAGACGGCAAGCTCTGGAAAAATCATCTGTACAATGAGCGAGCCAGCATAAAGGCTGGCGGCGGTATCGACGACGATATTTAAAAACAAGGTCAGCAACGCAAAAATGCTGCGCGCGCGCCGGTCAAAGCGCTTTTCAAGATATTCCGGCATGGTGAAGACCTGGCTGCGCAATACCTGCGGCAGGATGAACAGGGCGTAAAAAGCGAGAATAATCCCCGCCATCCATTCGTAATTGTAAACCGAAATGCCGGTCGAATAAGCCTCGCCCGCAAGACCGACAAGGGTGGTGCTGGAGATGTTCGAGGCGAACAGAGAAAAGCCAATGACCAGCCAGCCCATATTGCGGCCGGCGAGAAAATAGTCAGCCGCGCCGTGGGCTTTGCCAGACATGGCGACGCCAATCACCACCATTGTCAGCGCATACCCGCCAATAATCATCAGATCGATTGGGTGTAATTCTGGCGTGAACATCGATATCCCTCCCACGGGCGGCGGTT
>JAADIQ010000128.1 GCA_013151255.1 Alphaproteobacteria bacterium
ATCAAAGTCGCCAAACGCAACCGCAAACCCGACCCCACGGTCGGCGTCAGCTATGGACGTGAAGGAACCGCAGACCTGGTCGGCGTTCGCGCATCGATCCCGATCCCGGTTTTGAATTCCTTCAAGGCGGAAGTCGACGCGGCGCGCGCTGATGCAACAGCGGCGCAAGAGACCTATACGGACATTTTCCGCCGCATGCAGGCGCAGCTCACCGAAAGCCGGCGACGTTATGGCGCCGCCAGCGAGGCCTGGCGGCAATGGAGCGCCGGCGGCTCGCAACCTTTGAGCAACCAGCGCGTTCTCTTGGAAAGACTATGGCGCGCCGGCGAACTTGGCGCGGTCGATTATCTAATTCAGCTTGACCAGACATACGAAGTTGAGAGCGCCGCCATCGAGCTGCGCGGCCGGCTCTGGAATGCCTGGTTCGACTGGCTGAACACAACCAATGAAGTCAATGAGTGGGTGGAGAGTATCCGATGATCCGATTTAAAAATAACACCGTATTGCTGCTGATGATTTTATCAGCGTTTGGCCTATCAACACTCACCGCCTGCTCAGGCTCATCCGACAACGGAAAGGCCAAGGCTGCCTCTGATGGCGGCGAGGATCATGGCGACGGCGATGATCACGGCGCTGAAGCCGAAGAAGGCGGCGACCATGAGGAAGCCGGCGGCGTGGTTGAGATGGACGCCGCCGAGCGCAAAAAGCAGGACGTCAAAACCGCCATCCTCGGACAGCGCGCACTCGCCGAAGAAGTGATTGTTCCGGGCGAGGTTACGCTTGATTTATACCGGACAGCGCAAATTACGCCGCGCATCCCGGCGCAAACCATGCAGCGCCATGTCCGCCTTGGCGACAAAGTCGAAGAAGGCCAGTCGCTTGTCACCCTATCCAGCGTCGAGATGGCCGATGCCCAAGGCGCCCTGATTGTAACCTCGCGCGAATGGACGCGCGTCGCCAAGCTCGGACGCGGCGTCGTTTCAGAGCGGCGGTTTATCGAGGCCCAGGTCACCGCGCAACAGGCCCGTGCGAAAGTCGAAGCTTACGGTATGACTGAAGCGCAGATTGATGCTTTCGCGGCGAAGGGCGACGCCTCCAAAGCAACCGGATCATTTGATTTATTGGCGCCGCAGGCCGGCACCATTATCCGCGATGATTTTATCATTGGCGAGGTTGTCGAACCCGGCCGGGTGCTTTTTGAAATTTCCGATGAGAGCAATGCCTGGGTCGAGGCGCGATTGACGCCTGAACAAGCCGGACATGTGGAGCCTGGCGCCAGTGCGCGCATCTCCCTTGACGGCTCGGATTGGCGTGAAGGCCGCATCATCCAAATTCGTCATGCGCTCGACGAGACGACGCGGACCCTTTCTGTTCGTATTGAAGTCGATAATGCAGACGACGAGCTACACCCCGGACAATTTGTAAGCGCCGCCGTTAACATTGGCGAGACGACCACGGTGTTGGCGGTCCCGGCAGAAGCGATTGTCCTGATGAACGGCTCGCAAACCCTGTTCAAAGTCGAAGGCGACGAACTTCACCCCACCGCCATCGAGACCGGCGTCAATCGCGGTGGTTGGGTCGAGGTCACAGGCGGCGTCAATGAGGGCGAGGAAATCGTCGTCTCACAACTCTTTCTCCTGAAATCGCTCATTTTGAAATCCAAAATGGGCTCAGGCCACGGGCATTAGGGAGAAGTTGGATGCTAAATAAACTCGTAGAATTTTCGCTGCAATATAAGTTTCTTATTCTGATCGCGTTTCTTGTGGTCGGTTTTCTTGGCGTTCGCGCTGTGACGGTCATTCCGATTGATGCATTCCCTGATGTCACGCCGGTACAAGTTAATATCTATACGGAATCTCCGGGGCTGGCCGCTGAAGATGTCGAACAGCTTCTGACCTTCCCGGTGGAATCCAGCATGGCGGGCCTGCCCGATGTACAGGAAATCCGTTCGGTAAGCCTGTTCGGACTTTCCTATGTGGCGGTCTATTTCGAAGATAACGTAGACATTTATTTCGCCCGCCGCCTGGTGATGGAACGCCTCGCCGAGGTTGGCGACCGGATTCCCGATGGCTATGGCACGCCTGAAATGGGCCCCAACGCTTCGGGTCTGGGTCAAGTCTTCTGGTACACGCTTGAGCGCGCCGACGATCAGCTCAAAGAAGATATCACGGATATGGACCTGCGCACGTTGCAGGACTGGACCGTGCGGCTTATCCTGCGCACCGCGCCGGGCGTTGATGACGTGATGTCCTGGGGCGGACAGGAGCGCCAGTATCAGGTCCAGATCGATCCGTTGAAACTAATCAAATACGAACTCGGCTTTTCAGACGTGATGGAAGCGATCGACGCCAATAACCGACAGGTCGGCGGGCAATATATTGACCAGGGACCCGAGCAATATTTGGTGCGCGGCCTTGGCTTGGCGCGCAACGAGCAAGACCTTTCCGATATCGTTGTCAAAGTCGATGATGGAACGCCGGTTTATTTGCGCGACGTCGCGACCATTGTGCAGGCGCCGGCTTTGCGTTTTGGCGCAGTGACGCGCGATGGCGAGGAAGTTGTTCTCGGCATGGCGTTATCGCGGATTGGCGAGAACGCCAAAAACGTCGTCGACGCCGTCAAGGAAAAAGTTGAAATCGTCGAGAGCGCCTTACCGGACGGGGTCGAGGTGCACCCTGTTTATGACCGCACTGAACTTGTTGAAAAAGCTGTCGCGACAGCCGAGCGCGCGTTGATCGAAGGATCTATTCTGGTTGCGATTGTGCTGTTTTTGTTTCTCGGTGATTTGCGCTCGGCAATCGTGGTGATCGCCGCCCTGCCCTTGGCGATGCTGATTGCGTTTATCTTCATGGAACAAGCCGGGCTTTCCGCCAATCTAATGTCGCTTGCCGGGCTCGCGATTGGCATCGGCATGATGGTCGACGGGTCTGTGGTGATGGTCGAAAATGCTTTTCGCATTATGGCGGAACGCCGCAAGGAAGGCGGCCCGGTCAACCGCACGGCAGCGATGTTAACCGCCGCACGCGAGGTCGCCAATCCGGTCTCTTTTGCGATTTTGATCATCATTGTCGTCTTTTTGCCATTGTTCAGCCTCGACGGGCTGGAGGGTAAACTCTTCAAACCGATGGCGTTTAATATTACTTTCGCGATGGCGGGGTCGCTAATCCTGACACTGACGATTATTCCTGTTCTTGGTTCAATGATCCTCAAGCCAAAGGAAGAACGCGACACTTTTCTGGTCCGTCACATCAAAGCGGTTTATCTGCCGTTTCTGGCATGGGGATTGGAGAAAAAGAGCCGGATTATCATCGGCGCCGGCGCCTTGCTGCTTGGTAGCCTCGCGTTGTTTCCCTTTCTCGGCAAGGAATTCATGCCGCAACTGCAAGAGGGCTCGATCATGTGGCGGGTGACGTCCATTCCGTCGACGTCTCTCGATCAGTCAATCAAAATATCGAATGATATTGCAGCCGTATTGTCTGAATTTCCAGAAGTTGAAACCACCCTCGCCATGATCGGCCGGGCCGAGAAAGGCGAAACCGCGGACGTCAACTATATGGAAATTTATACGGCGCTGAAGCCGCACTCAGAATGGCCCCAGCGCAATCGGACTGTGCCGGATATCGCCGAAGAGATGC
>JAADIQ010000072.1 GCA_013151255.1 Alphaproteobacteria bacterium
GATGCTTTCATGCTCTCACGCTCCTTTCCAGCCAGAAAAATAGCGCGAAAAACTCTATCTCAAAATGAGGGACTTTTCGGGGAGCAGGTCACACTCCCAACAACGAGTCCTCTTTTTGCTTTCAGATTCAGCATTCTTGGATTTCTATAAACTCATTAATGGTTCGCCCGTCGTCTCCTATATTTTTTGACGGAAACACGGGTGAGCGCCGATCCAGTGTTGGATCAAAGCATTTCAAGAAGGAGAGCAATCCCTTGACCTCCGCCAATGCAGAGTGTGACAAGCCCGTGCTTCAGCCCGTCTCGTTTCATTGAATGAAGAAGTCTCGTCGTTAAGACCGCCCCTGTCGCGCCGATTGGGTGGCCATGCGCAATGGCGCCGCCCTCAACATTCACAATCTCCTCGTTCAGACCGAGCTCAATGGCGACGGCGATGGCGATGGCGGCGAAGGCTTCGTTAATCTCTACACGGTCAAGCTTATCGATGGTCCAATTCGCTCGCTCCATGGCTTGGCGCGTCGCGGGAATCGGACCGATTCCGAACATGCCCGGCTCCACCGCGCCGAGGCCATAGCTGACCAGCCGCGCAATCGGTTCAAGTCCGTGCGCGTCCGCCCAGGCGCGCTCGGCGATGATCATCGCGGCAGCGCCGCTATTAAGACCCGGTGAATTTCCCGCTGTAATTGTGCCGCCATCCTTGAAAGCCGGCTTTAGCTTCGACAGGGACTCCAGTGTCGTATCGGGCCGATTATGCTCATCCCGGTTAAAGTCGACCGCGCCTTTGCGCGACTTGATGCTGACGGGGGCAATCTCGGCATCGAATATCGAGGCCGTTTGCGCTTGGCTAAACCGTTTTTGCGAGCGCAGCGCCCACTCGTCTTGCGCTGTTCTTGATATATCGTACTTCTTGACCAGATCTTCAGTATGCCAACCGGAATGTTCGCTGGAAAACGCATCGTTAAGGCCATCCCGCAACATGCTGTCATATAGCTCACCATCTCCCATCCGGTAGCCCCACCGGCCGCCGGCGGCTAAATAGGGCGCCTGGTCCATATTCTCCATGCCGCCGGCGATGACGCAGTTGGAATGGCCAAGCCAGATTTCCTGTGCGGCGCTGACAATTGCCTGCGCGCCTGATCCGCAAACCCGGTTAACCGTCATCGCCGGAGTTTCAACGGGTAGGGCGGCGCCGATCGCCGCTTGACGGGCCGTATTCATTTTTGCGCCGGCTTGAATGACATGCCCCATAATAACGGCGTTCACTTCCGATAACGGGCACTTTGATTTCTCCGCCACGGCGCGGATCGCTGTGGCGCCGAGGTCACTCGCCGGAACTGACTTTAGCGATCCGCCATAGGTTCCAATTGCCGTCCGCAAAGGTGAGCAAATAACAACTTCTTTTGGCATTAGCGTGGCCTTTCTTTACATTTGGTATTGTTCTGGTGGGCGCGATCAGCGCTCTTAACTTCGTCCCCGGATTTGGAGCGAATTGCCTTTACGCCGATGAGGTTTTCTCCGAAGCCGCCGACCGAAAGGCGAGAGTTTGCGGATTGCGATTTAGTCGCCGAGGACATAGTTCCCCGGTGCGTCACGCAAAACAGCATAATCGCTGTCTGCGGCGCCAAGCGGCGGCGGAGTGATGCGTTCGCTTGAATATGCCGCCAGCCATTTTTGCCACTCCGGCCACCAGGACCCGTCCTTTGTCGGCGTCTGTTTCGCCCATGTGTCTGCGTCAATGTAAGGATCAGCCCCCGTCTTGATCGCCGTCTGATATTCGCGCCGAGGATGCCCGGGCTCGCTGATAATCCCCGCATTATGACCGCCGCTCGTCAATAGAAATGTAACGTCGGCATCGGCGAAGAGATTAAACTTATAAACCGAACGCCACGGCGCCACATGATCTTTTTGCGTGCCGACGGCGAATATAGGCTTGCGAATTTCTTCAATTGATATTGGTTTGCCGCCCACATGATATCGTCCTTCAGTGAGATCATTATTGAGATAGAGATGTCTCAGATATTCAGAGTGCATTCGGAACGGCATTCTTGTGGCGTCCGCATTCCAGGCCATCAAATCATTCATCGAGCGCCGTTCGCCCATGAGATATTCAGTTTGTAGCCTTGACCACACCAAATCATTGGATCGGAGAAGCTGAAAGGCCCCCGCCATCTGTTTTGTGTCCAAATAACCCTGCTCCCACATAATGTTCTCTAAAAAGGAAAGTTGCTTTTCATTGATGAACAGCATCAATTCACCCGCTTCTTCGAAATCAATCTGTGACGCGAGGAAGGACAACGTCTTGAATGGACTGGCGTGATCGCGATCCAGTGCGGCCGCAGCGATGGCGAGTAACGTCCCGCCAAGGCAATATCCGACACCGTGAACCTCTTGGTCAGGAATGATCGTTGCTATGGCGTCGAGCGCCGCCAACGGACCCAAACGAAGATAGTCGTCCATTCCTTTTTCACGGTCCTCGGCGCCCGGGTTTTTCCATGAAATCATGAATACCGTGTGGCCCTGGTCGACGAGATACTTCACCATGGAGTTATGTGGGGACAGATCTAGAATATAATATTTCATGATCCATGCAGGCGTTATCAATATCGGCTCCGTATATACGTCATCAGTCGTCGGCTCATACTGAATGAGCTCGATGAGATCATTTTCGAGAACGACCTTTCCCGGCGAAACAGCGACATTTTCTCCCACAACAAACGCTTCCGAACCAACGGGTTTTTGTCCAGACACGGTTCGGTTCCAGTCCTCAATAAAATTATTCCAGCCCTCAATGAGATTGGCGCCGCCGGTTTCCAGCGTCTTTTGCAGAATTTCAGGATTGGTTAGAATAAAATTGGATGGGGCGAAAATATCGAGGATTTGCCGGGCAGCGAACTCGATGGCGTTCTCCTGCGCGGGCGTTGTCCCTTTGATGCCGGTTGTTGCATTGTGCCACCATTGTTGATTGAGCAAAAACGCCTGGTAGATGAAATTATACGGCGGCTTTTTCCAAGCGCCGCCCCTGAAGCGGTGATCTTGAAGAAGCGGCTCGATACAGGGGCGTTCATTCTGGTTTGACGCGTAGCGAGCGGCGTAACCCAGAAACTTCGCATTTTTGCGCGCCAATTTATCGACGAGTTGCGCGCGTTTTCCCGGAGCGAAGGCGAGCCCCATCGACCAACCCATATAAAGATCAAGTAGCGCCGCTGGTGAAAGCCCTAAACTATATCGCCCTAGCATGGCATCGATGGACCGGTCTGCCAATTCAAACAGCGCTGTTGATGAGTAGGAGTCCTTAGACCACCGCTGCAAAGGAAAAATACTGATCGGCATTTTACTCTGCAGCTGGGTCGGCGTTCGCGCCGGACATTTCTCCGCCGCCCGCCCGTCACTCGTCGGTTTTGTAACATCCCTATACGACTCTAGGTTCTCAATATCCGCCATTTTTTCGATTCCCGTGTTCATTTTCGCCAATTCAGCTCAAATACATGCCGCCATTGATTGACAGCGTCGCGCCTGTGACGAATCCTGCATCCTTGCTGGCCAGGAATGCGACGGCGCGCCCGATCTCTTCCGGATGGCCAAGGCGGCCGACCGGAATTTGAGCGGTAATTTTTTCGA
>JAADIQ010000111.1 GCA_013151255.1 Alphaproteobacteria bacterium
AATGCTTCGCGCCAATGCGGGTTTAGCGGCGGCGGCTGGTCAGCCGATTACGCGCCGCATTTTGAATGGTGCCTGAAAGCAGACGCTACGGCGTCGAACAGCGAGGCCCAAGCCCGTGACAACCAAATTGTCGGCTGCAAAAGCGCGCAACAAGCCTCCAATGATGTGCGGTGCGGCGATTATGCCGCAATTGCCGTTTCTCAGAACGATTCCAACGAGAGCCGTCAATGCAAATTCAAAGGCGGGCGGTGGTCGAGCAATTTCAAGGCGCACAAAAACTGGTGCCTGGGGGCGAATGCGGCTTCCGCCGAGAAAGAAAATGACCGCCGCGCCATAGATCTCGATGAGAGCTGCGGCAAAACCGTTTGTAAATCAAAAACCAACTGGCGCGGTGTAAGAAGGACAAAATGTAGTTGGGTTCCTAACCCATAAGCATGAATTATGATCTGACCGCCTTCGCGGTCCGCGCGCGAAGGCGCGCTGATAATGATCTGACCGCCTTCGCGGTCGGGGCGCGAGAAAGCGCGCGTCTGCTTCACAGCGCCTTGCATTGGGCTGAAAATTAGGAGAAAAACCTCGCCCACCTGTGAACGAAAGCGACCCTTATGCCGAGCTTTGATATCGTCTCCGAAGTTGACCGCGCCGAGGCTGACAATGCGGTGCAAAATGTCATCCGCGAGATTACCACCCGCTATGATTTCAAAGGTTCGAAGTCGACGATTGAAATGAAGGATGGGGTGATATCCATCTTCGCCGATGACGATATGAAGCTGCGCCAGATGCATGAAATCCTGCAAGGCCATATGCAAAAGCGCGGGATTGAACCGGGCTCGCTTGACTACCAGAAAGAAGAGCCCGCCGCCGGCCAGTCGGTGCGCCAGCATGTGCTGCTGAAAGAGGGCATTTCCAAAGATGTCGCCAAAGATATCGTCAAGAAAATCAAGGGCGAGAAATTCAAGGTCCAGACCGCAATCCAGGGTGATGAGCTACGCGTTACCGGTAAAAAACGCGATGCGCTTCAGGAGGTGATCGCCTTCGTCAAGGGGCTGAAGGTCGACCAGCCCCTGCAATTTAAGAATTTCCGGGATTAGACGGTAATCCCGGCGCTGGCGCGGCTTAGCGCTCTGGCCATAGGCAGCGCCTTCGGATAAGACCGAAATGGATAAGGGAGTAAATGATGGCCGATATCGACCAGCCGCTTTTGGAAATCATCAAGGACCACGCGGTCGGCCTCACCGAGGCGCCGACCCGCGAGACGCCGATCGCCGATCTCGGGATCGACAGTTTTTCGATTGTCGAAATCATCTATGAAGTCGAAGAAAAACTCGGCGTTGAAGTCCCGTTCAACGCAAATGAAAACCCGTTTGGCGAGATGAAATCGGTTGGCGATCTGATCGACGCGCTCAACACGCTGATTGAGAAAAAATAACGCTCCGCATGACCCGAAATGTTGTTGTCACAGGCATGGGCGTCGTCTCTCCAATCGGCGCCGATTTGGGCGCTTACTGGGACGGCCTGTCGTCGGGACAAAACGGGATTGTTAACCGCGAATACACGCTCGGCGGCGATTTATCTCTCACCCTGCCGACCGCGCCGATTGACGGCCTTGATGAGCGGCTGAACAATCTTGGCCGCGCGCTTTCCCGCGCTGACCGGTTCTCGCAACTCGCGGTTCTCGCCGCCGATGAGGCGATTGCAAATGCCGGGCTTGAAATTGACGATGAGACCGGCGCACGGATGGCTTGCATCATCGGCACCGGCATTGGCGGGCAGGCGACGTTTGACCACGGCTATGAGCAGATGTTGCGCCGGGGCAAGCGCCCGCATCCGTTGTCGATTTTGAAAATCATCACCAACGCGCCGGCGAGCCATATGTCTATCCGCTATGGCGCGCGCGGGCCTGCTTTCGCGATTTCCAGCGCCTGCGCCACGGGCGCCCATTCGATTGGGGTTTGCGCTGATATCATCCGCCATGGCGGCGCGGATGTGGCGCTGGCGGGGGCCAGCGAAGCGGTGCTCACCTTTGGCGCGCTGACCACCTGGAAGGCGATGCATATTCTTGCATCCGAGACGTGCCGTCCGTTTTCAAAAAACCGCAACGGCCTCATCATCGGCGAAGGCGCCGGCGTTCTGGTGCTGGAAGAAGAAGAACGTGCGCGCAAACGCGGCGCCAATATTGTTGCGCGGCTTGCGGGCTTCGGCATGAACGCCGATGGCAAGGACATGATCAACCCGGAAGTTGACGGCGCCGCCGGCGCTATTGGCCTGGCGCTTGGCGATATGACCATCAACGATCCGTCTGCGGTTTATATCAACGCCCACGGCACCGGCACATTGTTAAACGATCCAACCGAAACCAAAGCCGTGCGCGAGGTGTTTGGCGCCGGCGCCGACGCGCTCATCATGTCATCGACAAAATCCATGCACGGACATCTGTTGGGGGCCGCCGGCGGCATAGAGGTGATCGCCTCCATCCTGGCGCTCAACAACAATGTCGCGCCGCCGACCATGAATTACGATGTGCCGGACCCGGCTTGCGATCTCAACTATGCGCCGAACGAGGCGATAGAGCGCAAGTTTGATGTCGCGATTTCAAACTCATTCGCCTTTGGCGGGCTGAATGCGGTGGTCGCTTTCGAGAAGGTGTAGCGTTCATCCAAGGAAATTTTAGGGTGTATTAGGGCCTTCCCTACAAAGCTACTGCTTCTTGCGACATTCAACAATCAGATTGAAACTCGTTCTGTTTTTGTCATAGGTCTTGTCGTAGGAATTGTAGTAGATGACGTCTTCAAATCCATGCTCTTCAAGCAGGGCCTTGAGTGTGTCCCCGCCTTTGTTGTAATATTTCAGAGTAAACTCTAGGAATTCCGTGTCCACCAACCTGCCGTCTTTGATCAGCTCATAACGCACCAGAGAATGCACAATGTCAGAATTTCTGTCTTGATCGTTCTGAACCACGCTCTGCAGCACAATCTCACCCTTTGGAGACTTCAACCACTTGCCATTCCAATGATGATCAAGGTGGTGAGCGTCATGGTATTCAGATACTTCGAAAACAAAACTGCCACCGGGCAATAGATGCCGGTTGATATTCGCCAGGCTACGAGAAATTTCCTCGTCATCGGTGATGAGAGAGAATGATCCTGAGGTGATAAAGATCAAGGCGTAAAGCTCGGGCAGTTCCATCTCTGCCAGAGTGTTCTCGTAGATATTGGCATCGTAGCCACGCTCTTTACAGACTCGTCGGTATTTGGCCAACATGTCAGCAGATGCGTCTACGCCATCGATCTTAAATCCCTTTTCCATCAGCGGCAGGGCAAAACGCCCCGTGCCCACCATGGGTTGCAGTATGGGTCCGTTGGACTTTTCCACGTAGTTTTGAAAGAAGGCCAGGTCCACTTCGGGAACCACTGGTTTATCGAGGTCGTACATCAATGTGCAGATTTTGCCGTAGTGTTTCATGAATCTCCTTGTGCCTTCGCTCTCGAGAAGGTGTAGCGGCTAGAGCATTTCCGGATAAGTGTGACGCGGTTATCCGATAGAAATGCGGCAAACAAAGAATCTAGAGCAAATCCATGATTCAATTTAACTCGCGGATTTGCTCTAGTGTCTGAGTCAAAATGAAGTACTCATTATCAGTGTTATCATCACCGGGCCTGAATTGCTTGCTCAATCCGGCCCGGTGATCCAGAAACTTTCCGCCATTTGTAGTCCTGGATTGCCGGAATGGGGATGGATGGGAACCATCGACCTCCGGCAAAGACACGAGTGACCGTTCACTGGCGCAAACGGATTGAAATGACTCAGTTTGTTTTAGAACATGTTATAAGCAAGGAAATTTACGGCTGATGTTTTCTAAGCCATCATATCCATGCTGTCAGGCAGGTTCATTCCATCAATACGGTTCAGATTCGCCAGGATATTTTCAAGAAACGCCGTTGACAGCCCGCGGCTTTTTTCAAACGCAATCGATTTTTCAATCTGGCCGATGAAGTCTACTTTTTGGTTCATTAAAGCCTCCCGGTCCGATGGCGAACCATTGGCAAGCCGGATGGATTGTCCGATATTGCTCACGGGAAGCGCGTCCAGCAGACCGTCTACGCCCGACTTGATAAGCTGATTAATTTCAGTGAGCGATACATTGCGCATATCCACTTGCCGGGTTGTAGATTTTATTCCGGCCCCGGAAGTTTTCTGACCTTCAGTTTGGGGGAGTATATTTTTACTGCTTTGCAATTTTGTTGTAGGCAGTCCCGTTCCAAAGTTTTGAATATCCATGCCAGGCCTCGTTAAGCTGCGCGCGTTAATTCTCTCAGGCGTGCGCGGTTTTGCGTTTTTTCGGCATGAATTTGTGCACCCCGGTGCGCAGGCCAATGAAGCCACTGATCATCACGACGATGCCAAGATAGCGCACGATATAGATGCCGAGATCGTCCAGCAGGGTTGTGAACAGGGCGCCGGTAGAGGCGATAATCGCCTGCACTTCCGCGCCGGAGATTGCCATTGCCGTGATCGGCCAGACGGTGCGGTCAATTGCCAAAGCGATCAGTGCGACGGTCCAGATATTGGTGTCTTTCTTGGCGTACATGGCGAAGACAAAAGCCAGGAATATGGCGCGGCCGACATCGGCGCCGGAAAATCCAATTCCGGATGATATATTGCAGGTCTTCCATAGGGCGCCTCCGTCAGGGTCGAATTCTTATGCCCTATTAACGGCTTATCAGGGTTAACGGAGGGTAAATCACGGGTGGATTTTCCAGCAAGAAACGGGTGTTTTAGGCGCCATGGAGCGGATATTGTGGTGTCATGAACGATATGACCCGAATTCAGCGATCTGTCCGTGCGCCGCGCGCCGCGGCGCAGCGCGGTGACGGCTATGCGCTGGTGGCGCGGGCGCTTGACTATCTGGTTGAGAATTTCGATGCCGCGCCGTCGCTTGAGGAAACCGCAGCCGTGGTCGGTCTGTCGCCGCAACATTTCCAGCGGGTGTTCAAGGCCGGCGCCGGGGTCTCGCCAAAGCGGTTCCTGCAATATCTGGCCGCCGGCGAGGCTAAACGCGCCATGGCCAGCGGCGGCAGCGTTCTTGATGCGTCTTTTGCCGCCGGGCTTTCCGGCCCCTCGCGGTTGCATGACTTGTTTTTGGTCTCCGAGGCGATGACGCCGGGCGCCTACCGCAAAAAAGGCGAGGGGCTGACTATTCATTACGCAACCGTCAACGGGCCGTTCGGCGCCGCGCTTATTGGCGCCACCGAAAAAGGCGTTTCCTGGCTCAGTTTTCTGGGCGCCGGTGATGAAGCGGTGCAACTTGGCGAGTTGAAACAGGACTGGCCGGCGGCGCGGTTTGTTCACGATCCGGGTTTTGTCGCGCCGCTCGCCGCGCGGGCTTTTGCCGCCGCCGCCAATTGCCGGCTTGACCAGCCTTTGGGCCTGCATGTTCAGGGCACGAACTTCCAGTTAAAAGTCTGGGAGGCGCTGTTAAAAATACCGTTTGGCGGCCTCGTCACCTATGGCGATATCGCTCGTGAACTCGGCAGTCCGAAGGCCTCGCGCGCGGTTGGCGCCGCGGTTGGCTCGAACATGGTGTCGTTGCTCATTCCCTGCCACCGGGTCATTCTCTCCAGCGGTATAATCCACAACTATCGCTGGGGCGCGGCGCGCAAGAAGGGGCGCTGCTGGCGATGGAGCAGGCGGTTTGCGCGGTGGCGCAATAGGCTGCGCCGGCAGAGACAGGTTATGCAACGGCAGGTCTGTCATGCGCGGCGTCGCGGGGGTCTGCATTTGCGGCATGGGCGATGACCGCGGCGATTTCTCGTTGCAGGTCTTCTGCATTGATGGGTTTGCTGACATAGCCGTCCATGCCGCTTTCCAGGCAACGCTCCTTGTCGCCGGCCATGGCATTGGCGGTTAGCGCAATGATCGGAAGGGAGCAGAGCGGGTGGGCGAGCGTCCGGATGGCGCGCGTCGCCTCGAAGCCATCCATATTCGGCATCTGGATATCCATCAGCACAATGTCAAAATCAGATTGTTGAACGGCGGCCAGCGCCAGCGCGCCATCTTCAACAAGCGTAACCTCATGGCCGGCGCCGGTCAGAAACGCGCGCAACACTTGTTGGTTTATGGGCTGGTCTTCGGCGGCAAGAATTCGCAACGCGCCGACATCGGGTTCATCGTCTGCGACTTCATCCACTTCGGCGGGCGGCCCTTTGGCGACATCAACCGGCAGCGTGAACCAGAACTGGCTTCCGGCGCCCGGCGTGCTCTTGCAGCCGATCTCGCCGTCCATGCGCTTGATCAGTTGTTTTGAAATCGCCAGGCCAAGGCCGGCGCCGCCAAATCGCCGCGTCATCGAGGAATCGACCTGAGAGAAACGCTTGAACAAACGGTCTTGCGCTTCTTCAGGGATGCCGATGCCGGTGTCATTGATCTCAAATCTGATAACGCCGCGGGTTTCAGACAGACTCAGCCCGGTAGGATGCGCGGACATCGACGCTGCCTTCCTTGGTGAACTTGATCGCATTGGAGACAAGGTTGACCAGAATTTGGCGAACCCGCGTAGGGTCAAGCTTAACCCATGGCGGTAAAGCCTCTGCTGCATTGTAGCTGATGCGCAAGCCTTTTTCTTCTGCCTTTGAGGTCAGCAACTCAACGACAGCGGCGCCGATGCGCTCGGGGTTGAAGGGTAATTTTTCAAGTTCGACACGCCCGGCGTCGAGGCGCGAATAGTCGAGAATGTCATTGAGAATATCCAGCAACCCTTCTGCGGAATCGTGAGCGATGATGGCCTTGTCGCGTTCGGCGGTTTCCAGATTGCCCTTAAGCATTAAGTTCAGCATGCCGAGCACACCGTTCATGGGCGTACGTATTTCATGGCTCATGGTCGCCAGGAATTCAGACTTGGAGCGATTGGCGTCTTCGGCCTGTATTTGCGCTTCGACAAGGGCGGTGACGTTGCTCAGCGTGCCAAGCGCCTCAACGACTTTACCGGAAGCGTCTTTGCGAGCGCTTCCGCGAATCCGAAACCATTGCCAGGCGCCGTTCCCGTCTCCGATCCGGCAATTCACATCATGGGTGGTTCCCCGTATGACATGCGATTTCCATGAAGCGTACCCCGCTTTAACATCGTCCGGATGTCCGTAATCGGCCAGCCACTGCTTAAGGTCGATCTGGCCCGGGTTTTTAAAGCCGAAGGCGCCAAAGAAATAATGCGAGGCCGTAAGCGCATCGGTCGTCGCGTCCCATTCCCAAATCCCTTCGGTCGAGCCTTCAAACGCCAGTTTGAGGCGCGCCTCGCTCTTTTGGGACCTTTTCTTTGCATCATTCATGAGGGCGAAAGTCCCTGAAATCCGTCGCGACAAGACCAGCCCCAAAACGGCGATGGCCATGCCTTTGGTTGCAAGAAGCACGATCATGGCGATGACGATCAACCGAACCGTGTCTTTGACCAGCGGCTCAAAGGCTTCGGAGTTTTCTATAAAAATGTCGCACGCAACAACTAGCTCCGTCCTCAGCTGTGCAAAGGACGCTGTGTTAGCCCTATAAGCGCTTATTGCATCCAGCGCCCGGTTGGCGTCCTCGATATCCTTGGTGCACAGGCTGCGTGCGTTCCCGGCGCCGGCGGCGCGCATCACCATCATTTCGGCCGGCCCGATCATTTTCAAACAAGCGATGGGCTGCTCTCTGATCTTGCCGATGATGTTTTCAACGGCTTTCAAGTCGCTGTCTGGCGTTAGTGTTTGGATTGCATCGCTGAGTTCGATATTATATTTGAGGTGAAAAAAGTTCAGCTTATGGAGCGTAGCGCCCTCAGCGATGCCCAAGGCGCCGACAACACTGATGATCGCCGATGCAATAAACAGGAAGTTAATCGCATTCAGGCGGTTCTGTGTTTGACGAAGCGCGTTATGGGACATTATTCGCTGTTCACAATTGGCCATCCGGAAGGCTGCGCCGCATAGTGCGCTGTTACATCTTGATGGATTTAAGTTAATATTTGCTGGAAAGCATGGCGCCGGCATTGTCCGTCAGCATTGTGCGAATGATTGCTGAGGCGTTAAAAAAACGCCCCGGCGGACCGGGGCGTTTTTTGTAGGCGTGCAAGTAATACGTTTTGTAGGTGTCTTGTTGGAATATTCAGCTAAGCGACCGAGGCTGCAATTTCTTCCTGCGGATCGCGCAAGACATAGCCGCGGCCCCAGACGGTTTCGATATAATGTTCGCCAATCGTTGCCGCAGCTAGCTTTTTGCGTAATTTACAGATGAACACATCGATAATTTTCAGTTCCGGCTCGTCCATGCCGCCATATAGGTGGTTGAGGAACATCTCCTTGGTCAGCGTCGTTCCCTTGCGTAGGGAAAGCAGCTCCAGCATCTGATATTCCTTGCCGGTGAGGTGAACGCGCAAGCCCGCAACCTCAACGGTCTTGGCGTCGAGATTGACAATTAGCTTGCCGGTGGTGATGACCGATTGTGAATGGCCTTTAGAGCGCCGAACAATGGCGTGAATGCGCGCGACCAGTTCGTCCTTGTGGAACG
>JAADIQ010000012.1 GCA_013151255.1 Alphaproteobacteria bacterium
AGCCCCGAACCCGGGAAGAAATCGCCGTTCGACAAACCGATGCGATCGCGGTTGTCGGTGACCGCCCCACACAAAAACGCCTCGTCTATCAAAATCCTCGTGACGAATATGTGGATGTTGATGATCTTTTTTATACGGCGAGCGGTCTTGCCATAAAAGACCGGCGCATCTTCGCGCGCTATTCCATTCGCGCGCCATCGACAAAAGAGATTTTAACAACACCATCGGGGGATGGTGCAAAAATCATTCCTACAGGGACGATTACCGAGACCGAAACGCCCTATACTTATGGGGACTGGGTCGGCGATTATGTGTTGTCGTTGATAACGACCGATAAAATCATTGAGCCGCTCGTCCTTCCCGCATTTTTGGCGAAGAAATCCTACGTAATCCGTGATGTCGAAGCACTGGGGCTCAGCTACATCACCGTCGATGATCTCGTTTGCATCAAAAAAGCACGGGTGCTGCGAAAGCGCATCCCGAGCTATTATTGGGGACCGGAAGAGGTCGCCGCTTTCCGAAAGGCATTCGCCATAACACCGCCTCCTGTGCGCGAAGGTTCGATCCTATATCTCGCACGCTTTGATACAACCAGCGCAACGCCATTACCCTTCGGGAAAAGTCGCACGCATCGTAGAATCACTTGGCGGAACCGTTTTTGATACGCGCGACGCTTCACCTGAAAAATTCAATGCGCTGGCGTCAGAAATGGAAACGGTGATCGCCGATCAGGGCTCGGCGCTTTTCGGCGTCATGCACAGCCAGACAAAGAACATCATCGAACTTGCCGAAGATGACTGGTGGCACAGCGCAAATCTTTTCATCGCCAATGGGTCGGGCGTAAAAAACTACGCGGTCATTCATCTTCACGGAAAAACTGAAGATATGCTGCGTCAGCGGATTGAAGGGCATCTGCGGGAGTTCGGTGCTTTGTGATCAGCTGACTTCGTGCTGCACACCCACTTTCACGCGAATTCCCTAATGATTGGTTGGTAGCATGAATGAGCCTGTACACGCTGCCATACGTGACTTCTTATTCTTCCTCCGCTTGCGGGGGAAGTGGGCCGCGCGTTTTTGCGCGGGTCGATGGGGGTTTTCAACATTAGCAATGACCCCCTCCGGTCCTTCGGACCACCTCCCCCATAAATGGGGGAGGAACAGACAGATGGATATTAAACCGGACGGCAGTGGAACAAGTCCGGCAATCCAGGGTTTTCAATCATCTCTTATTTCTGGATCACCGGGACAAGCCCGGCAATGACAGTTGGTTGCCCTGCTTATTTGCTTAATCACACAATGCCTCGCCCTTCGGTGCGGCCAGCCCTAAATGCTTCCAGGCGCTTGGCGACAGCAGCCGCCCGCGCGGGGTACGCTGAATGAGGCCGCATTGAAGGAGGAACGGCTCGACGACATCTTCTACCGCGTCACGCGCTTCGGCCAATGATGCCGCCAGTGTTTCAACGCCCACCGGGCCGCCGCCAAAATGCTCCGCAATCAGACGAAGGTAGCGCCGGTCAAGGGGATCAAGCCCAAGCCCGTCAATCTCCAACCGCTTTAGCGCTTTATCGGCAACGCTCGCGTCAATTACCTCAACACCCTCAACCGTCGCCACATCACGCACCCGGCGCATCAAGCGCCCGGCCACACGCGGCGTGCCGCGCGAGCGCCGTGCAATTTCCATGGCGCCGTCCTCTGACATCTTGGCGCCAAGTTTGGCTGCGCCCCGTGCTACGATGCGCATCAAATCATCGGCGCCGTAAAATTCAAGGCGCACCGGAATGCCAAAGCGATCAAGCAAGGGTTTGGCGAGCAACCCCGAGCGCGTGGTGGCGCCAATCAGGGTAAAGCGCGGCAGGTCGATCTTCACCGAACGCGCCGACGGCCCCTCGCCGATCATCAGATCAAGGGCGTAATCTTCCATGGCCGGATAGAGGACTTCTTCGACGGCCGGGGAGAGGCGATGAATCTCGTCGATGAACAACACATCACCGGCTTCCAAGTTGGTGAGCAGCGCAGCCAAGTCGCCGGGCTTGGTGATCACCGGCCCGGAGGTCGAGCGGAAGTTGACGCCGAGCTCATTGGCGACGATTTGCGCCAGCGTGGTTTTGCCTAGCCCCGGAGGCCCGTGGAAGAGCACATGGTCGAGGGCTTCCTCGCGCTTTACCGCGGCAGCCACAAAAATCCGCAAATTATCCTTGGCTTGCGGCTGGCCGACAAAATCATCGAGACGCTTTGGACGCAACGCCGCATCCGCGTCTTGTGGTTTCACGGTGCGATCAATCAGGCGGTCATCTTTATATGCGGGTTCAGCCATGTGCGCCTCCACCCATTGCACGCACTCCCCTCTCTCGCTTGCGGGAGAGGGGCTGGGGGTGAGGGTGATTTCTCAGCATTATAGTCCTAGCTCTTTTTGCATGAGCGCAAGAAGATAATTCCCACTCATGGCGCTCGCGGCGGGCAGGCGCAAGACGCGCCAGCCTTGTTCTGTAATCTCTTTTTCGCGGATGGCGTCCTTTTGCGCAACCGAAGACAGTCGATGAACGCCGCCATCAATTTCAATGACAAGTCTTGCCTTAAGAATCGCAAAATCGACAATGAATCGCCCGATCGGGTGCTGACGACGGACCGGAAAACCTTGGCGGCGCAACTTACGCAACGCTTCCCAGGCGATTTGTTCAGGGGTGTTCGCATTTTTTCGCAGACTTCGCGCGCGAGCTGTATGAGCATGTGTTTTCATGACAGTGCTCCGTTTACTTTATGCACCGCTCGTACACCCTCACCCCCGGCCCCTCTCCCGCAGAGCAGGAGAGGGGAGAGCAAGCGGCGGCGCATCGCATCATATAGGCGGTCGTCTTTATATGCATATGCGGGTTCAGCCATTAGAATCTTTTTTCTCTAGCAAGGATGAAAAGTTCTCGATGAAAGCCTCAAACTGTTCCTGCTGTCGGTCTAAAAACTCATCATTTATCTCTTTGGCTCGATCAAGACACTCGTCCTGCACTTTTCTTCCACGTTTCTGGGAAAACCAAAGAATAAAAATGAAGAATACAACGAAAATCAGTAACGGAAGGATATTCAAGAATATATCTAGCCAAAAAGGTAATTCATCATTGTCCTCATTTCTATGCTCAATTTTAACTGGAATTCCCGCTACATAAAAGTGGTCGGCGATGGGCGTTTGGGGAGTAACCCTCGTATCGAAAAATTTCCCGTCTTTTGTTTTAATTGTCACCCACCATCCACTATTCAATACACGCGCCGAATCGACCTGCTTCTCATCAATAAGTTTCCTGAGATCGCTATAATCAATTTGTTCGTAAGTCTTGAACCACACGGATTCATCTTCTTCAGCACGTGCCGGTGCTGCAATTAAAAAAACAAAAATCGAAAAACAAAAAATCGTTCGCATCATCATCCCCTCCTCACGCCGCTAATTCTTTGAGCGCCGCTTTGATCAATCCCTCAACGCCGGGACTATCGAGCGCCTCAGCTGCAAGCGCCACGGCGCGGCGCGCATCGACCCCGTCATAGCCGAGATGCGACAGCGCCGAGACCGCATCAGCCCGCGCCGCGAGCACTGGGTCGGCGGCCTCCGCTACACCGGCTTTCTTGCGCGCGGTCATGGTCAATATTTCACCAGTCGTCACCGCCAGCGCGCCGACTTTCGATTGCAATTCCGTTGCGATGCGTTGCGCCAGTTTTTTCCCGACGCCATGGGCGCGACAAAGCGCGGTGACATCTTCTGCGGCCACCGCATCATAAAGTTCCGCTGGTGTCAGAACCTGCAAAATCGCCAGGGCATGCTTGGCGCCTACCCCTTGCACGGTTTGTACAAGACGAAAGCACTGACGCTCGCGTTCATTTTCAAAACCGTAAAGCCGGATCACGTCCTCGCGCACATAAGTCTCGATGGATAAGGTCGCCGCCTCACCGACACATAATTTTTGCAACAGGCGCGCCGCCGCAAAGGCCTCATAACCGACGCCCATGACATCGATCAGCAATGTGTCGGCGCCAATGGCGGCGATTGTTCCTTTTAAATGCCCTATCATGACGCTT
>JAADIQ010000048.1 GCA_013151255.1 Alphaproteobacteria bacterium
CTTCGCGTAATATTGTTCGGGCCTGCAGCCACGTCTCGGAAGTGTTGTTGATGCTGACCGGATCATAGAGAAACGCCAGAAGTGGAAGCTCAATCACCGCCAGGGCGATCAGCAACGCAGCGCGAAGCCCAAGCCGGATGCTGTGAGAAGGTGCGGATTGTTTGCGTGATCTGGATGATTCGGATTCGTGCATGGTTGGTCTTTTACTGCGTTTTCACTGGCTGCAAAACCAACTGAAATTACAGGCCAGCATTGCCCCATAAAGCCAGCCAAAAGAAAAGCCGACCCATGCCGGGCCGGCTTATTTATCTTTTAGTCTGTTGGTGCGTTTATTTGCGCTTTGTTTTTTCACGAATAATCGCGGCGGCGCCCACAAGAAGCGCAATCGCGGCAACACCGGCGCCAGCGCTCATTTCCGGTACTTCTACTGGGATGCTGGCAAATGCTGGCGATGTCATCGCTGCAAGCGCTGCTGCACAGATAATTTTTTTCATGGTCGTCTCCTCAGTTCACATCAAGTATTTCGCTGCGCCGGAAAAAATGGCGTTCATTGAAATGAAAACAGCAAGGCTCGTGCCAATATTCATTTCTGACCGGACTATTGCAGCGCTTTGTCCCCTTCAAGAGCAATGCTTAAACCAGCACGCATCCATAGCACAGCAACTGCCAAGCTTGACTATATTAGCACAGGATTTGCCAGGATTTGCAAGCTATTGCACGCCATAGGGGCGCAAACGTAGTTGCGGTCGCCCGGACGAAATACAGTAAATAAGCTGAAATCGGTGTGAGGCTTGCCAAATGCGGCGGTCTTGGCGACGGTGCGCCTATGGAATTATTTAAGGGATGGTCCGGCGTTTTTTACATGCTGGGGTTGATTGGCGCGGGAATGATCATCGAAACGCTATTTCCCTGGCGCCGGGCGGCGGTCGATTTGGCGCGTTGGCTGCGCAATGCGTCGATGATGTTCTACAGTATGATCATTCTGAGCCTTTTCCCGGTGATTGCCGCTTATGGGGTCGCGATTTTTGCACAGAGCCATGCGATCGGGTTGTTTAATCTGTTATCCATGCCCTATTGGCTGGAGTTGATTCTTTGCGTTGTTATTCTTGATGCGCTGGCATTTGCTGAGCATCGGGTTTTGCATCGCTGGTATTTCTTCTGGCGCTTCCACCGTGTTCATCATCTGGACCTGCATGTTGACGCGACGACATCCATGCGATTTCATCCATTTGAGGCAGTGTTTCGTGCGTTAATCGGCGCGGGCGTCGTCTTGGCGCTTGGGCTGGCGCCGGAAGGAATTCTCCTCGCCTTCGCGGTTACGGCGTTTGCGAACACTTTCACGCATATGAATATTACGTTGCCGTCTTCCCTGGAGCGGGCGCTTTCCACAGTATTTGTGACTCCCACTGTTCACCGGCTTCATCATTCAGTGAAGATTGAAAATCAATATTCAAATTTTGGCACAATCTTTTGTATATGGGACCGGATCACCGGTGTTTTTCGTAATGCCTCACATTTGACAGCAGATGAAATATTTGGGGTAAGCGGTAATGAAAAACTCGAAGAAGAAACTTTCGGAAATCTGATGCTCGACCCGTTTCGAACGCCAAAAAATGCGCAAGTTTCACGACCGGCGCCAAACCCTGATAGGGCGGCTGACCCGAATATGCCCGATGATCAACGCTCGTGATAGAACCGCGCCTTAAATCTGAAATACGCGTCTCGGCGCATATCCGCCGCGCCCAAGGCGAGGGCGCGTTTGCGACCGTTGCCCGGCGCGGGGATCCTGATGCGGGGGCGGTGGCGGTAAAGATTTATCTTGGGAGCCGGACCGCGCGGTTGTTCATTCAAAGTCGCGATCTTGATGGAAGGGCGATCTGGCGCGAGCCCTTCGAAGAGATCGTATCAGAAGAGCAAATAGATCGCTGGTTGGAAAAGGAAGCGGAGATTGGACCTTTGGGTGATTGAGATCGAAGACCGTGAGGGCCGGGCGTTTTTGGATTAGGTGCGATTCTCTTAAATGGATTTTACCTCATCCCATATCGTGTGTGGTGCAACTGTACTGTTGTTCCTCCCCCGTTTACGGGGGAAGAATGCATTTCACCACCTCAGCACAGGACCTCATCCGAGTCCTGCCTGCGCCGGGATGAGCGGAATTAAGAGGCAAGCCCACACCGCCTCCACCCCGCCTTGCGCTTGCCGTAAACGGATGCGATTGTGCCGGAAAATGAGCGCCGTTCGCCGGTGCAGCGTCGCATGAGGAGTGCTGGTGATGGGAAGTTTGAAATCAATTTTTGCGGTGGGGCTCGTCGCGGCTGCTATGGCGGGTTGCTCTACTCTTGATGCGGTCACCGATTTTGGTGGGTCGCGGTCAAATTTCGCCGCAGGCTCGGCAATGGAGCATCAACTCTCCGGCCGGGACCGCAGCGCGTTATCGGACGCATTTCTCACCGCCATGCAAAGCGGCGAGGCTATCTCCTGGCGCGGCGGCAAGGCTGTCGGCGCGGTTGAGCCCACGGGTTATGCGCTGGCTAATCTCGTGGCGGCGCCCAATGGACGTATTGCCATGGTGCGCGGCGATCTTGATCTCAACCATATGATGGAGACCGAGCTTGGGGCTTATGTCCTGAGGCGGAGCGGGAATATGCGTACTGGTCCGGGTACGGATAACCCCGTCATTAAAGAACTGCCCGCTGGCGCCGGTGTTGAGGTGGTGGGGCGCGTCATCAACAAACCGTGGATGCTGGTTGCGATCGACGGCGCGGTTAGCGGTTACATTTACCAACAGCTCCTGATCAAGGCGCCGGGCACAGAGCTTGAACTTGCCGGCGGGCCCCAGCGCCGTCCCGTATTGTGCCGGGAATTTACCCAGCGCCTGGAGCTGCGCGGTGAGCGCGATGAATGGAACGGCGCCGCGTGTAATGACGGAACCGGCTGGCGCGTAGCCCCGCCGGAGATTGACCCTGCAACGCAACCGCAAAACCTGCTGGAGTTTTAGAGCGCTGCCCTACCGTCGTCGTCGGTTGTCTCTTACGCCCCTGCGCGCATTGCCGTCGCGGCGGGCGCGGGAAAATCCTCTTGAAACATCCGCATAGAAATCAAGCAATGCGGGCTCTGAGGCGTAAGTGACGGCCGGATAGGCGCCATCAAGTCTCGCCAGCGGCAGACCTTGATGAGCAGAGATCATAAAGTCGCGCCAGATTGAGGCGGGGATCGTGCCGCCGGTGATCTTTTCCATGGGCGTATAGTCGTCATTGCCGACCCAGACGCCGGTAATCAGTTGTCCGGTAAAGCCGACAAACCAGGCGTCGCGCCAGTCATTGGTGGTGCCGGTTTTGCCCGCTGCCTGGCGAAGACCAAGCTCGGCGCGCCTTCCCGTACCCGAATGCATCACCTGATAGAGCATATGGGTGATGTCTTTTGCGACCTTTTGCGTGAGGACCCGGCGCGGTTTATCATCCTTGTGCTGATAAAGAATAACGCCGTCATGGGTCGTAATGGTCTCAATCGCATAGGGCGTGGGCGCGAGCCCGCGGCGTGCAAACGGGATATACGCCCCGGTCAAATCTTCCAGTGTTACATCGACAGCGCCAAGCGCGATGGAGCGATGGGCGGGGATTTCTTTCTTGACGCCAAGACGCATGGCCGCTTCGGCGACCTTGCCGCGTCCAACTTGCTCGGAGACTTGCACCGCCACGGTGTTGATGGATTTTGCCAGCGCTTCGGTGAGACGCACCGGGCCGACAAAGCCCGGCGTATAATTTGACGGTTCCCAGCCTTCGATATTGATCGGCTGATCGATGAAGCGTGATTGCGGGGTGAGGCCCGCTTCCATGGCTGCAACGTATACGAAGGGCTTAAACGCCGAACCGGGCTGGCGCTTGGCCATGACGGCGCGATTGAACTGACTTTCCTTATAGGAGCGCCCGCCCACCATAGCGCGCAACGCGCCCGTATTGTCATAGGCGATGAGGGCGGCCTGGCTCGCGCCTTTGAGGCGCATGTCGATGGTCAGCGCAGTTTTGACCGCGGCCTCTGCATCGCGCTGGAGTTTCTGGTCGATGGTGGTGGTGACGATGATGTCGCCGGCAATGGCGGGGGCAAGCTTTTTGGCCTTCGCCGCTGCGTAGTCAAAGAAATAGCCGAGATCGGAATCACTGTTCTGGAGCAACACTACGGCCGGGTTCTCCCGGGCTTCTCGCGCCTCGAAGGGCGTGATCTCATGGTTTTCCAGCATGTTGTCGAGAACTTCGGCCGCGCGGCGCTGGGCCCCAAGAGGATTTTGCGTCGGCGCATAAGTGGATGGCGCTTTTGGCAGCCCCGCCAACATCGCTGCTTCTGAAAGGGTCGCGTCGCGCGCCGATTTCCCGAAATAGGTTTGTGCGGCGGATTCAATCCCATAGGTTCCGGCGCCAAGGTAAATCCGGTTTAGGTAAAGCGAGAGGATCTGATCCTTCGTATAATGACTTTCCAGCCATAAAGCGAGCAAGGCCTCTTTGGCTTTGCGCTCATAAGTTTGTTCTGGCGACAGGAAGAGATTGCGGGCCAGCTGTTGGGTGATCGTCGAGCCGCCTTCTGAAATGCCCCCGGCTTTAGCGTTGGCGAGGGCCGCGCGCAGCATTCCACGAAGATCGACCCCGATGTGGTCGTAAAACCGCCGGTCTTCCGTCGACAAAAACGCCTTGATCAAATGGCTAGGCAAATCGCCCGGTTCAACATGCTCGCCATAGCGCGCGCCGCGCGCCGCGATTTCTTCCCCATTGCGATCAAGGACAATGATCGCCGACTGGCGGTTGACATTCCAGAGATCGGAATCGTCGGGGATGCGCGGCGCCATGAAAATAAACGCCAATGCCAGTCCGGCGCCGACCCCAAGAAAGGCGAGCGATGTTCCGGCGGCAAAAAAACTGCCCCAAAGACTGCGCATATCGATGTTCAGAGCGCGGCGAGGTTTTTGGTATTTCGCGCCTTCGGCATAGGGCGAGGGTTTGGCGGGAGATGTTTCGCCATCGGATTGTTTGTTGCGGGGCAATCGCCGTTTGATGATCTCGCCAAGCTTGCGGGTGACGGCTTGCGCGCGGGTTTTTAGAAACTTCTGAAGCGACACGGCGCGGCTGGCAATCGAGGCAAGCTTATTGGCTGGCCCTTTTGCGGGGTCCATCTCCGGCTCTGCCGCCGGTTCGCCCATATCGCTCTCGTTCTCAGCCATATCGCCAACTCATGCGCCCAATCGGGGTCAAAAATCCATCAGATTATCCGTCGTGGATAATGACGGCGGGATCAAGGCGCAAGGTGAGAGATTGTGGGGCAGGTGACAAAGGGGTAATAACGTCCACTGAATTTGCCGAATCCTCATGGTTCCATTGAGGGTACGACGCATAAACTGTATAAAGACGCCAAAAATAAAAACTCAGGGGAGCGCCTTGGCCGACATCTTTATTTCATATGCCCGCGCTGACCGGGACCGCATAGAAAAGCTGGCGGCGGCGCTGGAGGCTGAGGGCTGTTCGGTGTGGTGGGACCGGCATATTGCTGGCGGGGAGGAGTTCTCTGAAGCGATCGAGAGCGAGCTAGCGGCGGCAAAAGCCGTTGTCGTTGTCTGGTCGGCGGAGTCGGTGAAATCGCGCTGGGTCAAAGACGAAGCCGTCACCGCGGCGGATGCTGGCAAGTTGATTCCGATCTGTCTCGACCAAGCGCCTGCCCCGATGGGGTTCAAACAGTTTCATGTGCTTGATCTTAGCGCCTGGAAAGGCAGCGCGCAGGCAACAGAGTTTCATGATCTTTTGCGCGCGGTTAAGGCGCGGCTTACAGGGGAGGCGCAGGCTGCACCCGCTGCACCTGTGACCATAAAAGCATCGTGGACGGACAAGTTGCTAAAACCGGTCCCACTGGCGGCGATGGGTGTTGCGGTGGTTGCATTGATTGCTTCTGTATTATTGTTAAACCGTGATCCAGCTTCGTCCTTCGAGACGGCTGCTTCGCAGCCTCCTCAGGATGAAGCTGATGAAGGCGCTGCAACCCCAAACCTTCATCCTGAGGAGGCCCAAAGGGCCGTCACGAAGGATGGCGACAACGCACTGCCACCCGAAAAATCCATTGCCGTTCTGCCCTTCGCTGATATGAGCGAGGGTGGCGACCAGGCGTTTTTCGCCGACGGTATTTCAGAGGAAATCCTGAATGTCCTGGTGCGCATCCCGGGTTTGAAAGTCGCTGGTCGCACATCATCCTTTTCCTTCAAGGGTCGTAATGAGGACTTGCGTGAGATTGGTGCGACGTTGGGCGTTAATCATCTACTGGAAGGCTCGGTGCGTCGTTCGGGAACCAAGCTGCGCATTACCGCACAGCTCATTCGCAGTGAGGACGGGTTTCATTTGTGGTCTGAAACTTATGATCGTGAGCTGACTGATATTTTTGATATTCAGGATGAGATCGCCCGCGCCGTTGCGGATCAACTCGCCATCTCTTTGGGGTTGAAAACCGGTGCCGACAGTCTTGTTACGGACCGCACCGATGACCCGGTCGCATATGAGAATTACTTACGCGCGCATCAGCTATTTCTCCAGCGTGGCAAGGATAATCTCGATCTGGCGTTGTTGCTGCTTGGCGAGGCGACGGCGCGCGATCCGGATTTTGCTCCCGCCTGGTCGGTGATCTCCTCGATCTATACTGTCTATGAGTCTTATGTTGACGATGAAACTGGCGCAGCGCGCTACAAATACTGGCGCGCCGCTGGCGCCGCCGCTGCTGAACGCGCCATTCAACTCAACCCGAACGACGCCGCTGGATATTCCCATCGCGGTTCTTTTTACGCGTTAAATTTTGAGTGGCAAAAAGCATTCGTCGATTTTGATCGGTCACTGGAACTGGCCCCGGACAATCCGGAAGTTCTTGATAGTTTCGCTCAAAACCTCATCGATGTCGGCTATTTTGATAAAGCCAATCAACTCGCAAAGCGCGCAGTCGCGATTGATCCGCTGGTGGCGATCTATCATACCACGCTGGCGCGCACACTCTTTCAACTTGGTAACAAAAACGAAGCTGTCGCAGCAAACAACAAAGCAATTTCCACCGACCCGCAATTACCGTTCCCCTATAGAAATTTGTGGTACAGTTATTTTTATGCGGGGGACCTCGGCCAGCTCGAAGCTGTAACAGACGCCGGGATTACCGCTGGCGCCTTTCCTGCGGAGGAGCGCGAAACTATGGCGAACCTCAGGGCGATATGGGGCGACGAAGCTGCGATGCGCGCATGGGCCGCGCCGTTTGATTGGTATGTTCAGATGTCCGTTGAGGCTGTTCTGAACGATGTCGAGGGCGCTATCGCCTTCCAGGAGGAAGCCTGGGACGGACCTTATCGGCTGCTGCCGGATGTATTTACGACCATTGCGCTGCCGCTATTTTACGATCACCCGCGCTGGAAAGAGCAGGTCCGCCGCGACGGCATGCTGGATCTCTGGCGCGCACGTGGCTTTCCTGCTCACTGCCGCCCGATTGTGAGTAAGGATGGGGACGGTGATGATTTTGAATGCAAATATCCGGATACAGAATAAATGGCTGACATTTTTATCTCATATGCTCGCGCCGACCGCGAGCGCATCGAAAAACTGGCCTCAGCGCTTGAGGCGCAAGGCTGTTCGGTGTGGTGGGACCGCAATATTGGCGGCGGGGCGGAGTTCTCAACTGTGATTGAAAAAGAACTCGGTGCAGCAAAAACCGTCATCGTTGTCTGGTCGGCGCATTCGCTCGGCTCGCATTGGGTGCGTGATGAAGCGGACCATGCGCGCGGCGAGGGAAAACTGTTGCCGTTGTCGCTCGACGGCGCAGCGCCGCCGCTTGGCTTTCGGCAAATTCATGCGTTGGATTTTTCAAGCTGGGATGAGACGACAGCCCATTCAGCTTTTCGGGAATTGATGCGGTCTATGGGCGGTGAAGCAGGCGCATCGCCAGCATCGGCGCCATCTTCTGTTCCGTCTTCAGCGCACACGAATAGTAAAATCACAAAACCAGGCCTTGCGGTTCTGCCCTTCAACAATATGTCTACGGATGAAGAGGTTGAATTTCTTGCCGATGGATTGACCGAAGATATTATCACGACGCTTTCTTTCAATCGGCACATTTCCGTTGCCGCGCGCACATCGACCTTCGCCTATAAGGGCCAGTCAGCAGATATTCGAGAGGTCGGAAAGGCGCTAGGCGTGCGTTATGTGGTCGAGGGCTCGGTGCGCAAAATGGGCAAGCGCGTGCGTGTCACGGTGCAATTCATTGAGGCGGAAACCGGCGCGCATATCTGGGCGAAGAAATTCGACCAGTTGCTGGATGACCTTTACGAAACGTCTGACGACCTTGTTGAAAAAATTACGGGTGGACTTTTCCCGCAACTGGTCTCGGCGGAAGTGGATCGGTCTGAAAAGGCCCCGCCGGAGAGCCTGGGTCCATGGGAATATTGTCAACGGGCGGCCCAGACCATCGC
>JAADIQ010000011.1 GCA_013151255.1 Alphaproteobacteria bacterium
GATGTCGGCATAATAGGCCTTGCGGCGCTGGTTGATGTCGCGCAGCTCGCGGCGCAACGCCGCGTTCGCCGAGGCGCCTTTTACGACGCCCAAATACCCGTCGGCCTGTTCGCCGACGATGCACTGGCTTTTGGCCTGCTCAACCATACTGCTTGCCGCCATGGCCGATGTCGCCGTCAATCCGGCGGCGAGCGTTATCGCGAAAAGGCCGACAACGAAACTGGTGAAAGGATTTGCGCACCGGCGCTTTTTAAAAATGTTCATGCCCCGTCTCCTCTAAAAGATGTCCGGATTAGCAGCGATAAGATCTTCGATCTCACGGTCGAGTTTTACGCGCACTTCCTGGTCGATCTTGATATTGAGATTAACTTCAATCGGCTTATCGCCGCCTTCGAGCTTGATGGTCGTGCAGGCGCCAAGCATTGTCGCGGCGAGCGCCACGACGACGATCATGGCCGCCGGCTTTAACCGTTTATCTTTAATGTTCATCACCATCGCAAAGGCCTTCTAGCTGGAGCTAAAATAGATTCGGCAGACGCAACAAGCACACCATAGCCGTCGCTTAAGGCGAAATATAGGCGTGAATAGGGTTTGCCGGACATGATTTCGCCTATTCCTCGCTCTGTTGGGCGCGCTCGATCAAAAGCTCGACATCCTGGGTCAACACCGCCTGGTTTAACAGCTCCAGCAACGCCGCATCCAGTGATATCCTGTAGATCACCGGCACGCGCACCTGTTGTTGATTGACGCCGACCTCGCCGGTGCCGGTGAAGGTGAGATTGAACTTCAGCCGGCCGTCAAGCGGGCCGTTGATGACCACTTTTAGCTCATCATATCGAAGGTCGCGCAACAGATCGAACGCGATTTGCGACTGATCGCCCGCTTCTGCCGCCTGCGCCGCCGTCTCGCCGCGATAACGGATGGCGCCTGGGCCTTGCGATTGCAAAATTCCGTTTTCAATGCGCGCCTTGCCGTCTTCCACCACCAGCGGCAGCACCCCGCTCAATAGTCCCTCCCCGGATAATCCGTCTGCGTCGATATAGTCCAGGACTTTCGCTAAATCGATATTGTCAGCGCGCAATGGCGCCGTCGCCTCGCCGCCGGAAAGCGATGCAACCGCGTCAACCACGCCGAGCTCGCCGCCGAACCAGGGAAACACCGCGCGCTCAATGCGCAAAGTTTCATCGCCCGGCATGTCAAAACGAACCTCGCCGCCCTCAAGCTGCAAGGCGTCAAGGTCGATGCCGCCTACGGTGATGGTTTGCGCGCCGTCGGTCGCCACCGGCCAAAGGTTTTTGAACTCTAACGCGCCATTTAAACCAATGGTTTTGTTCACCACCCGCGTCGGCCCGCCAAAGGTGACATCGCGAAACGCAAATTTTGCGCTTGAGGCGACGCCCGTCGGCGCCCAGGAAAACGCCGCCGAGCCGCTGGCCGCGCCCGTAGTCTCGCCGATAAGGCCTTTCAGGACCGGCGCAAGCTTTGCCGGCTGGACGCCGCCTTTGGCAAACACAATCTCGTCAAAATGAAACGTCGATGCGCCGCTGGCGGTGGTCACATTATGACCCCCCTCGCCGGTTCCGAGCGAGGCGCCGCGCGGGGTGCGCAAAGCATAGCTAAAGCGCACCATGTCGCCGTCAAGCGCCATTTTTCCCGCGGCGATGACCGGTGCAATCCTCGGCGCTTCCTCGTTTTGGGTGATGCGCACCCTGTCCAGCACTGACGACGAGCGCATGGTTTGCTCGTCGAGGGCAAAATCAAACCGCCCGCGCGCATCGGTGAAGCGCAGCATCTCATTGAGCATGAACCCGCCGCCGTCAAAAGTTCCCGTCATCGTGGTCTGGTTATCCGCAGGCTGATAAACACCGTTGAAATGGATTTCCGGCGGGCGCCCCTCTACATGCGTCTCGCCGATGCGGTAATGGATGACATCCGCTGTCAACGTACCGGCAAAAACTGATTGCGGCGCACCTGACCAATTTAAATCGACCAGCGCGCCATCGCCGCCGCAAAGCTTTAAGCCTTCGAGCGCCGCATCGGTGTCTTGTTGTTCAAGCGTAAACTTCGCGCGCGCGAGCGCGATGCAGTTCTCGCCCGGCACGGTGATGACCGCTCGCTTGGCGGCAAGGTCAGCGTCGATCACCAGATTTGTCGTCAGCGGCGCATCCTCGATCAGCAACCGGCCAATCGTTGCGCTGCGCAAGTTTGTCGTTGTGGTAATTTCGGCGTTGATGCGCTCCGGCGCGATGTCGGCGCGGATAACCGCCGAGGCGTGTCCCAGCGACAAGGTGTCGGAGAGATAATCGCCAACCTGCAGCGGGAGATAGAGCGACCAGCCGTCAGCATTTGTTTGCGCATCGACAGTTGCAGCCATGGAGAGGCCCGCGCCCTTCACGGCGACGGAAAACCCTAGCCTGGCGCCATCATCGGAGCGCTCGAACAGCGGCGCGCCATCCTCTGCCGCAACGATAAGTTCCGCGCGCCCTTCTTGGCCGGCATCGCCGGCGCGCATCACCAGCGGCGCGTCAGCAATAGTAATGGAAAGCCCCGCATCGGTGAGGGCGACATCTAATCCGGCCTCCATCGACAGCGACGGCGCGCCAAAAATCGCATCGCGTTGCTCTTGCGTGAGGGTTGCAAGGCTTGGCAGTTCAGCCAGCGTCACCCGCGCCGAGCGGAGCCGGATTGCGCCCGCTGCGGTAAACGGCGCCTTGGTTCCGTCAGCAAGGTCGCGCCCGAACGGGCCCTCCCCTTCAAACGTCAAATCAACATCGCGCAGCGGCCCAAACTCGGAAATGACATCGCCGGAAAAACCACCCGAGAGTTTCATCAATCCGTCTGCGGAAAGAGCAAGCTCAAGGCGAAGCGCCGCGCCTTCAACGGTGACGGCCTCGCTGCCGGCGCTTTGCGCCTGGAGTTGCAGGCTGACGCCGCCGCCGGATGCCGCGTCATAGTCAGCGTTAAGGGCGCCGGTTGCAGAGCCGCGCGGCGCATCAACGACAAGCCGGATGTCACGCGCGGTAAACCTGTCAAACGGCAGCGCGCCGACACCGCCGCCGCCGCCGGATTTCTGCTCAATGCCGGGCAACGTCACGGTCCCGTCCGGCGCCACATCAAGCCTCGCTTCGCCGGGGCCAACCGTGATGGCGTCAACGCGGCGTTCAAACAAAAGCTTTCGCCATTGATAGCGCGCCTCGACCGCATCAAACCGAAACGCCTCATGGCCTTCCGGCCCGGCGGCGAGCTCGGTGAGGGTTATCTTTTCAAGCGACAGGCCGCGCACCCGCGCTTTGGGGTTTTCCAGCCCGGCCGCGCTCATCGTCGCGCGCCCCGCAAAGCCAGCGACGGGAAGCCGCGCCAGATAAAGCCCGGCGGCGACCACCGCCAGCAAAACCAGCGTCCCCAATATATACCGCCACGCCCGCATCTTACCCGCTTCCCTCAAAGGCCATCGTTCCTTTTCGGCGTCGGTTAACGCTAAAAAGGTCTAA
>JAADIQ010000124.1 GCA_013151255.1 Alphaproteobacteria bacterium
CTGGAACAGGCGTTTGCGCCCGGCGACGCGCCGGTGTTGCAGCTTCAGTTCGAAAATGCGCCGGCGATGGAGGTTGCGCTAGAAGTGCGCAGCATCACCGATCAGGGACGCTAGCTACTCAATTCGGTTGCGGTCGCGGAAGGTGACAATCTGAAGTTTGTCCTCGCCCACATGATCGCGGATGGTGCGGTCGAGACTGATAATATGAAACCGGCTCCATTCGTTGGATTCAAGCACGCCGAACATCATCCCCGTCGCCCGCGCAGTAATCGCGCCCGCCGCCACAAGATAAGCGCCCGCCGCCGCCACGAAGGCGCCGATCACAAATAATTGCGCGCCGGTGACAACCAGATAAGCGCCAATCCCGGTAAACGCCATCACGCTGAGGGTCATGCCCCCGACCCAGTATAGCGTTGTATTGCGCCGCACCTGGTAGAATTTATTGCGCAGCATGGTCTCGCATAAGAATAGTCTTGACGCGAACCAGTGATAGGAAAGCGTCCAGGCGCCGGCCTCGTCTTTTAAAGCTTCGCGTTCTGACATTCGTTTGTCACGCTCAACATTGAGCGCGCGGCGTTTGGCGACTTGAAAATTATTGTTTATGCGGGCGAATTTTGAGGTGACGTAATTGTCGAGATTCATCAAATTGCGTTGCTGCACGACTTTATAGGGCCAACTATAGACCAGAAATGTCAGCGCCGCGCCAATCAATGCGGCGCCGCCATAAAGGAAACCAGCCTGCGCCTCCGGGCCGCCCATATCGGCAATCAAGGCGATGGGCGCGAAAATTATCGCCGCAGCAAATGCAAGCACGCCAAGCGCCGGCGCCCAATAAAGCAGCATCCGCCTTGTGTTGGCGTTGAGCGTTTTGCGGAACAGCGTTGTGACTTCGATAAACCGCCGGTCAATGCTCTGCTCATCAAAGCCGAGCGCGGCGTTTAAATACTCTTCTTCAATCTCTTCATAGAAAAAATCCCCGCGCGGGAATAGTGGGAAGTTATAGTCGTAAAAGCGCTGCGCCTGCTCGGCGTAACTATGTGCCTGTTCAATTGTAAGGTCAGAGGCTGATTTTTCGGTGAGGCGCGGGCGCGGCAATTGCGTGAACATCGCCGCCTCAATACCGCTCGGCGGCGTATCGCGATATTCCGTATCCAGAACGGCTGTCTCGTCCGCATTGGCGCCGGCTTTTTTAGCAATCGCCGAACCGCTGGTTTTAGCAGCCGTCCGCGAGACCGCCGCTGAGCCGCGCGGCCCCGCTTTTGCGCCGCGCATAAACAACTTTAATATAGCCCTGAATGGCCAGCTTATAATGCGTCCAAGATTTTTGAGTATCATCCGCCCTCCGCTTATGGCGTTAAGATGGGGCGCATTTGCGCAAAATCAAGAGCCTAATAAGGAAACCAGCTGTAGTTTCACAAAATCTTCGTAAGGATTTTACGCCGCTGCGAAAATATTGCATAAATGATTCATCGGTTTATTCACCGCTTATAGTTCAATTACTATCAGCGGTTTTAGTGCGTATGCTATCTGCAGTATTACGCGCACGACAACGCAGGAGCCACGACACCATGACCAGCTTTGCTAATTCAAAAATACTGATCGCCTGCGCCATTACACTTTTGCCGGCGAGCGCATTTGCATCGGATGCTTGCTCCACGCGCATGATTTCCACTACCGCAGATGTCGTCACGTCATACGGCGCAACCTACCAGACGCGTTCTACCTATCGCGCGACTAATGCAGCGGTAATAGAAATCATTCGTGATGCTGCATCGGCAACCGCCGTTGAAGGCCCCTATGCATGGACAAAGAACCGCGAGGGTGAAAAGCTTTCAAGCGCCACGATGAAATCATTCGCGCTCGGCCACCAGTTTCATGCCTTCCTTCTCTATTTTAACGATATCGCCAGAAATATTCACCCATTCACCGGCGTAGATTTCCAGGGGCGAACGCTGGACGGCATCACAGGCGATTTCCCCTATGGCGGAAAAGCTCTTCTGTTTGGCAAGAGCTCCCAACCTACGGGATTGCGGTTTGAGTTTCCCGATACCCCGCCAATCGACATTTCATTTCTCGATTGGCGCAAACAGGCTGGGGCGACCCTGCCGCATCACATCCACATCAACGATGGCGCTAGCGAGTTTGATTACCGTTATTCCAAAATCGATATCACCGAGCGCTCGCCTCTGTGGTTTTTCGACGCCATCCCGGCGCCGGCGATAGATGAGGTGCAAATCTATCGGCTACACAGGAAACTGCTTGCCGCGCACTGCCTTGGCGACGCAGACCTTATGGCCAAGCTCACCGCACCGCAGATCGTGATCGCCAGCCGCGGAGACCTGTTCCAATCCTCGGACGAAGAAACGCGTACTCGCTTTACAAGTGTTTTCAAAAGCGTCGACTATACCGGCTATTATGATCTTGCCGAACCGATAATCGAGGTCGCTGAAAGCGGAGATCTTGGCTGGGCTGGCGTCAATGTCCGCGCAGTTGGCGCCGATAAGGCGAATGGCGAGGCCTTCGACGACCAATGGGCATGGGTAATGCTCGCACGGAAAATTGACGGCGTCTGGCGCAATGCCGGCAACGCATCCAACCTAAAACAGAAATAGTTGCTGAAATTTTGCTAACATGACTTTCGGCCGCGCAGCGTCTCGGTTAGAACCCCCGCCACCATGCTGCATATAAACGATCTATCCTATAGTATTGGAGGCCGCGCCCTGTTTGATCAGGCGACGGCGGCGATATCGGCTGGCTGGAAGGTGGGGTTTATCGGCCGTAATGGCTCGGGCAAATCTACGCTGTTGAAAATCATCAAGGGCGAGACTTTCGCCGGGAGTGATGAAATCTCCCTGCGCAAGGGCGCGCGCATTGGCGGCGTCGACCAGGAGGCGCCGGCAAGTGAGAAAAGCCTGCTCAACACGGTGCTGGAGCAGGATGAGGAGCGCACCGCCCTGCTGGCTGAGGCCGAGACCGCGAGCGATCCGGCCCGGATTGCTGAAATCCAGATCCGGCTGGTCGATATTGACGCCCATTCGGCTGAGGCACGCGCTGGCGCGATCCTGGCCGGTCTTGGCTTCCCGGCTGCTGAGCAACTGCGGCCATGTTCAGAGTTCTCCGGCGGCTGGCGCATGCGCGTGGCGCTCGCCGGCGTGTTGTTCTCAGCGCCCGATCTGTTGCTGCTCGACGAGCCGACAAACTATCTCGATCTTGAGGGTGCGGTGTGGCTGGAGAATTATCTCAAGCGTTATCCGTATACGGCGTTAATCGTCAGCCATGACCGCGACCTTCTGAACGATGCAGTCACCCACATTATGGCGCTCGAAAACGGCAAGCTCACCATTCACCCGGGCGGATACGATACCTATGAGCGCAAACGCGCCGAGGCCCGCGCCAACGCCGCGTCTTTCGCCGCACGCCAGGATGCGCGGCGCAAACATATGCAAGCCTTTGTTGACCGGTTCCGTTACAAAGCCTCAAAGGCCAAACAGGCGCAAAGCCGGTTGAAGGCGCTCGAACGCATGCAGATGGTCGCCCCGCCCTTGTCGGAGCGGACGCAACCTTTCATCTTTCCGAACCCAAAACCCATGGCCCCGCCAATCGTTCGCATCGTCGAGGCTGACCTTGGTTATGAGGAAGGTAAGCCCGTTTTGCGCAAGGTCAATTTGCGCCTCGATCAGGATGATCGCATCGCCATTCTCGGGCCCAATGGAGAGGGCAAATCAACGCTGGTGAAATCGATTTCCGGGCGCCTGGCGGCGCTATCGGGCAATGTCTACAAGCATAAAAAACTTCAGATCGCCTATTTTGCTCAGCACCAGATTGACGAGTTGAAACCCAAAGAGTCGGCCTACGATCATGTCCGCGCGCTTATTCCCGATGCGACAGAAGCGCAAAAGCGAGCCGCGACCGCGCGGCTTGGATTTGGACCCGACAAAGCCAACACCTTGGTTGAAAAGCTTTCCGGCGGCGAAAAAGCACGGCTTCTGCTCGGGCTTATAACCTATCATGGCGCGCATCTTCTGGTGCTGGATGAGCCGACGAACCATCTCGACATTCAGGCGCGCGAGGCGCTGGTCGATGCGCTCAACGAATTTAAAGGCGCCGTTTTAATCATCACCCATGACGCGCATCTGGCGGCCTCAATCGCTGACCGTTTATGGCTGGTGAACGGCGGCAAGGCCGAGCCTTATGACGGCGATCTTACCGACTATCGCAAGCTGGTAATCGCCGCCAGCAAAACCCCGTCGCAAGGCGGCGCAAAAAAAGCCAAGCCGAACGGCAAGCGCATAGCGCGCCAATCCGCCGCCATCGGCCGCTCGTCGATCCACCCGCTCAAACAATCGGCTGATGACGCAGAGCGCAAGCTGGCGCAACTGAACAGCGTCCTCACCCGGCTGGATGCAGCGCTTGCAGAACCCGGGCTCTTTCGCAACAATCGCGCGCGTGCGACAAAGCTCCAGAAAGAGCGCGCCGCCCTTATCGACGCCATCGACCGGTCAGAGACCAAATGGCTCGCAGCGCTGGAAAAATATGAAAAAGCGCAGGCCGGGGCTAGCGGGTAGAGGAGAATTCAAGTGAGCAGACACGACCAGGAAGAACCATCAGACAGCGATGACGCCGGCCATGAAGAAAACCGCAGCGGCAATCTATTGCTGATCGTTTCGATGTTGAGCGCTGGCCTTTTGGTGTTGTTGGCGCTGTTATACTTCGCCTACTGAACGATCGGCGCCGCCTTAAGATAGTCCGGTGCGGCCGATGGCGATAAATTTCTCGCGCCGCTGCGCGCGCAATTCCTCCGGCGACAGGTTTTCCAATTCGCGGATTGCCGTTTCCACAGCATCCCCCAGTCTTTCTATGGTCGCATCGGGATCACGATGGGCGCCGCCGACGGGCTCTGACACAATCGTGTCGATAACCCCCATCTCCATCAGGTCCTGCGCGGAAATTTTCATCGCCTCGGCCGCTTCCGGCGCCTTGTTCTCGCCCTTGCCTGCTGCGTCTTTCCATAAAATCGAGGCGCACCCTTCTGGCGAAATAACCGAATAGACCGAATGCTCAAGCATCAAGACCCGGTTCGCCGCCGCCAGCGCAATGGCGCCGCCGGACCCGCCTTCCCCGGCAATCACCGAAACTAGCGGCGTGCCGAGGCCGAGGCATTTTTCCGTGCAGCTGGCAATCGCTTCAGCCTGTCCGCGTTCTTCCGCGCCGCGCCCGGGATAGGCGCCGGGCGTGTCGATCAGCGTCACCACCGGCAGGTTAAACCGTTCGGCAAGATCCATCAGCCGCATCGCCTTACGATAGCCTTCCGGTCGCGCCATGCCGAAATTGTGCTTCACTCTTGCCGCCGTATCAGAGCCTTTCTCATGGCCGATCAAGACGATGGAACGGCCGCGAAACCGCGCCGGCCCGCCGACAATAGCGGTATCCTCTCCAAACGCGCGATCACCGGAAAGCGGCGTAAAATCCTCAACCAGGCGCGCGACATAGTCGGAGAAATGCGGCCGGCTTGCATGGCGCGCCACAAGCGTCTTTTGCCAGCGGGTTAACTTGCCGTAAGCGTCCAATAAAAGCTGGTCGGCCTTGCCCTGAAGTTTTTCTATTTCCTCGCCGACATTAACATCGACGGCGCCATTGGTCTGGCGAAGGTCTTCAATCCGGCCTTCAAGCTCGGCGATGGGTTTTTCAAAATCGAGATATGTGCGCATGGGTCCAACTATGAATACGAAACAACAATCAGTTTACTGTCGACAAGGATAAAGTTCAAACCGATCTTAATCGCCTTTTTCCTGTTTTTTTGCTAAAGGATGCTTTGAAAACACCAGATCTTTTAGCCGGTCCTGGGCGATATGGGTATAAATTTCGGTGGTGGTGATGTCGGCATGGCCCAGCATCTGTTGCAGCGAGCGCAAATCCACCCCGCCCTCCAACAAATGAGTTGCAAAAGCGTGGCGCAAGACGTGCGGCGAGACCCGCGAGGGCTCTATGCCGGCGATAACGGCGAGGCCTTTGAGCAGCTGCGCAAAGCGTGCCGCCGAGATATGACCGGATTTACCACGCGAGGGGAAAAGCCACGGCGAGGCGGCGCCGGCGTTCTTTTTGGGCAGAAATTCTTTGCGCTGCTTCAGGTAAGCGCCGGCCGCATCAATAGCGCGCTGGGTCAAGGGCGCCATGCGTTCCTTGCCGCCCTTGCCGCGCACCAGCACCATCCGCTCGCCGCGCCTAATCGCCGCCAGTGGCAGAGCCACCAGCTCCGATACGCGCAGGCCCGCCGCATAAATAATCTCCAGCATCGCCATCAGGCGCAGACCCGCAGCGCCTTTGGTTTTTGCCGCCGCCTCAAACAAAGCCTCAACCTCCTGGCTGGTCAGAACCTTCGGCAGCGGACGGCGGGTTTTGGGGCGCTCAATAATCGCGCTGGGGTCATCGGCGCGGGCGCCCTCCGCGTACAGGAATTGAAAGAACTGCCTCAACGCGGAAACTTTTAAAGCCGCGGTTGAGGCGCCGATACCATCCGCTTCCAGAACCACAAGCCAGGCGGCGATATCTTCCGCGCCGGCGGTCTCAAGTGTTTCACCGCGGGTCAACGCAAAGCCCGCAAAGCGTTCAAGATCGCGGCCATAGTTTTTCAGCGTGCTGGCCGCAGCAGCGCGCTCCACCGCCATCATTTCAAGGAAAGTTTCAATCAGGCGTGCATTTATGGTGGACAAAGATTGTTTGGACGCGGACTTCGCCGTCATTGCCCACGGCGCGGTTTCAAACGCGGCGTAAAGCCGTCATCATCGTGGCTGGCGACCGCTTCGGTTGACGCCGCCGCATCTTCCACCGTCAGAAATGACGACGCCCATTTGCGCTCAAACTCGTGACGCCGCTGTAAATCGCCCAGCCCGGCCGTGCGCAAAGATTGGCCAACCAACACTGCCTCAATTTGCCCGCCAGGCGCAGCGCCGTTTGATGCTGCAAGCGCGGCCAGCGCCGCCTGGCCTTTTTTACCGTCGAGCGCGGCATCAAAGGCCGCTTCGAGAATACGCGCGGTGACGGCGGGATCGGCATAGGCGCCTGCCGCAACCGGCGGCGCCTCGCCGCCATCCAGCAAGGCGACATCGGCGGCGCCGGCAATCTGCGTCGCGGTTTGCGGGTCAAGCACCGACAATAAATTCACCAGATCGATAAACGCCATTGCCTGTTCTTCCGGCAATGCCGCGACAGTGGCGTTAACGCCAATCATCGCCGACAACCATCCACCGGCGCCAACGCTATCGCCAACCGCCATCCGCGCCAGCGCAAAACTCGCCGCCTCATCGGGAGACAACAGTGCGCCTTCAAGCGCTGCGATTTCATCGGCGTAAACTAAGGACAACGCATAGGCGCGGTGAAAACTATCAGCAAGGCTAAGGCCAAGCGCGATGCGTTTGGCCTTGTCGCGGAGGAATTCAGGCGCGCTCATGGTGTTTACAGATTGAAATATCACCGCATCGGTCAGCGGATCATGCGGCAATTCCTGCGCCCGGATAACCGCAGAGCCAATCTCTGCAATATCGAGTTCCACATTCGCCATCAGGCCCGACAATATCGCCGGCGCCATCACGCCCATGGCGACGGCGCGCTCACCCGCAGCGATGCGGGTTGCGGGATTGACGGTTTCATCGACGGCGACAGCGGCGAGAACCCCGCCGCCGGCTTTTTCAAGTAGTCCGGACCCCAACGGTATGCCCAATTGCTTGGCGGTTGCATATTGCAACGGCGTCTGCGCTGCCGGCGGTATCTTTGGCGCCGCGCCGGTAGTTGCTGCGGTCAAAAACGCTGCATCGGCCTCACTCAACGCGCCGCGATCACGCAACACGCCAAGGGTGAGATCAGCGGCGTCGCGCTCGCCCGCTTGCGCATAACATAAAACCCGAAGCTTAACCCAGAACAGCTCGTCCCTGCCCGATGTCAGCCCGGCGCTACGACGGCAGGCGGCGGCAATATTACCGCCCAGAAGATCGGCCACCGCCTGGGCCTGGCCCGACCACGGATCGCCGCGCGGCGCCGTGGAAAGGCTCGCAACCGTGCGCGCTTCTTCGGCAAATCCAGCGCGGGCGAGCGCCAGCAATTTCTTGCCGCCAAGCGAAGGCGCAGCTTCGCGCGGCGCTGTTCCCGACGACAGCAATGTCCGCTTCAACACCTCGCCAAGGCTCGGCGTTGCGGGCCGTGTCGGCATATGCGTCAACAGATATTCAAGCGTTTGCGCATCCGAACCGCGCCACAGCGTTTCCGGCAGCGCGCCGCTCGCGCCATCAAGCGTCCCGGTGGAGAATGCGTCTTTGGAAATGGGCGTGGCTTCAACTGCCGGCGGCAAGGAGACCTGTGCGACAGCAGCGCCGGCGGCGACAATCAGTCCTGTTGCGGCGAAGATCATTCGCAAGGGCGGTTTATTCGCCATGCGGCGCCGCCTCTTGCGTAATCGTTTGCGTTTCAGCTTCAAGCATTTGCCCATAGACAAACAACCCGCCCATCGCCGCCGCCACTAGCAGCAACAAAATCAATACCAATCGCACCTATCGTCTCCGTGTGTTGTTAGAAAATACCCCGAACCAATCCCCGTAATGCAGATTACCAGCCTGCGCGCGCCTTGTCGTCTAGCGCTTGCCGCCGCACTCGCCTACATCTAACCATCATGGAGCATAGCCGCAAACAACCAGATTTCCAGTGCGATAAAACCATTGTCCTGGTCGGCATGATGGGAGCCGGGAAAACCACTGTCGGGCGACGCTTGGCGCCCCGGATCGGGCTGCCGTTTTTTGACGCCGACAGCGAAATTGAACAAGCAGCAGGAATGTCAGTTTCCGAGCTTTTTCAACGGCATGGAGAGGAAAGCTTCCGCGAGGGTGAAGCCCGGGTGATCGCCCGGTTGCTCGACGGCCCGGCCCATGTTCTGGCCACCGGCGGCGGCGCCCTGACGCACCCGGAAACCCGCCAGCTGATCGCAGACAAATCGGTCGCCATCTGGCTCAAGGCGGACACCGACGTCCTGGCGCGGCGAGCGACCCGGCGCGGCACCCGGCCGCTGCTCGCCACTGGCGACCCTGAGGAGACGCTGACGCGGCTGATGGAGGCGCGCGAGGCCTACTATGCTGCGGCCGATATCCATATTGAAAGCCAACCGGGACCGCATGCGCTGACCGTCAATCTGATCGTGGACACTCTTGCGGCATATCTTGGCGTCGCGCCCCAACAGCGAAAGATACTTGATGATGGTTGAAGTGGTGCCGGTGCGGCTGGGTGCACGCAGCTACGATATCCATATTGGCCCGTCGCTGCTTGAAAATGCCGGCGCGCTGTTGAAGCCTTTCTTGGCCAGGCCGCGCATTGCGGTTGTTACTGATGAAAATGTTTTCGCCGCCCAAGCAGACCGCTTGAAAGACGGGCTGAAAAAGGCCGGCGTCGATTTCGATTTTATCACACTGGCGCCTGGCGAGGGGACAAAGTCGTTCGCGCAACTTGAAATTTTAACCGGGCGCCTGCTCGATCTCGGCATTGAACGCGGTGATATGATTGTCGCATTTGGCGGCGGCGTTGTCGGCGACATTACCGGCTTTGCAGCGGCCATCTTGCGGCGCGGCTGTGGGTTTGCGCAAATCCCCACAAGCCTTCTCGCGCAAGTGGACAGCGCCGTCGGCGGCAAAACGGCGATTAATGCGCCGCAGGGCAAAAACCTGATCGGCGCCTTCCACCAGCCGGCCATTGTGCTTGCCGATACGACATCGCTCAATACGCTTTCACCGCGGGAGTTGCGCGCGGGCTATGCGGAAATTGTTAAATACGGGCTGATTTCCGACCCGGCTTTTTTTGACTGGCTTGAAAAAAACGCCAGCCAGCTTTTGTCGTCCGGCGGAGCAGAAGAGCGACAATATGCGGTAAAGACATCTTGCGAAGCCAAGGCCGCTCTGGTTAGCGCCGACGAACGCGAAGAGGGCGCACGCGCGCTGCTCAATCTCGGGCACACATTCGGCCACGCTTTTGAGGCCGCCTATGGCTATGACGGCGCCCTCCTCCACGGCGAGGCTATCGGGCTCGGCATGGTTCTGGCGTTTGAGTATTCGGCAAGGCTGGGCATGTGCTCGGCCGCAGAGGCGGGGCGGGTTAAAGCGCATATTGCAGCGTCCGGATTGCCGGCGTCGATTGGCGAGCTTCCGGACAATGACAAAATCACGGCGGACAATCTTACCACGCTGATGCTGCAGGATAAGAAAGTGCAAGATGGTAAGCTCACGCTTATCCTTGCAGATGCGATTGGCGGCGCGCGCATTGTTAAGAACGCATCGGTTGACGATGTTCGGTTATTTCTGAAAGAAAAAATCGCCCGCTAACGGGCGCAAAGGCGATACTATCATGAGCGAACTCGATCCATCCCTCCTCATACCGGTCGGGGTCATCTTATTTCTTCTCCTGCTTTCGGCGTTTTTTTCCGGTTCCGAAACCGCGCTCACCGCTGTCTCGAAGGCGCGCATGCACAAGCTCGCGTCAGACGGCGACAAGCGCGCGCGCCGGGTCAATTTTCTTATTCGCGACCGTGAGCGGCTGATTGGCGCCATTTTGCTGGGCAATAACCTCGTCAATATTCTTGCGACCTCGCTGGCGACCAGCGTCTTCATTTCCATATTCGGCCCAACCGGCGTCGCAACCGTAACCGCCACCGCCACCATGACGATTATGGTCCTGGTGTTCGCCGAAGTAACGCCGAAGACCGCCGCCATCGCGCGGTCTGACGCTTTCGCCATGCTGGTCGCGCCGGTGATGCGCTGGGTGGTTTATCTGTTTGCGCCGATAACCCGTGTGGTGCAGCTTTTGGTGCGCGGGGTTTTGCGGATATTCGGGCTCGATGTTTCCAAACACAGCGCCGTCTTATCGGCTCAAGACGAACTCCGCGGCGCCATCGACCTCCATCACTCCGAAGGCCGCGTCGACAAAGAGGCGCGCGATTTAATTCGCGGCGCGCTGGAGCTTGATGAGTTGCGCGTGGAAGAAATCATGATCCACCGCAAATCGATTGAGATGCTGGACCTCGACCGAAAAAATGATGAAATCATTCGCCAGGCGCTCAAGAGCACACACACGCGCCTGCCGCTCTATCGGGAGAACCCGGACAACATTATCGGCATTTTGCACGCCAAGGATTTGTTGCGCGCTTTATGGAGCGCCAATGGCGACGCGAGCGCGATCAACTTTGAGGAGATCGCCCGCCGGCCCTATTTTGTGCCCGAGACCACAACGCTGCAGGAACAACTTGCCGCCTTCAAACTCAAGCAAGAGCATTTTGCGCTGGTGGTCGATGAATATGGCGCGATCATGGGGCTGGTTACCATGGAAGATATTCTCGAAGAGATCGTCGGCGAAATTGAAGATGAATATGACAGCCCGGTGCAGGGCGTCAGGCCGCAATCGGACGGCTCCATCAATGTCGACGGTAATGTCACCATCCGCGATCTCAACCGCGCCATGGACTGGAACCTGCCCGACGATGAGGCTGTCACCGTCGCCGGGCTGGTCATCCATGAAGGCCAGTGTATTCCAGAGGTCGGACAGACATTTTCATTCCACGGGTTTCGCTTTACCATCCTGCGTAGACGACGAAACCAGATTACCGCCCTCAAGATCACCCCCATCGCCCAGCCGAGCGTATAAAGCGCCGCACCCGGCCAGTTGAAAGTTTATTCATGGCGAAATCGCCCGGCAGGTTTGCGCTTGTCTTCATCTTCTTGACGGTCATGCTCAACATGATCGGGCTTGGCGTCATCATGCCGGTGATGCCGCAATTGATTATGGATGTGACCGGAGAAGGCCTCGATCAGGCGGCAAAGTGGGGCGGCTATCTCACTTTCGTTTATGCGCTGATGCAATTCATCATGATGCCGATTATCGGCGGTCTGTCTGACCGGTTTGGGCGCAGACCGGTCTTGCTGGTCTCCATGGCGGCTTATGCGTTTGATTTTCTGGTGATGGCGGTGGCGCCAATTATCGGCATTATTGTCGTTGCAAGACTTCTCGCCGGCGCCTTCGCTGCAACATTTTCAACCGCCAACGCCTATATCGCCGATATCACGCCGCCGGAAAAGCGCGCGGCTAATTTCGGGCTCATGGGCGCGGCTTTTGGCTTGGGTTTCATTATCGGGCCCGGCATTGGCGGTCTTCTTGGCGACCAGATAGGCCCGCGGGCGCCATTTTATTTTGTTGCAGCGCTTGGGGCGGCAAATTTCTGCTTTGGTCTGTTTGTGCTTCCAGAAACCCACAGGCTAGAGAACCGACGGCCGTTCGACTGGCGGCGCGCCAACGCCTTTGGCAACTTTAAACAGTTCCGCCAATATCCGGTGATGCTGCCGATCGCCGGGGCGATTTTTCTTTATCAGCTGGCGCATTGGACCTTTCCGTCAGTGTGGTCTTATTACGCGATAGAAAAATTCCAATGGTCGGCGAGCATGATTGGCGCGTCACTGATGTTTGTCGGCCTGATGGCGGCGATTGTTCAGGGCGGGCTGACGCGGGTCATCATCCCCAAGATTGGCGAGCGCGCCGCCGCGCTTACCGGCGCCTTCATCGCCGCCGTCACCTACCTCGCGTTTGCTTTCGCCGATGCGGAATGGATGATCTATGCGTTGATCGCCATATCATCGCTTGCCGGCATCACCGGGCCGGCCCTGCAAGGAATTATGTCGCGCACTATGCCGCCGGATGCGCAAGGCGAATTGCAAGGCGCCATCGCCGCCATCGCCAGCCTGTCGATGATTATCGGACCGCCGCTGATGACCCAGACCTTCGCGGCATTTTCAGCCCCCGGAACGCCTGTTGCGATTGCCGGCATAACTATTTTGGAAACTGGTGCGAGCTTTTATTTCCCGGGCGCGCCGTTCATCCTCGCCAGCGTTTTGACATTTCTCGCGTTCATCCCGCTCGCAATCGCCTATCGCCGCATCGGTCGCCCGCGGAAGCAAGAAACAGAGGCTTAGAGTCTGACTCAAAATTAGGTGTTTGAAAACACCTCTCACAAGGTGTCATCACCGGATTTATTCCGGTGATCCAGGCTCGAAAGTGAGGCGCTTGCCTCACTGGATTGCCGGAACAAGTCCGGCAATGACACAAGGGAGGTTTCATCGGCGCTAACGGATTGAAATGACTCAGTTCGTTATGGAACAGGCTCTTAGGCGTTATTCGCCGGACTTAGCGCGTTTTACAGATTTTAAGATGAGTTTCAGGCGGCCGTTGGCGCGTTTGAGCGCGGCTTCAAGCGAGGCGACGGCGGCGGCCAGCTCTTCGCGCTCTTCGCTCTCGGCATGGAGCATGACTTTGGCGTTTTTGATTTCCGCAGCAAGCGCTTCCAGCTTTGCGCTCGCAGATACAGCGTCTGGAACGAATTTGGTTTGTTGGTCAGGCGTCATGGCGGTCTCCCCTGGTTCTGGGTTCGAATGGTCGCTGCGGCGCGCGCGCCAGGCAAACCACCCGGTGAGCAAGCCCAGCAAATAGGCCCCGCCGACGAATATCGAGCCGATAAAAGACATATCCGGTCCAGCGTTCTCCCGTTTCCCCGCAAATTTGGCGCCATCCTGGTACAAACCAGCACGCCCGAGCCGCGTACGCAGTTATGGTAAAGCAAATCATACGCCAGCAAAAAACCGCCTCAAGCGGCTAGCGCGAGGCGGTTTTTTGGAAAGGCATTTGGTTAAGTCTGGCCCTATCGCGGCGCCAGCACCATCATGATTTGGCGGCCTTCTTTTTTCGGAAACTGCTCAACTTTTGCAATCTCCTCAAAATCGTCCTGCACGCGCTTTAACAAATCAGAGCCGCGCTCCTGGTGGGCCATTTCCCGGCCGCGAAACCGCAACGTGACCTTAACCTTGTCGCCGTCCTCAAAGAAACGCTTCATCGCTTTGACCTTAACGCCATAATCATGGTCATCGATATTCGGGCGCATTTTGATCTCTTTGATCTCAACGACCTTCTGCTTCTTTTTGGCCTCGGCGCGTTTTTTCTGCTGCTGGTATTTGTATTTTCCGTAATCAAGAATTTTGCAAACAGGCGGCTGTGTATTGGGCGATACTTCGACCAGATCCAAACCGGCGCCTTCGGCAATCTCAATTGCGTCTTCTGTTTTTACAACGCCGCGCTTTTCACCTTCATGATCGATCAAAAGGACTTGCGGGACGCTGATTTCTTCATTCACGCGCGGGCCGGTGTTTTTCGGCGCTACGGGTGCGAAAGGTTTGCGTGCTATGAACTTCTCTCCTTTGGTTGCTAACGGTTATTCACTGAGCGCAATTGCGTGACAAACCCTTAATGGCGTCACGGTTACGGTCAGAAGCGGCGATATATAGGGGTTTGGCGTCACATATCAACGGGCGGCGGCGGAACGGAGCGCATCATCGGGCGTGGCGATCAATCCCATATTAGAAAGCGTGCGCCAGACAAAGGCGGCGTCCACCGCGCCAAGCCCGGCATCGGACGTCAAAGTGACCACATGGCGGCTGTCATGCACGGAGGCTGGCGATTTTGCGTTGACAATCAACACCCCCTGGCAGCCGACGCTAACGGCGAGATCGACTTCCTCGGCGTCGTCGCTGACAAAGAACGCCGCCTCATGGGCGAGCGCGGCGAGCTGTAGATGGTCAGTCTTGCCGGTCAGGTCCACCAGCTGCGGCGCCTGATCGGCGACGTCATCGCCGAAATGGTGCAACTCTTTTGAGCCGGTGAGCACCGGCATAAAACCGGTCGTGGCCATAATCGAGGCAAGCCCGGCATAGCCCGAGGCGGTCCAGCGTTTGTCCTCATCATCGCCCGGCAGGAAGAGACCGAAAGCGCCTGATATCCCGTACCAGGACGGCTTCATATTGGCCGAATCCTTGCGCGCCGACAGCGCCCAGCTAAAGTCCGGCGAGCGCGACGGCGCTTCAACGCCGGCGTCGCTAAACATCTTTTCAAAACTTGGCAGGCCAGAGGCGCTCTGACCTTTACGCGCCCGGCGCGGGGCCGGCGTCGCACAATGCCATTTCGGGCGGAACGGGCCCATGGCGCTATAGAGTTTTTTGCCCGCCTCATCGGAGGCAAGGTCGTAGACGGTTGCAAATTTGGCGGACTTTAGCTGTTGAATAAATTCCTTGCGGGCGTCGCCATCACGAAAATTCGGTATCCCCGCCACCTGGTCGAAATAGGGCGATGCGCGTGCAACGCGCTGTAGTGGCGAAATGGTCAGCAGGCTGATTTTTGCATCCGGATGCGCCTGGCGAATAGCTTCAAAGGCCGGCTCAGCAGCGACAAAGCCCGCTAAGCTATCGGTCTTGATGACAAGGATATTTTCTTTTTTTCGACCGAACATGAACCCGTACTACTCCCCGCCCGCTAAAAGATCGTCATAAACCCGCAATGTCGCATCACACATCGCTGCCGCCGAATAAAGACTGGTCGCGCGCGCGCGCGCATTGCCGCCATAGATAGCGCGCTCTTCAACGGTCATATTTTTTAACCGCTCAATCGCGTCCGACAAATCGCGCGCATCGCCGGGGCGGATCAGAATGCCGGTCTCGCCGTCGATGATGGTTTCAAGCGCGCCGCCATGAGCGGATGCGACCACGGGCTTGCCCATCGCGCCCGCCTCAACCGCGATCCGGCCAAAGGCTTCGGGCCGCGTTGACGGCGCAATAACGATGTCCGCCCAGCGGTAAGCCGCCGGCATGTCAGCGCAATCGCCGACCACATGAACCATCTCGCCCACCCCACACTCGACTATCTTCGCACGCAAAAACGCTTCGTATTTAGAATTGCCTTGCGCGCCCCCGCAAAAAACTAGCGTCAAATCGGGATCATTGCCAGTGCCGGACAGGGATTTATGGCGCGCCGCCGCCTCAATCGCGTCCGAATGCCCCTTCCAGTCGGTTAACCGGCCGGCAAGGAGGACCTTAAAGCCAGTATTTTCCCCAGCCACGCCCCATTCGGCGGCAAGTTGGTTAACGCGGCTATCGTCGACTTTCGCCGGGTCAAACAGGAGGGTGTCGACGCCGCGCGGAATAACCCGGAGGCGGCGCGGCTCAATTTTATAGGCCGCTGCGATTGCCTCTGCGGTAAAGCGCGAATTGGCGATCACACAATCGCTGCGGGTGAGCGAGGAGTTGTACCATCGCTTAAGCGGAGCATCAGTTTTGTGGGCGCCGTGATAAGTCGTTACCAGCTTCACGCCGGTTCGCCGGGCAGCGAACAGCGCGCTCCATGCTGGCGCGCGCGAACGCGCATGAACCAGGTCAACGCCGCGCGCGCGGATCAGCCGGGTGAGCCGCCCGGCATTCAACCACATCATCGCCGGGTTCTTGGAATGCACAGGCATATCAATGACCTCGCCGCCGGCCTTGATAATATCGTTCGCCAGCCGCCCGCCGGATGAGACCACCAGCGCGCGACTGCCGGCCCGCGCAATGGCGCCGGCGATTTCCAGCGTGGTGCGCTCCGCGCCGCCGCTATCCAGCCGCGGCACAACCTGAAGGATGGTATGATGGCGCCGGGTCATGAGACGCGACCGAACCCGGCGCGCATATGCGGATTTTCGAGCGCACAAGGGGATGCAAATGTCGGCGATTCGGTGTCTTCCATACTTGCGATAGTAAGCACGAAATGGTCGATAACCGCATGGAAAATCAGCCTCCCGACATGATCGACGGCCCGCATGGGCAGATCGCCTATCGCCGCCGTGAAGGCGGCGGGCCGGGAATCGTTTGGCTTGGCGGGTTTCGCTCCGACATGCTTGGAACCAAAGCCGGATTTCTCGACCAATGGGCGCAACGCCGCACCCGCGCATTTTTGCGGTTTGACTATTCCGGCCATGGAGAATCATCCGGCCGGTTTGAAGACGGCTGCATCGGCGAATGGGCCGCAGACGCGCTCACCGCTTTCGACGCGCTGACCGACGGCGCGCAAATCCTTGTGGGCTCGTCGATGGGCGCATGGGTGGCTGCGTTGCTCGCACTCCAAAGACCGGCGCGCATTGCCGGCATCGTCTTCATCGCCCCGGCCCCGGATTTTACCGAGAAGCTTATGCGGCCGAATTTCTCCGAGGAGCAGAGCCAGACAATCGAGCGCGAGGGACGGCTGGAACTTCCGGGCGACTATGACGAGCCGGAAATCATCACCAAAAAACTGCTCGATGACGGCCACCGCCATCTGGTTATGACTGGGCCCATCGCGATTGCCTGCCCGGTGCACATCCTTCAGGGCATGCAGGACGCGTCGGTGCCATGGCGGCACGCGGTTGAATTTGCCGAGCTGATGGCCTCCGACAATATCGACATCACCCTCACCAAAGCCGGCGACCACCGCCTGTCGACCCCGGCGGATCTGGAGCGATTGGCCGGCGCTCTGGAGCGGATTTAACGGCAATCACTGTCTCCATCAGGGCGGCTCATCGCGCAAACCGTTCGCTCGGTCGCTTTGCGGGTCTGATTGCGCCGCGGCTCTTGCTACAGCTGTCGCATTAGGGTAGTTTTGCGACAGTTGTAACAGGGGGTCGGCCAGCTGGCTATTCGCCGCCCCGCTAAACCAATGGCTGGATGCTGCGATGGGCGAGCGAATTTCTGATAATCCGACAAAACCGGAATTGGCGATTTTAAAACTGCTATGGCGATCAACTGATTTGAGCGCCCGGCAAATCCACACCGATATCACCGAACAGTTTGACTGGTCCTACTCAACGGTGCGCACCGTTCTGGAGCGCATGACCGATAAGGGGCTGGTTTCCAAAACGCCGATTGACGGGGTGAATATTTATGAGGCGGAGGTCGGCAAGGTCGCATTGCTTGGCCGCATGATCTCGGACTTTTCCAAACGCGTGCTTGAACTCGACGGCGCGCCAACGGCGGCTTTTTTTGCAAACTCCAAACTGCTTTCCGAAGACGAGCTACTCGAAACCGCGCTCAGCAAATGGGAGGATGAATGATGGCGTCGCTGATTGAACCGTTTTTCTACTGCCTGCTTGCATCAGTCGTCTGGGCGCCAATCGTCTTTCTGATTGCTTCCCGGTTTCATAACAACGACGCATCGTCGATGGCTGGCGCGCTCTGGCCCAGCGCGCTTTTGATTGCTGCGCTTCCAGCTTTATTGGCGCCGGTCGCCGCCGCGTTCGGCCTGTCATTACGAAACCCGGCGCCGCTGCCGCCGATGAACGCCCCGTCAATTGCCGCAAATTATGCCCCCGCCACGCCAATAACCACTACGCTCGCGCAACAAAGCCCGGCGATGAGCCTCACAGAAATTCTCACCACTGTAGCCGGCCTCTATTTTTACGGGTTTATTCTATTCGCTATGCTCGGCGCGGTCAGGTTGATCTGGTTTTCATACCGCGTGCGTTTTGCCTATGAAGTCGATGAGCCCGATATTGATGCAGGCTTTGAGCAATGGCGCCAACGCATGGGGCTCGTCCGCACGCCGCGCTATGCATTCACCGATGCGGTCAGTTCAGTCTGCGTCCACGGCTTCTTCCGACCTGTCATCTTAATGCCGATGTCGTTGCTGGACCGCGTGAGCGTCAAGGACGCCATTCTTATGGGCGCACACGAGATGGCGCATATCAAACGCGGCGACACTTGGCTGTTTGCCTTTATTACAATCGTCAAAGCGGTGTTCTGGTTTAACCCGTTCGTTCACCACATCGCCGCGCGCGCTAATCTCGCCGCTGAACAGGCCGCCGATGCGCTGGTGATTTCCCGCGGCGCCAATCGGCGTCAATATGCGCAATGCTTCGTTGAGGGCCTGCGCTTTGCCGCCGGCGCGCCGCGCGGCGACCACGCACTGGTGCCATCGTTCACGCCGTTCGATAAACGCTCACGGCGCGAACGCCTTAACGCCATCCTGTCAAAAACCGGCGGCGCGCCATTGCTTGGCGCAGCGAACAAAACCGGCCTTGTGCTGAGCATTGTTGCAGCAACCGGGCTCGCCTTCGCCCAAGCCGCACTTGCGGTGGCGCCCAAACCGCCGGAAGAAGCGCTGCCGCAGTCGCCGCTAGACGGTGAAGTCACGTTTGAATTTGGCAAGAAGAGCAAGCTTCTCGGCGGCGAGCGCAAAACCCATGAAGGCGTTGACATCAAAGCCCCGCGCGGCACGAAAATTCGTGCAGCAGGCGGCGGCAAAGTCGTCGCGGCTACAAAGCGCTATAAAGGACAAACCTCCTGGGGCAACGTCGTTGTCATTGACCATGGCCACGGTCTGGTCACTCGCTACGCTCATCTTGACGGCTATGTTGTTAAAAAAGGCGACCGCGTCGATGCGGGCGACGTGATTGGAACTGTCGGCTCCACAGGCAAATCATCCGGCCCGCATTTGCACTTTGAGGTGTTGCAGGATGGTCTCAATATCGACCCCGCCCCAGTTATTGCCACGGCGCCTCTGCCGGCGCCAAAGCCGCACGCCGCATTGAAGCCCTCTCGCAAAGTCATGGTGTCGCCAGCGCCGGCGATCATCGCACAGCCGCCTCGGCTAGTATCACCAAACGAGACTGCGCCTTATGTCGTCCGCGTTCGCGCCAACCACAATCACAGCCTGGATGAAAAACTGGAAAAAAGGCTCGCCGGCAAGCGTGCGAAAATAGAAGAACGCCTTCGCGAACAATTTCAGGAATTCCGAGCCCTTTCCACATCAGGCGAGTTCGATTTTGACTTCGATGAATTAGAGTCTGACGCCCAAACGGTGTTTGAAGACTTTGCAGACACCATTGGCGATTTGGATTTTCAATTCGCCGGCCTTGATGAATTGAACATTGTGATGCCTGAAATCGCGTCTCTCGGCGAGGCTTTTAAGCTGAGCGACAAAGACCGCGCAGAAATCCGCCGAATTAAGGAAGAGGTCATTCGCGAAACCGCCCGTGCGAAACGGGAGATAAAAATAGAAATCAAACGCGCCCGGAACGTACGTAAACGCGAGATGCGCGAAGTTGAACGTGAGCGCGCCGAAGCGATGAAAGATGCTCGTTTCGACCGCGAAGAAATGCTGGCGCTTCGCGAGCAGGCGCTGGAGGAAGCTCAAATTGCGCTCGAACAAGAACGTGTAGAGATAGAACGCATGCGCGCCGAATTGAAGCGTCAAAAACGAGATCAAAAGAGCAAATAGGCCATTGCGAGACTTATTCGCGTTCGCCGAAACGGTCCTCAATCAGCTTGACCAGTGAATTAACCGCTTCGCTTGCTTGCGGGCCGGTGGCCGATATTTCAAGAACCGTGCCCTCGTTCGCCAACAACATTAACAAATCGAGTTGAGAATCGCCCGCCGCCATGCGGCCTTGATTGCGGACAGTGACGATGGCGTCCCACGACCTTACCAGTGATGAAAAATGCCGCGACGGGCGGATATGAAGGCCGAGCTTGTTGATGATTTTAGCGCTGGCTGTCGCCGTTTGTTCGCTCACCTCTGGTTCCTAATCCGGTGTTTCGCCGGAAAGAACCCACGAGGCGACATTGATATATTTGCGCCCGGCATCATGCGCCGCTTTGACCGCCTCATCGAGATCACCATCGGCCCGAACCGTTGCCAGCTTTATCAGCATCGGCAGATTAACCCCGGCGACAACCTCAGCATTGGCTTTCTCCATCACCGCAATCGCCAGATTGGACGGCGTGCCGCCAAACATATCGGTAAGGATGATAACCCCCTCGCCGCTATCGACCTCCTTCGCGGCGTCAAGAATATCCTGGCGGCGCTTTTCCATATCGTCATCGGGCCCGATGGAAACGGCTCTGACCATTTCCTGCGGGCCGACGACATGTTCCGCCGCGGAGAGGAATTCCTCTGCGAGCCGTCCATGGGTGACAACGACCAGTCCAATCATTCAACAATCCCGAATCAACACCGCTCATCTTATCGTGCGGTTGTATTATAATATGTCTACTAAAATCAGCGGATTCAATCCGTAGGCAGCTCGACGATGAACCGCGCGCCGCGGCGCGGGCCGGCAGTAGGATCGCCCGGGTTTTCCAGCCGGTTTTCCGCATAGACACGCCCGCCATGGGAATTAATGATCTGCCGGGAGATCGACAGCCCAAGGCCGGAATTATTACCAAAAACCGCGCCTTTCGGGCGTTTGGTGTAAAATCGCTTGAAAACAGATTCGATATTATCCGGCGGGATGCCCGGCCCGTCGTCCTCGACAATGATGCGGGTCAAATGCTCGCGCTGGGTCGGCGCTTCGAGGATGACCCGCACCACGCCTTCCGGCGGACTGAAGGAGCGCGCATTATCAATCAGGTTGCGCACCACCTGGCTGAGCGCGGTCGGGTTGCCAAGCACATAGACCGCCTGAATGGGGTCGCGAAACTCGACTTTGGCTGTACCCGGTTTTGCGGTCTCGCCATACATCGCCGTGATATCGCCGATCAGCCGCGTCAAATCCACCGCCTCGCGGGTCTCGCGCGCAAGCTCAGCGTCTAGCCGCGAGGCGTTGGAAATATCGGTAATCAGCCGGTCCATTCTGGCGACATCGTTCTGGATGATTTGCATCAACTTGGCCTGCTGCTCCGGCGTTTTGGCAAATTCAAGCGTCTCCGAGGCGCTGCGAATGGAGGTCAGCGGGTTCTTTAATTCATGCGCCACATCGGCAGCGAAACTCTCAATCGCGTCAATGCGCGCATAAATCGCCGCCGTCATCGACTTTAGCGAGCCGGAGAGTTCGCCGATTTCGTCGCGGCGTTTTGTAAAGTCAGGAATGCGCACGCGCCCCGTCGCGGCAATCCCTTCGCGAACTTTGTCAGCGGCAATCGCCAATTGACGAATGGGTTGGGCGATCATCGCGGTCAGCAACAGTGAAGACAAAATCGCCGCAGCAACGCCCAAGCCGAAAAACGGTAAGATAGCGACGCGCGCATCCTCAACCAGCGTGTCGATGCCGCCGCTTTCGGCCGTCACCATGCCGTAAATCGCCTGCACCCGGCGGATCGGCACCGTCACCGAGACAACCAGCTCGCCTTCTTCATTGACACGAACCGAGGCGGCGCCGCGGTCTTCGGCAAAGGGCGAGGATGACAAGGCTTGGTTGAGTTCCGCTTCTATCGTGCGCCGCGACGCCTGATCACGGTAATCCCTGGAGAAAAACCGTACAATCGAATACCCAACCCCATCCATACTGAACGAGCGTCGCTGTCCCTTCTGATCAATCGGCGGCAGCTCTTCGGTGACGATTTTATCTTCGCGCAAGACAACATCTTCGATCAGCAGGGCATCGGCATCCGAGACCGGCGGGTCTTCAAAGGTCTGCGGTGCATTGAAAATCCGCACCCGGCCTTCAAAGCTGTCCCACACCCGGTTGAACACCTCGCGCACATCGGTCTGGCTGAGCGCCAGCGAGCACAGGGCGGTTTCTTCACCAAGGCGGGCAATGTCGGCTTCATCGACCGGCTGGCAGGAGCTTTCGTCAATCGCTACCTGCGCCAGAACGTCGGCGATGATTTGCGCCTGCGCGCGCACGCCTTCGAGCTTGGCCTGAACCAGCCCGTCGCGATATTGCGTCAGCGCGAACGAGCCGATTAGCAAGATCACCAGGCCGATAAGATTGGCGAAGACGATGGTGACCGTCAGCCGTGACAACGCCACTCTTGCGCGGCGTTTGCGCACCTTGCCGCCCTCTCCGGTCATGGCCGATTAGTCTTCCTTGTATTTATACCCGACGCCATAAAGCGTTTCGACGGCGTTGAACTCCTTGTCGACAACACGAAACTTCTTCCGTACGCGTTTAATATGACTGTCGATGGTGCGGTCGTCCACATAAACCTGATCGTCATAGGCCGCATCCATCAGCTGGTCGCGGCTTTTCACAAAACCGGGCCGCTGCGCCAGGGCGTGCAGGATTAGAAATTCCGTTACCGTCAGGATAACGGCCTGGTCTTTCCACACACATGAGTGCCGCATCGGGTCCAGCACCAGATTGCCGCGCCGGAGAATTTTCTTTTCTTCCTCCGCAGACGGCGTTTCGTCCGCCTGAGCGCGGCGCAGAAGGGTTTTCACCCGCTGCATCAACAAGCGTTGCGAAAACGGTTTTTTAACATAATCGTCAGCGCCCATGGTGAGGCCCAGCACCTCGTCAATTTCCTCGTCCTTCGAGGTGAGGAAAATCAACGGCAGGTTCGAGGTCTGACGGACCCGGCGAAGCAGCTCCATCCCGTCCATGGTCGGCATTTTAATATCCGAGACAATCAGATCAGGCGGCGTTGCATTGATATAATCAAGGGCGGCGGCGCCGTCCTCAAAGGTTTTTACAATATGTCCCTCGCTCTCCAGCGCCATAGAGATGGAGGTCAGGATATTTTCGTCATCATCGACCAGTGCGATCGTCGCCATTTTCAACCCTCGTGTGATTTCAATTTCTTACTATGCATTGCGCCGGGCGCATAGAAGGCGCCGCCGGGGCCGGAATGTGGCAATTCGTCGTTAAGGCCCAGCTTAGGCGCCATTTGCGGCCTTTTCGATGAAATCAGCAAGCGCAACGTCGCGCTCTGTAAGCCCGCCAGCGTCATGGGTGGCGAGTGTGATGTCCACCTTGTTGTAGACATTGGACCATTCCGGGTGATGGTCGGCCTTTTCGGCGGCGATGGCGACCCGCGTCATAAACCCGAAGGCGGCGTTGAAATCGGCAAATTTGAAGGTCTTTGCTGCGGCATCGCGTCCTTCGACGGCAGTCCAGCCGGGGTGGTCCGCAAAAAATCGGGCCCGCGCCTCTGTGCTCAGTTTTCCGGACATTTTGCGCCCTTTCCAGTCGCCTTGATGCGGATGTAATCCTGTTGAGCGCCAATGTCATCGGGCGCGGACAAGCAAAGGGATAAACCTAAAAGGCGTCGGCCAGAGGTTCAGTATTCCTCCCTGCGGCAAAACTGCAATTGACAGTCATTCTCACTATCGCTAGCAAAGCTGTAATTGCAAATCATTCGCAACTAACGCGACGAACGTCCGGTGAGAAAAAGGCATGTTGAGAACACACTATCCTGGCGTAGCGAGCCTTGTTGCTTTGATGGCGGCGCTCAGCCCCGCCCGAGGCGAGGACGCTGAACAGAAGTTCGACATCGCCTTTTCGGTGATTGACGAAATCACGGTTTTCGGGTCCGCCGGCGGGCTCAACGAAGTGCCGGGGGCGATCACCTATATCGACGCGGCAACGCTCGAAAAACAGTCCTATACGGATATTTTAAGAACGCTGCGCCGGGCGCCGGGCCTCAACATTCAAGAAGAGGACGGTTATGGGCTGCGGCCGAATATCGGCCTTCGCGGTTCCGGTTCAGATCGCTCCGCGCGGATTAGCATTATGGAGGACGGCGTTCCGATTGCGCCGGCGCCATATGCTGCGCCCTCGGCCTATTACTTCCCCTATACCGGCCGCATCAACGCTGTTGAGGTGACCAAGGGCACGGGCGTTGTAAAATACGGGCCGCGCACAACCGGCGGCGCAATCAACCTTTTCTCCACGCCAATCCCCGAGGAATGGTCAGCAAAGGCGCAGCTTCTTTATGGCAGCAACGATGGCCGGCGCCTGCATGCATGGACTGGCGGGCGCGGCGATGCGGGCGCCTTCGACGCCGGCATTCTAATTGAGACATTTCAGTACCGAAGCGACGGCTTTAAAGAAATCGACGCCGGCGGGGCTACCGGTTTTGATATTTCCGATTATGTGATCAAGGCGGGCCTGTTTACCAAAGACGGCGCCGCCTTTCCGCAAAGCCTGGAATTTAAATATCAGTATTCCGATCAAACATCGAATGAAACCTACCTTGGCCTTACCCGCGCGGACTTCGCCGCCAATCCTACTCGCCGCTATAACGCCTCCCAGGAAGATGTTTTCAACAGCAAGCATGAAACGTTTCAGCTTAGCTATTCGGCGGAATTCACGCCCAGCCTGACGCTTGACGTCATCGCCTATCGTACGGAATTTGAGCGGAACTGGTTCAAGCTTGAGCGCGTGTTGGGCGTATCAATCTCAACGGTGCTCGCCGACCCGGCTATGTTCGCGGCGGAGTTTGAAAATCTGGTCGGCGCGCCCGGTTTCATCGGCCCCGACGATGCGCTCGCCATACGTAACAATGCGCGCCAATATTATGCCAACGGCGTACAGGGCACCTTGACCTACCAGACCAAAACCGGCGCCATCGATCACACGCTCGAGGCCAGCGTGCGCTGGCATAAGGATGAGGTTGACCGGTTCCAGAATTTCGAGAACTTTCGCGCTGACAATAGCGCGTTGATCCGCACCAGCATTAACCCGCCGGGCTCAGATTCCAACCGTATTCAAACCGGCGAAGCCGTTGCGATTTTCGTGCAGGACAATCTCGACTGGAACCGGCTCCACGCCACCATTGGCGTGCGGATTGAAGCGATCGACCTTGAGCGCCGCGACTTTGGAACAAACGACCCGGCCCGGACCGGCGCAAACCTTTCAACGCGCGAGAATTCCCTGACCGCCGTCTCACCGGCGGTGGGCGTCGTCTATGACCTCACCGATCAACTATCCGTGCTCGGCGGCGTCTATAAGGGCTTCGCCCCGCCATCGCCCGGCAACGCCCAATCGAGCGAGGAAAAATCAACCAATTGGGAAGGCGGATTTCGCTGGGCGAATGGGCCTGCAAGCGTTGAAGCGATTGGGTTTTACAACAATTATCAAAATCTGCTCGGCACCTGCACCGATTCCACCGGCGGCAATTGCCTTATCGGCGATCAGTTCGACGGCGGCGCGGTTGATGTTTATGGGCTGGAGCTGGTCGCCAAAACCGACGCGAGCGCCTGGATCGACACGCCGTTCAACATCCCCTTATCAGCGGTTTACACGCTCACCGACGCGGAGTTTAAAACTTCGTTCAATTCCACATTCGGCCCCTGGGACGATGTCATTGCCGGCGATGAGCTCCCTTATGTGGCGCGGCATCAGCTGTTTTTAACCGCCGGCCTCGAAGACGAAAATTGGGGCGGCGAGATCGCCATGTTTTACCAATCGCAGCGGCGCACCGTCGCCGGGCAAGGCGCAATCGCCGCCAGTGACCGGCTTGATGCGCATACGGTTTTTGATTTCTCCGGATATGTGGAAATTTTTGACGGCGTAAAACTTCGCGGCAAAGTCGAAAACCTTTTCAACGAAGTCTATATCGCCGCCGACCAACCCGCCGGATTGCGGCCGGGACTGCCGCGGACTTTCTGGGTTGGCGTCGACGTCGCGCTTTAACAAACAGAGGCCCGTTTATCAGATGGGCGAACGATAAAAAACGCCGCCGCGCATCGGCGCTGGTGCGCGCGTGGTGTTTGGAAAGCTCAGCGGCAGCTTTTTTAAGCTGCGCACAGCGAGGTAAGCAAAACACTCCGCCTCAAGATCGTCACCGCGCCAGCCCACGTCTTCGGCTGACTTCACCGGCGCGCGAAGCTGCTCGCCAAGCGCGGCCATCATCGCCGGATTGTGCCGTCCGCCGCCGCAGACAACCCATTCGCCAACCGGTTCCGGCAAAAACCGCTCCGACTTTTCAATGCAGGCCGCGGTAAACGCCGTCAGCGTCGCCGCGCCGTCTTCCGGCGTTAGCTTCATCACCAAGTCTAGTTTAAAGTCATAGCGGTCGAGAGATTTGGGCGGGTGGCGGCGCAAATAGGGCGCGAGCAACATCATCCGCAGCACTTCGTCATTCACTTCGCCGGCGCTGGCGAGCTTGCCGCCTTCGTCCATCGCCTCACCGGTTTTTAACTCGACCCATTCATCGACAAGCCCGTTGCCGGGCCCGCAATCAAAAGCCACAAGATCAATCCCGCGCGCGCCGCGCGGCACATAGGTGATGTTGGAAACGCCGCCGAGATTTATAACGCCGACCGCGTGATGGCGCGGCGGCGCCATCGCCGCCACCAGCGCGCGATGATAGATCGGCGCAAACGGCGCGCCCTCCCCGCCGGCGGCGACATCGGCTTTGCGAAAATCACCGACGACATCGATACGGGTCTCATCAGCCAGCACCCGGCCATCGCCGAGCTGCCACGTCCGCCCGAGACTGCCGCCATTGCGCGGCGGACGATGGAGGATGGTCTGGCCATGAAAACCGATGACATCGATATTCTGCCGCGTGAGCCCGGCCTGTTCCAACAGCGCCGCCACCGCGCTGACATGCGCGTAGGTCACCTCGCCCGCGGCCTTGCCAATCTCCGCCGCACCGTCGCGCCCTTCCAGCGCCGCCTTGATCGCCCGCCGGACCCAGATTTTGAGATCGCGGCTGTAAGGTTGGTGCATCACCGCGCCGGTCTCGACTATATTCTCGCCATCGGTGGTGATAATCGCCGCATCAATGCCGTCCAGCGAGGTGCCGCTCATCAGTCCAATTGCAGTCAAAGTTTCAGTCATCGGCAGGGTCCACAAGTTAGGCTCGAATTTGCATACCAAGAGTCGCGAAATTGTCTGAAGGCTTTTTTAACGCAAACCGTAAGCTTCCCATCACCGCATGAAGAATTGGAAATCCGCGCACGCCATGCTAGACGCGGGCAAGGCCTCATTCGCACCCAAACCAAGCCAGGCAAATGTCTTTCAAATCTGAATTCCTGAACACGCTGGACCAGCGCGGCTTTATCGCGCAAGGCACCAACCTTGAAGGCCTTGACGAGAAGGCCGCCGCCAGCGTTCTCACCGGTTATATCGGGTTTGATGCGACCGCCAAAAGCCTCCATGCCGGCAGCCTGATCCAGATTATGCTACTCTACTGGCTGCAACAGACCGGGCACCGGCCGATTGCGCTGATGGGCGGCGGCACCACCAAGGTTGGCGATCCGTCGGGCAAGGATACGCAGCGCACATTGCTATCGGATGCGGAGATTGACGAAAATATCGCCTCAATCAAAGGCGTGTTCGAGCAGTTTTTGAACTTCGGCGACGGCCCGCAAGAAGCGATGATGGTCAATAATGACGATTGGCTGTCTAAGCTCGGCTATGTTGAGTTCCTGCGCGATTACGGGGTTCACTTTACCATCAACCGCATGCTGACTTTCGACAGCGTCAAACTGCGCCTCGACCGCGAGAGCCCGCTGACATTTCTTGAATTCAACTACATGCTGATGCAAGCCTATGACTTTCACGCGCTCTACAACCGCATCGGCTGCACGCTGCAACTCGGCGGCTCTGACCAGTGGGGCAATATTGTCAACGGGGTTGAACTGTGCCGGCGCAAAGACAGGGTTGAGGTGTTCGGTCTGACAACGCCGCTCTTGACGACGGCGTCGGGCAAGAAGATGGGCAAGACCGAAGCCGGCGCCGTGTGGCTCAACGCAGATATGTTTTCGCCATATGATTACTGGCAATATTGGCGCAATGTCGAAGACGCCGATGTGGCGACCATGCTGGCGCGGTTTACAACCATGCCGATGGACGAAGTGCGCCGGCTTGGCGCGCTTGAGGGTGCGGAAATCAACGACGCAAAGAAAATCCTGGCGAGCGAGGCGACCGCGATGTTGCATGGCCGCGAGGCCGCTGCGCGGGCAGCCGCGACTGCGCAGGAGACATTTGAAAAAGGCGGGGCTGGCGGCGACTTGCCGACCATTCAGCTCAGCGGCGCGGATATCAAAGCCGGCGCGGCTATTATCGACCAGTTTTTGACCGCAGGCCTGTGCGCCTCAAAAGGCGAAGCGCGCCGGCACATTAAAGCGGGCGCCTTGAAGATAAACGATCAGCCGGTTGGCGAGGAGCGCACCCTCGCGCCCGGCGACATAATCGACGGGGCCGTCAAGCTTTCCATCGGCAAGAAAAAACACGCGATCATCAACATCGTCTGATTACGGATTGGATGTTGCGTCCGCAGGCAGCGGATCGCCATCGTCAGCAGGCGATTGTTCAGATTGCGACACCGGCGCATTATCGTTTGCCGGCCGCTGCGGTCCAAACAGGTTGCGGAAGATACCCGGCGTCAGCGCCGAAAGCGGGTTCACAAACACGTCCGGAGCCGAGCGATCGCCGGAGATGCTGTAAGACAGAGCAAGCACGCCCTCGCCTTTCTTGCCGACAAACAGATCGCCAATAATTGGCGTGTTCCCTAAAATGGAATTAATCTGGTAAACCGGCGCAACAGCGCCATTAAGTTTCACCGCGCCGCCATCATAGATTTCAATGTCGCCGGCCGCCGTAAACCCTACCGACGAACCGGTGGCGCGAAATTTATCGATGGAAAGAACATTGTCGGTTAAATCGAACTCGCCATAGACGTTGGACAAATCGATGCCTTCGCCATTGAGCAAATCGGCGAGGCCTTCAAAGGACCCGACCGAGAATAATCTTGCTAGTAAAGGCGCATCAACGACATGAAGGTTTTGCGCTTCGATCACGCCAAACAATCCGTCGCGGCCGGGCGCGGCGAATCCGATCTGCATCGAGCCCTCACCGCCGCTAATCGATTTATAACCGAACACCGCTCTTAGCATTTCGCCCAACGCACTGGTGCGCGCCTCAATCGACTGGCCCGGCCCCTCGTCTTCGCCGGTGTGCGACAGCACCACCTTCAACGGCGCGCCGCCAGCGGAGAACGCAGTCAAGTCCAACGCTTGCAGCGTCGTTGCGTCGCGCCAAAGATCGAGGCTAACATTATTGTAGTCGACATTCTCGCGCATGCGCATCTTGTCGATGCGCGCGGTGAGGAACAATCCCGGCCCCCAATTCAGCGCAGCGCCATCGTCATTTGCTCCGCCGGCATTGGCGCCGCCGCTGGCGCCGCCAACCAGCTGCTCCAATATCGGCGCCGCCAGCAAGAAGTCGCCGATCGCCGTCACAGCAAACTCGCCCGTGGGTTTGCGTTCGGCGGAAAGGTTGAGGCTGGCGGCGTCTTTCAGTTCAAATTGCGGAAACGCCGCACTCGCCAACGCGCCGTCTTTGAATTGAAGACTGCCGGCGATAGCAACGCCGTCGCCATTCAGTTCGATGTTTTCGATATCAACGCCCCCGTCTGAAAACTTTGCGCGAACCGCCCCGATGGCCGGCGCGCCCTCAGGTTTGCGCCAATCCAGCGCATCAATTGTCAAAACCGCATTCGCAAAATCCGCCGTCGCCTCAAGGGTTTCAAAATTTCCAATTTTACCAAGCGCGTTTGCCGTAAAGGTTACGGGCCCGCGAATATATTGGCGCGAGGAAATACCGAACAGATCGCCGGTCGAGGAATCCACCGTTCCGGCAATCGAAAAACTTGACGGGCCATCCTCTTCAAAGAAATTCTGCCGCCAGACGATATCAATCGGGGCGTCCGAAAGCCGCGCCTCGGCGGTGATCATCACCGAGCGCGGTTTCAGATCAATGCGGCCCTTCGCATCGGTAAGCTCTGCGTCTCCGCTAATCCCGGTAATCCGCATCGCCTCAAAGCTCGCCTTGCCGCTATAGCGATAATCTTGCGTCGGGACATCGCGCTTATTGGGCCGCATGATTTCGATGCGCGCACGCGCCTTGCCATGAAACTGATCCGGTTTGAGGTTGATTTTCGACATCAGACGCATCGGCTCCTGGTCAAGCACGCCGAGCATGTCTTCAGACTTTCCCGTCGCCAGAAAACGAATATAAGTCGGCTGCCATTTTGGCGTGAACACAGGAAACTCAACTTCCGCCTCAGAAATAGCCACCGCGCCAACCCGCCCGCTGGTTGCTTTCAATAGAAAACTGTTCCCGCGCAAAACGCCGCTGCCGACGCCGACAGTAAGCGGTGTCATTTGTTTGACGAAATACGCCTTGGCGCCATGAATATCAAAGCTAACTGTCAACGCTTCGTCAGGAACCGGGCGGCCTTTAACCACAGCGCCCTCGGCCAGCGCCATTTCAGCGTTGATGTTTTCAATCACCGCCGCTTCCATACGGTCTTCAACCCAGTCGCGCGCGCCCATCGCCATGCCCAACGGCCACAGCTTTAGCAAACGCTCAGGGTCCAGCGCGCCGTCAATTTTGATTGCCGCATCAACGCCGGGCGATGGCATGGCGCCGCTTTCGTCCGCACGCGGAAATGACATGGAGAAGTTCCCGCCTGCCGTAACATCCAGCAAGGACAGCGCAATATCGCTAAGGTCAAGACGCCTTTCGGCAACATGATAGCCGCCCGAGACCGCTGCATTGTCAATCAATAGCGGCGCGCGCATTCGGCTCGGAATATTGAGCGTCACCGCCTCGCCCTTAAGGTCAAACCCAACCCATTCGGGCTTGCGAACATCATCGCCGAACTGGAGGTTAACCGCCCCGTTAAGCGCGCCGCTGCTGCCATTCACATCAAACGCGAAACGCTCGATAATAAATTCGTTCTTTGCCGGATCAAATTGCGATTCCCATTCGATGAATTTGACCGGTGTCGGCGTCGGCCCCAGCCGTAAATACCCCCCCTCCAGCCGCGCGACAAAATTTGACGCCAAAACATCGCCGCTCTCCGTCAGGGAAATCACCGCGGCGCCGGAAACCGGCGCATCAATAATGGCGGCGTGCTCACCGTAGAACATGCTCAAAATATCGCCGATGGGAAAATTAGCGCCGTCTATATCCAGCGTAATCACGCCGCTGTTTTCGCTATAATCCGCGTTGACGGTGATGGATGCCGGCGCGCCGCCGGTCTCAATAGCGCCGCCGATAGTTGCTGATAATCCACCAGCCTGTCTTGTGATCACAACGCTGGCATCGCGCGTCATCCAGGAACGGCCCGATGCGATATCAACGAATGTGATCTCTGCATCGGTCATTTCTGCATTTTCAAATGCGTGGTTGAAGATGCTGCGATCAAGCAATGAGGAAAGACGCGAAAACAGAGATTTTCTGGCGCCGCTGCGCACCGCTGGCAATTCCACATTTTGCTCAGCGTTTCTAATAACGCGAAATTTCGCGCCGCTGGCGACAATCATGCGCGGGCCAACTTCCCCGGTAAAAAAATCGCCCAGCGCAAAGGTCAAACCAACTTCGGATGCGCTGGCCGCCTCATTGGCCTCATCGTCAATAATCTGTATACCGCTCAGGCGGATAACATAAGCGCCCTTGCCTTCCTGGCGGGCAAGCTTGATCGTCCCAACCTCGCAGCGATAGCCTTCCGGCAGGCGGGCCTGAACGGCAAACTCAATGCTTGGTTTGAAAATCGACAGAGAAACGGGACCGCTCTCCAGCCGCCAGAACAGAAAGGCGGCGCCAGCGGCAACAACGGCGATTGCGATAGCGGCGACCTCGATAACAATGAGACCGGCTTTCGCAGCGCGTTTTCTCATATCGATACCAGGCCGTTGCCGGCCGCCCTGTTACTGCACCCAAATATACCTAGACGCCCGCCCCCTCAAAAACGTCCGAGCCCATAGGCGTACCTACCAAATTGACTTGCTGCAAGAGCAGCGCCGCTCTGGAGCATTTTCCGACCAAGTGGATACCGGTTGGGCGCAGAAAATGCGACCAACTGAGATTCTAGAGCAAACATCCCGACCGGAACGGTCGGATTTTGCTCTAGTGGAATTTCGAAAGCCGGATATTGTGCGCTGCTCAAATTCAATTTTTCAAGGACACCCTATGGCCAAAAATCTCGAACCCGGCGCCAGAGCGCCGGCTTTTTCGATGGAAACCGGCGACGGCGATAAAATCGCATCTAAAGACCTTAAGGGCAAAAAAGTCGTGCTTTATTTCTACCCCAAGGACGACACGCCCGGCTGCACAAAAGAGGCGATCGGCTTTTCTGAAGGCATCGCAAAGTTTAAACGCGCCGGCGCCGTTGTCGTTGGCGTGTCCAAAGATACGCCCGCTAAGCATCAGAAATTTAAGGACAAACACGGGC
>JAADIQ010000027.1 GCA_013151255.1 Alphaproteobacteria bacterium
CCTGGATTCTCGTGGCAAGACGGCTAGCGCCGTCACGATCACACTGGTCAGCCATAGACTACCCCGATGTTTCATTGAACTACTGCTACTGAGTGGAGAATATAAGGAAATCTGATTTTTTCAAGACCATTGTGGCATTTTTTTATACCCCTTAGTTTACCCAGAAACCCTTGGTTTCTTAGTATGTATTGGTTGCTTTGAGAATTTTATCGCGTAAAACTCAGAAATGATATAAGTTAAACTTATATTTGAGGGCGCAATGAGCAACGTCGAACAATTTGAACGGGCCCGGTCGATTGGCGAGCGAATTCGCCAGGCGCGAAAGTCATCCGGCATGAGCCAGGCTGACCTGGCGCGGCGTTTGGGCGTTAGCCAGCCGGCGATCGCCAATTGGGAGAGCGGGCTGCATGACCCGCGGCGGATGATGCTGGCAAAGCTCGCCGCGGCGCTGGAATCCCCGCTCGACTGGCTCGCCGCCGGCGACCGCTCGGTCGGCGAGAGCGACAAGCATGCCGCGGCCGCCTACTTACGCCGGCCGGTGCAACATGTGCCGGTGATCAGCTTTCGCTCCGCCGCGCTGCTGGCGCTTGATATAACGGCGGACCCGCACACCATGGCCGAGGACTATATTCCGGTCACCGCCGGCTCGCCAAAAATGTTCGGCGTTTTTATGGAAGACGAGGCGGTCAATCTGGTGTTTCCAATCGGCACGCTGGTGGTGATCGATTACGGCGATAATGCACCCAATGACGGCGTCTTTTGTCTCGCTTCGGTTGCGGGCGATCCGGTATTGCGCCGCTGGCGCGAGGGGCCGCCGCGATTTGAACCGGCCTCCAGCGAAGACCGCTATGAGACCGTCTTTGCCGATGACGCCATCCGCATCATTGGCTGCGCGCGCCTGTCAATCCGGATTCACTAAATTCTGCTCGCCAGGCGCCGGTCAGGCTGCATTGCGCGCATAATAATCGAGCATCTTAGGCAGGTGCGTTTGTGCTTCGCGAAATTTTTGACCGGCAATATTGACCAGCGTTGCGATCTCGCCGAGCGAGGCGCCGGCCATCGCGTTTTCTTCAATATCAGCGCAGGCTTGCGCCAACCTTACGGCGCCGACATTCACGCTCATGGATTTCAGTGCATGAGCGGCCTTGGCAATTCCGGAACGGTCCGTTTGCGTACTATCATTGAGCCGCGCCATAGCCTCGCGCGAATGCGTCTGGAACAACTTGAGCGCGCGTTCAGGCAAGTTGGAGCCGCTCGACTGCATCGCCGCAAGCTGGTCTAGCACGGCGCGATCAAACGGCCCGGCGCGGCGTTCGCCGCGAGCCGTAGCTTTGTCCGACGACAGGGGTCGCGCAGCGCCATCCGATAACGGATCAAAATGTTTTTGAATGAGATCAGACAGCGCTTCAATGGTGAAGGGCTTGGTCAGATAGTCAGTCATACCAGCCTCGCGCCAGCCGCCGCCGGCGCCAGCGACATCGGCTGTAAGGGCGACAATGGGGGCCGGCTGGCGCTTGGTTTGCGCCTCGATTTTTCGGATCGCCCTTGTGGCTTCAAAGCCGTCCATTTCCGGCATCGAGCAGTCCATCAAGATCAGGTCAAAGGCGCGCTCCCGCGCCGCCGTGACCGCTTCGCGGCCGTCAGCGACCAGCGTCGGGACAAGGTTCAGGCGGGTTAGCGCTTCCTTGACCACCTCGCGGTTTACCGCGCTGTCGTCGGCGGCAAGAACGCGTTCACGGTTGAAGATAGCGGCTATGCCGGACGGCTCTTCTGCATAGGTAAGGGCGGCTTTGCCGCGTAATTTATTATCGAATATCCGGCCAATCTGATCCATGACTTCGCGGCGCGATAGCGGTGCGATAAGCAAGTCCTCCGCAACGCCGCTCGCCAATAGCCGGTCCGGTGCTGCATCTCCAAGTTCACTGACGCAAATGCGCGCCGGCGCCCATTGATTGAGCGCGCCCTTGGCGGCTTTTTGGAATGCGTCAAGAAACACCGGGTCGGCAAAGATCATGTCCACATAGGCGAAATCTGCGCCGATCGGGCTGTTGCGATCGATGACCTTCGCCGAAATGCGCGCCTCTTCCAGATAACGCGACAACACCGTCGGGGTTGCAGTACCGTCTATGGCGATGATGGCGCGTTTGTCATCCTCTGCGCGACGCGGCCGCATCGGCGCCGCCAATATCTCCGCCGGAAAACGAAAGTGGAAACGCGCGCCCTTGTTTTGCCGGCTGGAAACGCCAATCGATCCTTTCATCGCCTCAACCAGCCGGCGGCTAATAGCAAGGCCGAGGCCGGTGCCGCCAAATTTGCGCGTTGTTGACTGGTCGGCCTGCGAGAACGCTTCGAAGATTGCTTTTTGCTTATCCTCAGCGATGCCGACGCCGCTATCAGAAACTGAAAACTCGATAACGCATTCGCCGCTATCGGCCGGCAAGCGCTTTGCGGAAACAACCACATGGCCCTTTTCAGTAAATTTCAGCGCGTTGTTAACGAGGTTGGAAAGGATCTGGCTGATCCGCACCGGATCGCCGGTAATCAATTCAGGCGTTGATGGTGCGACATAAGCGGAAAGGTCGATGCCCTTGCTTGTCGCGCGTTCCCAGAAAAGCGCCACAACATCGTCGATAATCTCGACCGGCCGCAGGGGGATTTCCTCCAGATCAAGTTTGCCGGCCTCGATTTTGGAAAGGTCGAGAATGTCGTTGATAATCGCCAGAAGGCTTTGACCGGATTTTGAGATGACGTCCGCATAGCGTTTTTGACGCGGCGGCAACTGGGTTTTGCTCAACAGCTCGGCCATCACCATCATGCCATTCATGGGCGTGCGGATTTCATGGCTCATGGTCGCCAAAAATTCAGACTTGGCGATGCTGGCGGCTTCCGCGACCTCCTTGGCGGTTTGAAGTTCACGGGTTCTGCGGTGGACGATTTTCTTCAGATTGCGCTGATGGCCCTGAAGCTCAGCGTCGCGTTGCTGGAGCTGGTCCAGCATATCGTTAAAGGCGTCAATCAACTGTCCGGGTTCGTCATTGTTTTCACTGGGCGCGGCGCGCATTGAAAAATCACCGGTTTTTCGAACCTCGCCCATCACTTCTGCAAGCGCGAGAATGGGATCGGTGATTGACCGCTGCATTTTGAGGGCGATCAACAATCCGATGCCGCCGGCGAAGATGCCGGCCACGAGCGCATCGTAAATCAGCGCGCCGAATCTTTGATATAGTCCAGGTGTAGCGGCGTGAATTGTAAGCGTGCCAATCTTCTCGCCCGTATGCGTTATTGGCGCGGTTGAGATGATCGGCTTTGCGTCAAGAAAACTGGCAAACTTGGCAAAACGCGTATGCGTTGCATCATCGTCAGCTATCGGCTTTTCGGCGCCATACTCGATAATGGCGTCGCCGTTCATATTATCTATACGGGCAAAATCAATTGTCGCAATTTCAGCGATCGTTGTAACGGCGCTCAATGTCCCCGGCCGGTCGCCAGCCGCCATCGGTTCTGAGACAGCAGACGCAAGAATTTTTGCGGTCGCATCAAACGCGTCATGCTCGCCGCCGCCATTTTGCGTCGCCTCGCGCAAGACGGAAGACACGGCGACGATTGCCACCGTTCCGAATATAGCGACGATGACCAGCGCTGTAAGCCGGCTGCGCAGCGAAATGATACGCTTTTTCACCTAAGTCCCTTGCCCCGCTAATCGGACGCCAAGAATGCCTTCTTCTGCGACAAGTCATTGCTTAAATTGCTTGCGATTTGCTTTCCTGCGGACGACAGCAATCACTTTTTAAGGAACTTTTGCTTAACTAATGACTGTCGCAGGCCGAATGCCGAGGCCTTTGCCTATGAAAAGGGGCTCGTTTGTGTCCTCAGCGCCTAGGGTTTTACTGGTTGATGATGATCCGATCATGCGTGAGTTGGCGTATGAAAAGCTCACCGCGGCGCATTATCGGGTATCGACCGCCGAAAATGGCGTGGACGCGCTCGCCATCTTGAAAAGCGACGGCGCCGATCTGGTTATTTCTGATCTTGAAATGCCGCTTATGGACGGGTTTGAACTCACCCGGGCTATTCGCGCCGAGCGCGCCATCGCCCAAATTCCGGTTATCGTTATCACGGCAAGCGATTACGCTGATGCGGTAGACCGTGCATTTGCCGCTGGCGCGACGTCGTTTCTGGCCAAACCGATTAACTGGACGCTGTTCAACCAGGCGGTAAAATTTGTGTTGCGCGCGAGCAATGATCAGCGCGCTTTGCGCCTGGCGCGCGACCAGGCTGAGGCGGGCGCCAAATATAAAGACGGGCTGATGTCGGTCATGAGCCATGAGCTCAGAACGCCGCTCAACGCCATTATCGGCTTCGGCCAGCTTTTGGGCGAACGCTTCGCCCAGCAAAACGACCCTCTCCATAAAGAATATGCAGACTATATCATCGATGGCGGCAAACGGCTCCTCAATACCATATCGGATATGTTGCTTGCCTCTGACGCTGGCTCCGGGCCGATTGCAATTGCAGAGGCGGACACCACGGTTGGCGATATCATCGCCGCCGCCAGAACCATTTCCGCCGCTGTTGTCGCGACTGCCCAAACGCAAGTCGTTGAGACAGTTCAGGACGCGAACCTCACCATCAACTGTGACCAGCGGCTGGTGGCGCGGGCGCTTTCAAAGCTGATTGAAAACGCCGCAAAATTCTCCCCGCGCGGCGCCAAAATCATTATTGGCGCGGCGCTGACCAAAAAGGGCGACCTTGCGCTGATGGTGAAGGATGCCGGGCCTGGAATAGCCCCCGACCAGTTGAAACAGGTTTTGGCGCCATTTGCTCAGTCGGATATGTCGCTCAAACGCTCCGAGCAGGGGTTGGGTCTCGGCCTGCCGCTCGCCGGCGCCATCGCGCGCGCCCATGGCGCGCAGCTTAAGATGAACTCCACCGTCGGTCTCGGCACCCGTGCGGTCATCGTGCTGCCCGCTCACCGCATGCGTTCGCCAGCCGCCAGGGGCGCCAGAAACGCCGCGTAGCCGGCGCTGCAGTTTTACTGTTCTAATCGGCGCATCGGAAAAAACCTAACAGGGGACCAAAAACGGACGGTCTGCGGACCGTCCGTTTGTCATCGCAGAGCCAGAAGATTGTTAAAATTTGAACCATGCCTTTCATACGATCTAAAAAATTCTTGTCTTGAGTAAAGTTGGGCAAAATGGGCGAGGCATGCGATGGGATTGCGTGATAAAAAACCGGTGGCGCAGATCAGTCTGGACAGGCTGGCTGCGGTTGCTGGCGGCGGCGTTGTTAATACAGCCGAACCAGTGGAGGCGCGTCCGGTAAGGCCGGTTACGCTTGAGCCGGATATTTCGCGCATTCGTAAAACCAACATGGTCGACGAAACGCTGGAAGCACACAAGCGCCGCCTTGCAGCCAAGACCGTTAATTACTCAATGACATTCCTTGTGCGAATCATTATTTTCGCAGCGGTAGTATATTATGCCTGGGACCAACACCATCTTACGGGACAGATCCATCGCGGCGTGGCTATTGGCTTGCTGGTGATGGCCGCCGATTTCGGGCGGGTCGCCTTAAAAGCCATGACCCCGGGCTCGAAATAGGCCCCGCCGGGACCAGCAACACTAGGGCCGCCAGCCTGTCTCATCGGGTTGTGAACGCTCGTGACCGCATGGGCCATTGGAATTTCTTAATTCAGCCCTAAATCCTCCTTCATTGGCGGCGAGGCTTGCCCACGCCACCGGTAAGGAGAGAGACCATGGGCGTTCTAGAAATCGCATTAATCAGTTTTATCGCCGTCAATTCGGCCCTTGGCGTATTGAGCTTCTTTACAACGCGCCGGAATTAAAGGCCCTCCTGCGGGCCCTAATGCGCAGCGCGTGGCTTGATGCCGTGCCGCCAGTGTTATCCGTTTCCCTATCAAGCCGCGTATTCCTCCAACAAAATCAATGAACAAGCCGTTCCCACGCAGCGACCGGCGAAAATTCTCGCAAGCCGGCGCTGATTGGGGCTAGGTTGATGCAAGCTATGCGGGCGAAAAGGGAGATCATTATGCGCAAATCTATTGCAATCATCATCGCGTTCACACTTGCGGCGGGCAGCGCCCAGGCTGCGGGATATTTGAAACTGGGCGATATCAAGGGCGAGGCGACCGAGGCTAGCGATCCCGACCACGACAAATGGATCAATGTCATCAGTGTTAGTTGGGGTCAGTCCAAGCCTGGCTTGACCGGCCGCCAGAGCGCGACGCTCACCATCAAGGAAAACCAACAGGCGGTGTTGATCGGCCTGTTGTTGCCTGCGGTGCAAAAAGCGCGCAGCACGCAACCCAGCCGTGCAGGCGTTGCCGCAACCACCAAAAAAGCCCGGCGCATGACCTATGACGAGACCTCAGGCAGGCGCGTGGTTAAGCGCTGGACTTTGCACGATGTTGAATATCAGCGTCTGCGCGCGCGCGGCCGCGACGGCGCGAGCCACACGCTCAACATCACTTATAAGTGCAAGGACTGGACGGTTATCGCCTCCGGCAAGACCGGATCGGATTGCAACCTCCCGGCGCGCAAGAAAGGGGGCAATGTCGAAACCAATTTCAAGGTTGAAGAAGGCGAATAGGCTGCGCAAGAAAAGGGGCCAATAAGCCCGCCTTGCCTACTTGCTGAGTTTTGCCTGCCATAAAAGCAACAATGGCAGCGCAAGCTCCAGCGCCATGCCGCCAAGCATCGGCATCGGCGGCGCGCCAATTGTAATGGTGGAATAAACCCGCGTCAGGCCGCCGAGGAACAAGGCACCAATCACGATGCGGAACAGGGTCGTGTGACGCTCGATATTGGGAAGAATCCACCAGATGAGCACCACCAGCCCCAAATAATAGGCCGACAGAAACCGAAACTGACTGTCGAGCGCCGGCGTCACTTGCTCCGGCGCAATGAACATTGCTGCGCCGTCCATCATACCCGTTATCCCGAAATAGGCCGGGATTAGGCTCAGTACAACAAGGATAATCTGTAAGCCTAGTTTCATGGCGGCCTCCAATGTCGCGAACATGCATCGTTTCAGATTACATCCCGGGTGGGAAGAGACGGAACTACAAAAAGGCGCGGCGCATCTTTACGATAAGCCGTTTGTTATCCGCGACAAAATTCACATCCCTCCCCGTTTGCCGCATCTCACAAACAACACATCGCATCGTGATTGAGGGATAATCAGCGGGGTGATACGCTTTATCCGTATACACTCAGCATACCGACAGCCTGGCAAAAATAAACTTGCCAGGACGGGGGTCGTGTACGCAACATTTAGAACAGGACCCTGCCATGAAAAAAACCGCCCTTGCGTTTGCCGCAGCACTAGTAGCAACGACCTCACTAGCGGCTACCTCGGCTTCTGCCTTTGAATATAGCACCCTTGCCGCGGCTGTGGACACCACCGCTTTTGAAAACGCCGACGACGCCTGGCGACGCATGCATGCTAAGCGTATTTCTGAGTGCCGCAGCTTCGGCAAAGACAGGATCCGGCGCGTAGATGTACTTGTTGACCGCTACCGCGCACTGGCCGATGCGGTTACGGCTGGCGACGAAAGCGCTGCGATCAACGCGGCTGGCAGCCTCTCCAGAGCCATAAAAGCCAACCCGCGATTTGAGACTTGTTGGAAACGGATATCCCGTAAACAGGGCATCTCCAGCAAATTTACACGGATGATCAAAAACGGCTGAAACGACAGGCGGTGTTTATAGCACTGCGTGCCTTCGACCCAAGACGGCCCGCCCCAAACGCGCTCGCGCAACGGGTCGGGCCATTTTTTTGCGTCTGGCGCGCGAGGCTGCATCGCATCCGGGATGACGCCGTTCAATGATTCAGCGTATCAAAGAGATCATCCCAATCGGGGTTCATTGTTTCGATAAGGTTGACCTTCCAGGCCCGCCGCCATTTCTTGATCTGCTTTTCCCGGTCAATCGCATCTTCAATGCGTTCATGGTCTTCGCAATAGACAAGCCTCATAAGCCCGTAGCGCTTGCAGAACTTTGAGCCGATGCCGGTCTTGTGCTCGTAAATATGCCCCTCAAGATCAGAGGTCACGCCCGTGTAGAGCGGTCCATCTTTCTTGTTGCTCATCATGTAAACGTAGCCGGGCATGGCCCTAATATACTCAACCCACCCATCTTCGTCATCCCGTGTGCTGTGCGGCACGCAGTGATGCACTGCTAGCACGGGATCGCTATCGGCATGCCCAACCCGCTGCAACAGATCCCGGACCAGCGAAGCAGCATTTCATGCTGCATCGCATCCGGGATGACGGCGTTGAGTGTGGAGAGTATTTTTAGGTAGGTTAATTGTTGGGGGGCACCTGATAACTCGCTTCAAGTCATTGCATGCTGAATATACGAGAGTCCGTTAGGACGTGCACATTACTAAAATTTGCCGCCGCCGAACTGGTTGCCTCGGTTACTATCTTTGGCATTTCCTCTTCCAAGGGCCAATAATCGTTCAAATAGATTACAAGTTCGACCGATTGACATAGACTTCCGTACTTTTCGACTTTCTTGCGGCAACCGACTTGCACTGCCGTGATGCAATTAGCAGAAGAAAACAGATAGCGAGGTATTTCTTTTGGCGGTGTTGTTTTTCCCTCGCTCCGAATTTCTTTTAGCACTCTATATTCATCACTCCGCTTGCGATGAGTGCCCATCACTTCAGTGCATTCAAAATCACGGTACGAATTTATGAAATAGATTCGGAAATCTGGGAACTCTTCGTCGAGCATTTCCATTTCCGTGGCATTCAAATGTTTAGCTAAGCGGCAGCAAACGTATGCCTCACGTAAAAAAGCCACGTCGGGTCGCGTAAAAAAATTCTCTTTTAATACGCGTTTCATCGCCTTGAATGTACGCTCTGCACGCCAAGCAGGTTGTCGTCGGCTTAGTTTTTTGCGCGCCACCGCAACATATTTATCTTGGCGCGTGAGTTGACCTTTGGACAAACTTAGCTCGCCATCACTGACAAGCCAAGCACTCATCATAATCCGTCGGCGCTGCCGCCTGCATCATGGCTTCCACGCCATCGAGCGCACCGTTCGCCGCTGGCTTCGACCCATTGGCAAAACCTGCGCGTTGGACTGATTTTGAGCGGCAGTAATAGAGGCTTTTGACGCCCTTTTCCCAGGCGGTCCAGTGCAGCATGTGGAGGTCCCATTTGTCGACGTCGCCGGGGATGAAGACGTTTACTGACTGGCCCTGGCAGATGTAGGGCGAGCGGTCAGCGGCGAGTTCGATCACCCAGCGCTGGTCGATTTCGAACGCGGTTTTAAAGACGTCCTTTTCATCCTGGCTTAAAAATTCAAGCTGTTGGACCGAGCCTTCATGTTCGAGGATTGAGGTCCAGACCTCTTGCGTGTTCTGGCCTTTTTCACCGAGCAGTTTTTCAAGCGCAACATTCTTCACCGTCACCGAGCCGGAAAGCGTCTTGTGGGTAAAGATATTGGCCGGGATCGGCTCGATGCACGGGGACGCGCCGCCGCAGATGATGGAGATTGAGGCGGTCGGCGCAATCGCCAGCTTGTGGGAGAAGCGCTGCTTCATGCCGGCCTCTTCCGCGTCAGGGCAGGCGCCTTTTTCTTCCGCCAGCTTCACCGAGGCGGCGTCGGCGCCCATGCGGATATGTTTAAACAGCCGCGTGTTCCACGATTTCGCCATCGCGCTTTCAAACGGGATATCCATCGATTGCAGGAACGAGTGAAAGCCCATCATCCCCAAACCGACCGAGCGTTCGCGCTTGGCTGAATAGACGGCCTTTTCCATCGACGCCGGGGCGCGGGCGATAAAATCGTCGAGCACATTATCGAGGAAGCGCATCACATCTTCGATGAAGCGCTCGTCGTCTTTCCACTCCCAATATTTATCGGCGTTCACCGAGGACAGGCAACACACCGCGGTTCTGTCCTTACCCAGATGGTCCTCGCCCGTGTGGAGCATGATTTCCGAGCAGAGATTGGAGGTTGAAACTTTAAGGCCAAGCTTTCTTTGATGCGCAGCCATCTGCCGGTTGACGGTGTCGGAGAACAACAGATACGGCTCGCCGGTTTGCAGCCGGATATCCAGGATTTTCTGCCACAACTTGCGCGCCGAGATGGTGCGTATAACCTCACCGGTTTTCGGCGAGAGTAGGCTGAACTCCTCATCATTGGCGACCGCGTGCATGAATGCATCGGTGATGTTAATGCCGTGGTGAAGGTTCAGGGCCTTGCGGTTGAAATCGCCCGAGGGTTTGCGGATTTCAAGAAACTCTTCGATTTCCGGATGGTGAACATCGAGATAGCACGCCGCCGAACCGCGCCGCAGCGAGCCCTGGCTGATGGCCAGCGTGAGCGAATCCATCACCCGGATGAACGGAATGATGCCGGAGGTGGCGCCGGCGTCCTTCACCTTCTCGCCAATCGAGCGCACGCCGCCCCAATAGGTGCCGATGCCGCCGCCATTGGAGGCGAGCGCGACATTTTCATTCCAGGCGCCGACAATGTGGTCGAGGCTGTCGCCGACCGCGTTTAAAAAGCACGAGATCGGCAGGCCGCGATTGGCGCCGCCATTCGACAGCACCGGCGTCGCCGGCATGAACCACAGCTTCGAGATATAATCATAGAGGCGCTGAGCGTGATCGGCGTCATCGCCATAGGTGCGCGCAACGCGGGCGAACATATCCTGAAAGCTTTCGCCGGCCAGGAGGTAGCGGTCCTCCATGGTCTTCTTGCCAAAGGCGGTGAGCAACGCGTCGCGGGAATGGTCGAGCTTGATGTCGCGCACGACTTTAAGCGCGGGCTTTGGCGCCGGCGGCTTATTCAACGTCTCAGTCGGGGCTTTGTTGAGCGTCTCAACAGTTTCAGCGCCAGTGACTTCCAAATCTTTTGCAACTTCAACTAACGACATTGCGCTCCCGTCCCTTTTACCAAGTTTCGCCCCCAAAAAGGCGCGCAAAAACCCTGTCGCCGGTTGCCCAAATGGGACCGCTACCGACGCGGTTTCGCTGTTCTTTTGTGAATCGCCGAGGTTCCCCACCGGCACAAGATATAGTGATAGAGGACGGGCCCAACGTCAATATGAAGTTGTTCGATGGGCAAAAGTTTTTCGTTAACGAGGCCTTAACGCGGCGCACTCAGTACGCTCAAAGAATTAATCGCGGCGCGGTTTTTTAAAGCCCAAAAGGCCTCGTTTCGCTTCCGGGTCCGGGGCAAAATTTTTCCCAAAAGCGTCCGTCCGCCACGTCGCCGGCGCCGCCTGAAAACCGGTATCGACGAACTTTGCCGACGAATCGCGGCGCCGCCAGGGGGGAATTTCGTCATCATCGGCGGAAAAGCTACTCCCCGAGGCGTCCGTCTGATTCGATTTGCCGGAGGAGCGATTATTGCGCGCGCTGACGCGGGCCTGGAACACATCCACCGCGTCTTCTATCCGCCGCACAATGTCGGCCGGGCGCGGCGCTTCGCGGGCCGTAAAGGCGCTGCGCAAGGCGTCTAGCGCCTCGCCGCGGGCCTTGCCGGCGACGCCGCCGGCGATCAGCCCGCCCATCGCCGAAAGCAAGACGCCAACACCTGCATAGAGCGCGCCGCCAAGCAATATGGCTTTTGCAGCCCAGGGATATTGCGCAATTTCAGGCGGCGCCGCGGCCGGCAGATCCGGGCGCGGCACATAAAGCACCGCGATCACTATCGCGCCGAGCAAAAAGCCGAGCAAGAACACAGGCCCCGCTGGCACCGGTTCGGATTTGCGCTTTAAAAAGCCCCTGAACCGCACCGCGGCATCGTCGCCCTCGGCGGTCAGGAATTCGATCTCCCGGAAATAGGCCTGAGCGCCGAGCGCGGTGAGATGCGCGCGGGACAAATCCCGCACCGCATCGGCGGGGTTGTTGTGGCTGTTCATGGCGTTGCGAAAATGCGTCAGATCCGCATCGAAGTCGCGCGCGGTCTCGGCGATATATTGGCCAAGCTGCGTCGCCTCATCGCGCACTCGCTGATTGCGGCCATTGCCGGTAAACCCGACCAGCGCCGCAACCGCCAGCGCAACACCGATCCCCGCCGCGCCCAGCACGAAGAACACCCGCGTTAAAACCAACGCATCCGCCGCCGGCATTTGCGCCGCATAAGAGGACAGGTTAAGCCCTGAAACGCCGCCAGCGCTGACATAAAGCCACGCCGCAACACCAACCCAGGCGCCGCCAATCAGAAACCGCAAGGCTTGCGTCGCCAGCGTAATCTCGCCTTCAGCGCGCTGGCCAATGCGGAGGATCAAATCATCCGCGCGCTCGCGCAGCGCGCGCCGGCGCGCCACCATGTCATGGGCGGTTTTTTCAAGCAGCATCGACAGCGGCATCTGCGCCGTCTCGTCATCGCCAGACTGGCGTCCGCCATAAAGCCCAATGGTCGGGTCGAGCGGCGCATAGAACGCCTCCGCCTGGCTTTGCTCAGCTTTGTCCATAGTTTTTGTAGAAAATCGCGACACCGCAGAAACCCGCGACCAGCCCCGGCGGACCCCATTGCTGAGGCCTTCAAACAGTCTTGTCGCCTTGCCGCCGGTTTTCATGATCCTACCCCGCCCCATTAGAGGCCCCGGCGACAGCATAGCGCAAATCAGCCCTTGCGTTAACCGTCTTCGACGGGACCTCAAATGGCTAGAACTGGTGGTTTTGAGTGGTTTTAGCGCAGCGCTGAAATTTTCTCTCCCGTTCCCGGCAAAAACAACCTTAGGGTCGGCAAAAGCCTGCTCAACGGAGGGGAATTTATGTTCGTCGGTCATTATGGGCCCGCTGCGGCGGTCGCCGGAAAACGCATCAAACTGTGGCACGGATTTGTCGCCGTCCAACTGCTGGATATTTTATGGGCGCCGTTTGTGCTTGTCGGCATCGAGCATGTGCGCATCGTAGAGAATTTCACCGCCTCCAACTCTTTCGACCTCTATCATATGCCGTATACGCATAGTCTCGTGATGGCGCTGGTCTGGAGCCTTGTGGCGGGGCTTGCCTATAATGCCTGGCGCAAGGACGGCGGGGTGATTATCGGCGCGCTGGTTTTCTCGCATTGGATTTTCGACTTCATCACCCATAAGCCCGATCTCGAACTATGGTTTGGCGGGCCAAAAGTTGGGCTCGGGCTTTGGGACTATCGGACGGTTGCGATCAGCGTCGAACTTGGCCTGTTGCTCGCCGGCTTCATGATCCTTCTGAGAGAGACAAAGGCCAAAGGCGCCGGCGGCGTGATTGCGCTGCTGGTTCTTCTTGTCGCCCTGGCGGCGGCGCAACTCTATGGCAATTTCGGCCCGCCGCCGGGCAGCGCTGGCGCGGCCGCGCAATCGGCAATCATCGCCTATGGGGTGTTTGCAGGTCTCGCCTTCTGGGTCGATGCAACGCGCACCGCAAAATAGCAGCGCCAACTGCGCAACATCATTGGCGATGCGCATGCGGGCGCCTAGAATATCGGGCGAGCAACAAGAATCGCCCGATATTCTAGATTCATTGCTGCGCGCCGGCCCGCGCGCGAAGGCGCGCAGATTATGACTCGACCGCCTTCGCGGTCGGGGGGGCGAAAAACCGGTTTCCACTTTTTCGCCCGGCGCTGTAGATAACGCCTTCGACCAACCGGAGGTTATGTGACCTATTCCACCCTTATCGGCAGCGCGTCCTTTGTTGATGGCTGTCTGTCGCTGACCATTCCTGAAGCCTGGATGCAAGGGCGCACCACCTATGGCGGGTTGTCGGCTGCGCTGTGCCTTGAGGCGGCGCTGCAAACGTTTACGGACCTGCCACCCTTACGCTCGGCGACGGTCTCCTTTATCGGCCCGGCGGGTGGCGCGGTCGAGGCGCGCGCCAAGCTCTTGCGGCGTGGCAAGTCGGTTACATTTGTTGAAGCGGACGTCTCCGGCGACAAGGGGCTTGCAACGCGCTGCGTGTTCGCTTTTGGCGGCGTGCGAGAGAGTGCGCTTGACCAGTCCTTTACGCCCGCGCCAACGCTGCCGGCTCCGGAAGAGTGCGAGGCGTTTATGCCGAAAGACGTCGCCCCCGCCTTCGCGCGCCATTTCGACACCCGCCTCGCCAAAGGCGCACGGCCGATATCCGGCGCGCGCGAGCATGATATTTTCGTCTGGGTGCGCCATAAGGTTGAGGGCGCAGAAACATTGCCTGCGTTGCTGGCGCTGGCGGACATGCCGCCGCCGGCGGTGTTGGCGATGTTTACCGCGCCCGCGCCGATCAGCACGATGACGTGGATGGTCAATGTCCTCACCGACCGCCCGACGACGCGTGATGGCTGGTGGCTGTTGCAGTCCCGCGCCGACAACGCAAGCCAAGGCTATTCGAGCCAGGATATGCAGGTCTGGAACCGCGACGGCGAACTGGTCATTGCCGGGCGCCAAAATGTGGCGATCTTTTTCTAGCTTGTCCCTAAAGTTGCATGAAATTCGGGTGAGACCTGCGCATTCACCCGAATGGGCGATTGTTTTAGGTGACAGGGTGACGCGTTTAATAAGCTTGAAGTCACAATCTACCACCGCTCATTCCGGTGAAAGCCGGAATCCAGATAGGTGTTGTAGTCTGGATCCCGACTTTCGTCGGGATGAGCGAAACTCTGATTGTGGTTCGATCGATCAGCCGGCCCAATGCCGGCTGCAAAATAAAGGGAGCTAAACAATGGATCTTGGGAATTTCTCGCTAAGCCTTGCCGTCAAGGATATTGTCGCCTCGCGGGCGTTTTATGAAAAACTTGGATTTGAGGTGATGCATGGCGAGGCCGACCAGGGCTGGTTGATTATGAAATGCCCGAGCTGCGTTATTGGCCTGTTCCAGGGCATGTTCGACAAGAACACGCTCACCTTCAATCCCGGCTGGGATAGCGCCGGACAAACGCTCGATGCGTTCACCGATGTCAGGGACATTCAAAAAGCGCTGAAAACCGACGGCGTAGAGTTCACCATTGAAGCCGACGAGGCCACGACTGGGCCGGCGAGTTGCGCGTTCCTCGACCCTGACGGCAATCCGGTTTTAATCGACCAGCATGTTTGACGTTATGGGGCCGGTGAGTTAGCGCGTTTGCCGAGCACATAATCCAGCGAGAACGCGCCGGGCCCGCGCGCCAGCACCAGTAATAACGGCGCCGCCCATAACAGATGCAGCGACCAGTTGCCGTTGGGGTTTAAGAGATCGCCCGGAAAAACATAGAACTGGATGAACGCCGTCATCCCCAACAGGCCGAGCGCGCCGAACCTCGTGGCGAACCCAAACACAAGCAAGATGGGAAGAAAAAATTCCCCGAGCGCTGCAAGATGGGTCATCGCCGGCGCTAATGGCGCGGGGATGCCAAAAACATTTTCAAACAGGTAAATTTTCTTCTCAACGACGCCAAAGATGTTCCAGTTGACGCCGAGAAACTCGCCGCCATCGAGCTTGGTCTGGCCGGAGCGCCAGAACGGAACCGCCGCCGCGATGCGTGCGACAAACGCCAGAACGGCGTAGGGGATTAACTCCGCCAGGCCGACAAATTTCTGATAATACGCAGTCATGTGTTGGCTTCCTTATTTGCGCGCGGCGGCGATCACGCAGCCGCCGCCCAAAATGATTTCAAACGTCGCCTGCGGATTGAAACTGTCATCGATCATCGCCGCATGGCCCAAAGCCTCAGCGACGCTCTCGCCGGCGTTCAAGCGCTCAAGCGCGGCGAAGGCGCCAGCGCTGATGATGCTGAGGTGAACCTCGCGCTCGGGGCGGACAATCAAAATGCATTCACCGGCGCTGGCGTTGATGTCTTCCGGCGCGGCGTCGCTTTGGTGCCGGCGCCATATCGACCCGACCGCAAAGGGCGATTTAAAAAGCCGCAAGGACGGATGCAGGGTGAAGACAAGACCAGACGGATCGCCATCGCCGGCCGCCATTATCGCCTGCGCATCCAGCGGGTCTGCGTCAGCGGCGCGATAGGCCTCTAGCCAGGCAATTTCCAGCTGCGCCATATCGGCGAGATAAGGAACGCTTCGCGCCGGCTCAAAAGCGTCGAGGAATTGCGGAAACCTGTCGCCGTAATTGGCGATCAGCGGCGAGGATGGCGGCGCGGCGTTGAAATATTCGTTCGCCGCGAATTTGAAAAATTCCTCGCCCACCAATTGCGCCACGACCGGGAATTTATCGGCAAGCGCTTTGGAAAGGCTGGAGCGGATATTATTGCGGTAGACCGCAAGCGCGGCGGCGATTTTGTCCGTATCACCCGTATATTCAAACGGCGCAGCCGGCGGCTGTGGCGCGCGCAAAATATCTGCGAGCTTATCGAAGGCTTCGCGGTCAGCAGCCGGGAGGTCTGTTGGCGTGTGATCAGGCATTTTCAAAAGCGCCGGTTTGCGTCGTGGTCTTGGACGTCGCCGCCCGCATCCATTCACAGGCTTTTTTCGCCTCGCGCGCCAACGCATCAAGCGGCGGCGTGTCGGTGTCCCATTCTACCAAGGTCGGACGCGGGCCGGCTTGCGCAATAAACCGGCGATAGAGCGCGCCAACCTCATCGCAGACCGGCGAGCCGTGATCATCGACCCGGATTTCAACGCCGCGCGTTTCAACGCCGCGTGCGCGGTCAATCGCATGGCCGGCAAGGTGAATTTCCTCGACTTTGCTGGCGTCGATTGCGTCAAGATACGCCTCGGCGTCAAACCCCAGATTGCAGGCGCTGACATAAACATTGTTGATGTCCAACAACAGCCCGCAACCGGTCTGGCGCGCCAGCGCATTTAAAAAATCAGGTTCCGACATATCACCGGGCATGGTGAGATATTGCGACGGGTTCTCTATGAGGATGCGCCGCGCCAGCGCCTCCTGCGTCTGGTCAATATGCGCGGCGGTGCGTTTCAACGTCGCCTCGGTCAGCGGCGGGGCGATCAAATCATTATAAAACACGCCGTCATGCGCGCTCCAGGCCATATGCTCGGAGACCAGCGCGGGCTGGTATCGCTCAACGACGATGCGCAGCCTTTCAAGGTGGTCGCGGTCGAGCGCATCATGGCCGCCAAGCGACAGGCATACACCGTGTACGGATAATGTATGAGATTTGCGGATTTCCGTGAGCCACGCATGCGGCGCGCCGCCGGCGCACATATAGTTTTCGGCGTGGACTTCAAAAAAATCGATATGGGAAAGCGGGTCGCCCGCTCCTATGCGTCCGCTATTGGGGGAGAGTACGTCGCAATAGTGAGCGGGCTTTAAGCCGACCCCGACGCTGGTTGGCGCCAGGACCGGATTGGTGTGTTCTTGATCGGTCAAGAATGAGACCTATTCAGAATTTAAGTTTGCGGAAGGTCCCGGTCGAGTTCTTCGAGGCTGCCGCTGCGGCCATCGGGAAGATCGACGCTGTCACATGTGCCGGCTGGAACCAGCGTCCAGGCATTGCCCTGATAATCAATCGTCGACGTGCCTTCGCAAGAAGTGCCCGGTCCCGCGGCGCAGTCATTTTCACCGGCGAGCGAAACGCCATAGCATTTGTCCATGCCTTTTTTGGCGGCGTTTGCGGGCGCTGCGACGACGAGGGCTGCGGTAAAGGCGCTAGCGATCACCGCTGTCGTCAATGCTGATTTATTCATCTTATCATTCTCCATGTTGGCTAAGCTGGTTGTTGGCTAAACTCTAACCGGATGCACACCTCCTGCGCATCGGACAGCCGCACCCTACAAGCCGCGCCAATACCGGCACAACTCAACACTCATCACGAGCGAGTGAGGGCGCAGGTTTTTCGTCTTAAAATTGCGTAATTCGGCTTGAACGCGTTAGCTGCGCCCTTGGCTGAGATGTTCGCGTTTTATCTCCAGCGCCAGCCATTCTTCCTCGGCCGCCGCCAGCGCTGTTTCCGTGCGCTCAACTTGCCGTCTGGTTGAAGGCTTGCGGGTCGCGGTCATAAAACCCGGCGTCGTTAAGCTTTGCGTTGAGCGCTTTCACTTTGGCTTCAAGCGCGGAGATTTTCGCCGGCAAGCTTTCCAGCGCATATTTTTCTTTATAGCTGAGCTTGGTTTGCGCTTGTGGTTTTGCGCCGTCGCGTTTGGCAGCCGGTTTTGGCGCCTTCACGGCGGCGCGCATGCCGGGCGCTGAACCGCGTTGGCGCACCATGTCGTCATAGCCGCCATCATAGGTTCGCCAGGCGCCGGCGCGGTCCGGGTCAGTGGTGATCACCGAGGTGACGATGCGGTCGAGAAAGCTGCGGTCATGGCTGATCAGCAACAGCGTGCCCTGATAGGCGGCGAGCAACTCTTCGAGCAGATCGAGGGTTTCCAAATCGAGGTCGTTGGTCGGCTCATCCAGCGCCAGAAGGTTTGACGGTTTGGCTAGCGCCGAGGCCAGCGCCAGGCGTCCGCGCTCACCGCCGGAAAGCGACGACACCGGCGCGCGCCATTGTTCGGGTGCGAACAAAAAATCTTGCAGGTAGCTGGCCACATGACGCTTGGCGCCGGCAATCGTCACCCAGTCGCCGCGCTCATCGGCAATCGCGTCCGCAAGGCGCATCTCCGGCTTGAGACTGGCGCGGCGCTGGTCGAGCGAGACGAGGTCGAGATTGGTTCCGAGTTTAATCACGCCGCTATCGGGCGCCAACGCCCCGGTCAACATGTTCACCAGCGTAGTTTTGCCGGCGCCGTTGGGGCCGACAATGCCGATTTTTTCACCGCGGGTAATCTCCACGGAAAAATCATCAACGACTTTATTGTCGCCGAACGCTTTTGAAATATGTTCCGCGACGATCACCCGCTTGCCGGAAGCGTTGGTCTCAGTCTTGGAAAATTTCACCGTCCCTGTCGGACGCCGCGCCTCGCGCAGGCCTTTGCGCATCGTGTGCAGCTCACCCAGGCGGCGCACATTGCGTTTGCGCCGCGCGGTGACGCCGTAGCGCAGCCAGTGTTCCTCAGCGACAATCTTCCGGCCAAGCTTGTGGCGGGCTTGTTCTTCTTCTTCCAGGGTCTTGTCGCGCCAGGCTTCAAACTCGCCAAAGCCGCGCGCAATGGAGCGGGTTTTGCCGCGATCTATCCACACCGTTGCGGTGGTAAGGTTTTCCAAAAACCGCCGGTCGTGACTGATCAACACAATCGCTGACGGCGATGCGCGCAGGCGTTTTTCCAATTCGGCAATTGCCGGCAGGTCGAGATGGTTTGTCGGCTCGTCGAGCAGCAAGATATCGGGCTTGGAAACCAGCGCCGCGGCAATCGCGATGCGTCGCGCCTCGCCGCCGGAACATGCAGCGAGCGTAATGCCCGGCGCCAGATCAAACGAGGCCATGACAATGTCGATGAGATGCTCGTCAGCGTCGTCGTTCAAACCCTCGGCGATATAGTCTTCGGCGGTTTTAAACCCGGAAAAGTCCGGCTCCTGCGGCAGATAGCGGATGGTGGCGCCCGGATGAACGAAGCGCTCGCCGCGATCGGGCTCAACCGCACCGGCGGCGATTTTGAGCAACGTGGATTTGCCCGAACCGTTGCGCCCCACCAGCGCAATGCGCGCGCCAGGCTCCACATCAAGCCGAGCGCCCTCAAGCAGCGCGTCGCCGCCAAAGGTGATGGAAATCTCGGTTAAGGAAAGCAGAAACCCGGCCATGACGGGGGTCATAGCCGCGCCGCGCCGTAACGCCAAGGGTAACGTGCGACGCCACAAAATTTAACAAAATGTTGCGAGTCTCGTGACACAAAATGGCGTCTGTCACGCGCCATGCACCATCGGAATTGCCCCCATGCACCCGTTAAAAGCCTATCTGCGAGATGTCGGCGAGACCATTCAGGCGTTTGGCGCGCGCGTCAGCGCCTCGCGGCAAACGCTGTATCGCATCATCGGCGGCGCCCAGGCGCCCAAGCCGGCACTGGCGCGCCGCATCGTAGAGGCGACCGGCGGCGCGGTGACGTTTGAGGCGCTGTATCCGAGGCCATCGGGCGGCCCTAAAACCGGCGGCGAGGTGGTGGGGCTGAACACTGGCGAGGCCGGCGGCGGGCTCAACCCAGAGCGCGTGCGCGTGGCGCTGGCCATCGTCGTTGACCATCTGGCGGTGAAAGACAAACCCGAACCGCCCGACGCGGCGGTAACGATTGCCGCGGAAGCCGTGGTCAATACTTATATTGCGCTATCAACGGTTACGACCCGTCAGGGTCCGGAGCGTTTTTGTCAAGCACTGCGGCCAGTTCTCGAAGAAATTCTGCGAGAGTATTCGGCGTCGCCGCCTCCCCCGGCAGCGCTTGACCGCGGGGCGGAACTGGCGACGCAGATTTATTTTCAATCCTGGAACCTCGACCAGACCGAGACGACGGCCGGGTAAGCGCAGCCCCCGGTTCACGCGCACGCCGCTTCGCCAACCGCCACATATTCCGGCCAATCCGAGCGGCGTAAATGTCTTCCTCAAGGCTCAATTGGTTGCTCCCGAAGTGCTGCGCCGGTGGCGGCGTGAGGCGTTGATTTGGGAGTTTAGCACGGGTGGGGGTGGTGAGGATGAGGTTTGCTCAATGTGCTGCGTCCCTTGGGCTCCTTCACTGATTTTTGCCGACAAGCAGATCTCTAGTAGTGAACTTCTTCGAGAAGGGCGAGAGTGCCGGCGTTCGAAAGGTTCACGTATCCGTCTTTTACCACACCGGCCACGCCGGAATATGCATCTCTTACATGGGCGCCTTCCGGCCAGATGTCGCCTACCGGAATGGCCGCCCTTCCTGGGACGAGGTCCATTGCAATGACGACCCGGTCGGCTTCTCTGGCTTCGTCCAAAACGCGGCTAAATACATACGGCGCGGATGCCGAGATTTCCGAGTGGCGGCCTGCCCCGATGGCGAGATGGGCTTGCCGAAATTTTCCGAGCTTGCGCCAGTGCGACAGCAACGCCGCGCCGGTTGAAGTTTCTGCTTGGGCCCAGTCCATATTTGAGCGTAGCGTTGCATCGCCCTTGGCGCCTTCTATCGTCAGGTCGCGGCCGACTTCGTCACCGTAATAAATCTGAACCGCACCCGGCGCGAGCATCAGCTTGGCGGCAGACTCAAACGTCATGCTGCGGTTCGGGTCGAACGGGTTCATGTCGTCATGCGACGTGATGTAGTTAATAATACCCTTACCGGAAAATGGCCCATCTTCAAGCTCGTCTGAGTACTGATTGAAAAGTATGCGAGCAGAGGCTTGGGCATGGGTGGGAAAGGCCATGTTGCTGAGCGCGTCGAACCCGTAGTCGAAAAAATCGACCTGCCGGTCTCCATAATCATAAGCGCGCCCGCCATCGACGGCGCTCGCAAAGCCTGAAAGCCCGTAATTGAACACTTCGCCGACCATGTAGAATTCCCGGTCATCAATCTTCGCATCCGGGTGTGAAGCCTTCCATTCTTTCAGCGCAAGGCTCGCCTCCCGCTTCAGGACGGCCCAGATTTCGGGATCGACGTGCTTTGCCGTATCCACTCGAAACCCGTCGATTCCATAGTCCCGCACCCAGTCGGTCAGCCACTTCACAATGTAGTATTTTGGAGCGCGCGGATAGCCGGTGCGAGCGAAGAAGACGTCTAGCTCCATCATCTCACGGTCCAGCCGTCCCTCGTTCCGCCAAGCTTTAATCAGAAAGTCCGGCAGCTCCACCGGCGCCTCGGATTCTGTGAGGATGTCTTGTAGCGTGAACGACAGTTCGCACGGCACGCTTCCCGCATAGGATTTGTAATCACAGGTAGGTCCGCGGCGCACCCAGGTCTCCGGCCAGACAGGATCAACAGGCGTTGGCGCGCCAGCGTGATTGATGATCACGTCAGCCAACACGCGAATGCCACGCTCATGTGCGGTAGCAATCATCGCTGCGAGGTCGGCCTCCGATCCAAAGTTCGGGTCAACCTTGGTCCAGTCACGTGGCCAGTAGCCGTGATAGGCGTATGTCTTTCCCCATTCTTTTTCTACCACCGAGCCATGCGAATTCTCGATCAGGGGCGTAGTCCAGATTGCATCGACGCCGAGTAACGAAAAGTAGCCCGCGCGAATCTTTTCCGTCACGCCCTGAATATCTCCGCCCTCAAAGCCGCGAAGCAGATCGGCGTCCTGCTTCCGGCCTAAGGATGTATCGTTCGCCCGGTCACCATTCGCGAACCGGTCCGTCATGAGGAAATAAACTGTAGCGTTTCGCCAAAAGGGATCTAAGGGCTGCGTGTCTGGCGACGGTTTGCCGGCCCGTTGTTTGTTCGCCGGAGTGGGTGCGCCATAGTCGGTGCATGCGGCCACAACGGCTACCGCTGCGGTCAGCATCGCCAATAGGTGTGTCTTCATGGCAGACTCCTCCAAAGCGTCAGAGAAGGACGTTACGTTTTTGCAGTTTTTTTCATTTGGTTCCGTCCTTCCAACTCTGTTTTCCAATAGTAAAATAGATTCCGAGAATTCGAAAGCGGTCAATTGATGTAATATATTGCATACTGCCGACGTCCGCTCGCTGAGCGACAATGTAGAGGGCGGTCACGAAGTAGAATCGCGAAATTAGTTGGCGTTAACGACAACCCAAACACACACCCTCAAACCCCTTTCACAAACTCCGCCAAATCGCCATGCGCACTGCGCGTCTCTTCCAGGCTCCAATGCATGTGGAAGCGGTGGAACATGCCGTCGAAGACCCGCAGGCGGACATCAACGCCGGCCTGTCTTGCGGCTTCGCTGAGGCGGGCGGCGTCGCCTAAGAGGACTGTGCGCCCGCCCACATGGATCATAAACGGCGGCATGTCTTCAAACCTGCCGTAGATTGGCGAGACGGCGGGGTCGTCTGGCTTTGCATCTGGCGCGTAAAAGCTGAACAGCTGGCGGACATATTTGCCGCCCATGGAGCGGATTACAGGATCGCTCCGGTCGTTGGCGATGTGGCTGTCGCTGGCGCCTTTGCCGTCGATGCAGGGCGACAGGAATATCGCGCCGGCCGGCGACACGACGCCGTCATGGCGCCAGCGCATTAAGGCGGCGAGCGCAATCGCCGCGCCGGTGGATTCCGACAACAGAATAATTTTGCGCGTCGGCGCCATCTCGACCAATGCGCGGTAGGCTTTGTCGACCTCATCGATTTGCGTCGGGTACTGCGCTTCGGGCAGCAGCGAATAATCCACCCCCAATCCCTCGCAGCCGCTAAGCTGGCAGAGTGGCAACAGATTGCCGGCGGTAAGCTCTGACGAGCCGGCGACAAAGCCGCCGCCATGGATGTAAAAAATCAACGGCGCATCGGGCGACGATGCGGCGGTTTCAAACTGCGTGCAGGCGACGCCGTCAATGTCGAACGCGGTGGTGCGATAGTCGAAATCAATCTCGCCAAGAGTTTTGCGCCACGCATCATTCATCAGCCGGCGCGCAATCGGCCGCGTCAGCGGATTGCGCCATGTGTCGATGGTTGGATAGGGCTTGAGCGCGGCGATGCGTTGCTTGGCCGCATCGCTAAGCGTCGCACCTGAGCGCCGTGCAATGACCGGCATATGCGCCTCGCTGAAATACCCGCATCCGCTCCGGGCGCACCCGGAACGTTGATTGATCCCCACGCCCAAGCCTGCCGTGTGCTCCACAATATCGGGTTAATAGAGCGGCGTGAAACGCCGGGGTTTGCGCGCAACTTCATTAAATAAAAGAGAGGCGCGAGGCGCGCGCGGCGGCTGTCAGCACTCGCCGCATGCGACTGACAAGAAGTTGTAATTAAATTGAATATATCAACCGGGAGGCCACCCCCCTCGCCTAACATGAGCGCACGCAAAAGAGGGGATGCGCTATGGCTTGCGATAAAGCACTGAGAACACAAATGCGGGGCTATCGTCTGGCGACCGCGGAAATTCTTTATCATATGCCCGACCATCCGGGGCTTTTGCAAAGCTATGTTTGGCAGGACTATGATATCGCCCCGGCCTATCCGGTGCTGTCGGATTTCCTGCGATTTTGGGGCAAGGAGCTGGAAGGCCCGCTGCATTCGGTGCGCCTGGCCGGCAAACGGCTGATCTCGGCGGCGGAACTGCGCGCCGTCAGCGTTGTTGGGCTGATTTGAGAAGTCCTTAAACTTTCATTGAGAATCCTATTAGCCTAACTCGGAAGCTGATTTTGCGAGGCGCGTCTTGGCGAGCATCTATGATTTAAAACCGAAATTTCAGGCGCTGTTGCGCCCGCTCTGCGCCTGGCTGGCGGCGCGCGGCGTCACCGCCAATCAGGTGACGGTTGCGGCGTTCGCGCTGTCCGTTGCCCATGGCGCGGCGAATTATGCGTCGGCTGGCGGGCGGGTAATTTTGCTGCTCCTGCCGTTTGTTTTATTAATCCGTATGGCGATGAATGCGATTGACGGGATGCTGGCGCGCGAGTTTGACCAGAAGTCAAAACTTGGCGCGGTGCTGAACGAGTTGACCGATGTGCTGTCGGACGCGGCGCTTTATCTGCCTTTTGCTATCATTGCCGGGGTTAATGCTAGCCTCGTCTTTGCGGTGGTGCTTGGCGGTGTGATCGCCGAGATGACCGGCGTTATCGGCGTCCAGATCGGCGCATCGCGACGTTATGACGGCCCGTTCGGCAAGAGCGACCGCGCGGTATTCTTCGGCGCGTTTGCGGTGGTCTCCGCGTTCGGCGCCCAATACGGCCTGTGGAGCAATCTGCTATTGACCGCCGCCGCGCTGCTTGGCGCGCTTACGATATTCAACCGCGCCCGCGGCGCGTTAAAGGAAGTTGCTGATGGACACCCCTGAAGGCTTGTCGGTGCGCGTCTTATGGGCGATTGGCGTCATCTATGCTTTGCTAATCGCCGCCAGCCTCATCGTTGCGATCATGAAACGCCGGGGGCCGAGCGAAGCGACGAGCGAGCTTTCCCGGCGCGTCACCTCATGGTGGTTCATGATCACCATCTTCACCATCGCGATTGTCACCAACCGGATTGTCTCAACGGTGTTTCTCGGCCTGATGGCGTTTTTAGCGTTCAAGGAATATCTCTCGCTCATCCCCACACGACGCATCGACCGGCTGATTGTGTTGTTCGCCTATCTGGCAATCCCGGTGCAGTTCATTTTCGCCCATCAGGACCGGTACGGATTATTCCTCACCTTCATTCCGGTGTGGATGTTTTTGTTCTTCCCCATCGCCATGACGCTGGCGGGCAAGACCGAAGGGTTTTTGCGTGCGGTGGGAACCTTGAGCTGGGGGATGATGATCACGGTGTTTGCGCTCAGTCATACCGCGATGCTGCTTGGCGCCGGCGACAAGGCAGGCCCTGCCGGCGGCGCCGGGCTCTTATTGTTTCTGGTGGCGCTGACGCAGTTTAACGACGTTGCGCAATTCACCTGGGGCAAGCTGTTTGGCAAGCGCAAAATCACGCCGACCGTCAGTCCCAACAAAACCTGGGAAGGTTTTCTCGGCGGGCTCGCCACCACAGCCGTCGTCGCCGCGCTTGCCGGCCCGTTCCTGACGCCGCTATCGATGCCCTGGGCGGGGCTCGCCGGCGCCATGATCGCGGTTTCCGGGTTTTTTGGCGACGTGACGATTTCGGCGTTCAAACGAGACCTTGGGGTTAAAGATTCCGGCGGGCTCATCCCCGGCCATGGCGGCATTCTCGACCGCGTTGACAGTCTGATTTATGCAGCGCCGGTATTTTATCACGCCATGCATTTCTTTGTCTTCAGTGGGCGGATTTCATGAGCCGATATTTACGCATCGCATTTTTCGCCATTATCGTGCGACCGATATTGTTGATTGTGCTGGGCATGAATGTGCGCGGGCGCGAACATCTGCCGAAAACCGGCCCGGCGATTATTGTCGCTAATCACAATTCGCATCTCGATACGTTAACTTTGCTAGCGCTGTTTCCGTTGCGGGACTTGCCGCGCCTGCGCCCCGTGGCGGCGGCGGATTATTTTTTGTCGAACAAGCTGCTGGCGTGGTTTGCGCTCAACATTATCGGCATTTTGCCGCTTGAACGCGGCGGCGTTAAAAAGAACCCGCTTGCCGATCTTGAAGCCGCGCTCGACCGTGGTGAGATTTTAATCCTGTTTCCCGAGGGCTCGCGCGGCGAACCGGAGCAGCGCGCCGACTTCAAGCGCGGCGTTGCGTTCCTTGCCAGGGCGCGGCCGCAAACGCCGGTGCATCCGGTGTTTATTCACGGGCTCGGCAAGGCGTTGCCCAAAGGCAGCGCTATTCTGGTGCCGTTTAATTGCGACGTCATCGCCGGCGCGCCGTTCCAGTGGCAGGGTAAGGCGCCGGAATTTATGGAAGCGCTGGAAACACAAATGACGATGCTCGCCGGCCAGGGCCAGTTTCAACCATGGGACTGAAACACCAGCGCGCGTGGTTTGCCGGCGCAGCGCTGTGGGGCTTTGCCGAAGCGACCACGTTTTTTGTGGTGCCGGATGTTTTATTGACGGCGGCGGTGTTGATGCTCGGCGTTGCAGCGGCGTTGCGCTTTGCCGGCGCCGCGGCCATCGCTGCGGTTGTCGGCGGCATGGTGATGTTGGCGTGGGGCGCCGGCGACGTTGATGGCGCGCGCGGATTTCTCCTCGCCATTCCGCTGATCGGCGGCGACCTACTTGCGCGCGTGCAGACCGACATTGCCGGCGCCTGGCCGGCAAATCTCACCATCGGCGCGATCACCGGCGCGCCTTATAAAATCTATGCGGTCGAGGCCGGCGCGGCGGGAATTACCCCCCTCGCCTTCGCAGTGGTTTCCTTCGCCGCCAGATTGGCGCGCTTTACGCTGGTGATCGCGCTGTTCGCGCTCGGCCTGCGATTGTTGCGGCTGGTGGGCGGCGCCCGGTTTGGCCTGGCGTTTCTCATCGTGGTTTGGGTGGGGGTCTACGGGATTTATGGGTTTATCCGGGTTCATAGCTGACTAAGTCAGTAGCTGACCAATTTGTAGGGTTTGGCGCGCGGGTCTTTTGTTGGATCGCGCCGGTGTCTGGGCTAGGGTCCGGCAAAATCGGCCAACTGTCGAATCGCTTAGAGGAGATATCAATTGCGCAATTTTTGGATCATAACCGCCGGCGCCGCTGCACTGACATTGGCGGGCTGCGGCGGCTCGGATGAGAGCAAGGCGGCCGAGGCCACGGGGCAGAGCGCTGCCGAAGAGGGCGCGCCGACAAGTCTCCAAGCCGCTCAAAAATCGCGCGCCGAACGCAAAGTGGAATTAGAGAAGCTGGCGGCCGAACGCCTGGTCACGGCGGAGAAATTTCTTGCGGAAAACGCCAAGCGCGAAGGCGTTATCGTCACTGATAGCGGGCTTCAATATATGGTTTTAGAACAAGGCCCCGAAGGCGGCGCCACGCCGGTCTCGACCGATCTGGTGGTCGTTCATTATGTTGGTACACTGAAGGATGGTGTTGAGTTTGATTCCTCGCGCGCCCGCGGCGCCGCCTCCGCCTTCCGCCTCAACGCCGTCATTCCCGGCTGGACCGAGGGCGTTCAGCTGATGAGCGAAGGCGATCGCTACCGCTTCTTTGTGCCGCCAGGCCTTGCCTATGGCAAACGCGGCGGCAGGCCCGGCAGCCCGATCGGTCCCAATGACGCTTTGATTTTCGATATAGAGCTTCTCAAAGTGCAAAACGCAGACACAAACCTCGCGACGGCGAAAAAGTTTCTCGATGAAAACGCCAAAAAAGACGGCGTGAAGACAACGTCGTCGGGCTTGCAATATCAGGTGCTCGCAGAGGGGAAAGCTGATGGCGCGTATCCGAAAAAGACAGACACGGTGCGCGTCCATTATCGCGGCACACTCCTCAACGGCACGGAATTCGATTCCTCTTACGCCAGCGGCAGGCCGTTTGAAACTCCTTTAAACCGCGTTATCGGCGGCTGGACCGAGGGCGTTCAATTGATGAGCGAGGGCGACAAATTCCGCTTCTTCATTCCGCCAGAACTTGCTTATGGCAAAGCCGGAACGCCGGGTGGGCCGATCGGTCCTAACGAAGCGTTAATTTTCGAGATCGAGCTGGTTGCGGTGAAATAGCGGGTGCGGCCTGCCCCTAATTTAGACCTGTAACAGCCGATTAACCATAATGGTGTAGTGAACTGGTTTTGCGAAATCAGGAGCGCCCCATGGCCTTTGACCCTAAAATTATTGAAGACAGCTTTGAAAAAGCCAAACCGATCGCCGCCGACGTGGCGAACAAATTTTATGAAATTCTCTGGGCGGACTACCCGCAATCAACCGATCTGTTTGCTGATGCGAATATGGACAAGCAAAAAGTCGCGCTGATGAATGCGCTGACGCAGGTTGTCGATCATATTCGCGACCCGGAATGGCTGACGGAATATCTCTATCAAATGGGCGTGCGTCACATGCAATATGACACGCTGCCGGAACATTTTGATTGGGTTGGCGCTAGCCTGCTCAAAACCTTTGCGCATTTCTTCGGCGATGACTGGACCGACGAATTGCAGCAAAACTGGCTTGAGGCCTATCAGGCGATTGCCGGTCTGATGCTGGCCGGCCTCAATGATGCGCTGGCGGGCGATATCCGTAAAAGCGCCTAACCACGCCGTTTCGCTCCGGACCCGCGCTGTTGAACCTCTTCAGCGCGGCAATCCGGGTCTTGCCAATCATATAAAGATATCTTTATATGATTTTTGCGAGGTTTTTATGAGCGATCCTTATCCAGGCCGGCCGGGCCGTATTGCAGCGCTGAAGAAAGCGCTCACCGAGCGTATTTTGGTGCTCGACGGCGCCGCGGGCACCTTCATTCAAGGCTACGAGCTTGATGAGGCGGGCTATCGGGGGACGCGCTTTGCCGACTGGCCCTCAGACATCAAGGGCAATAACGACATTCTCAACCTGTCGCGCCCGGACATTATCGCCGAGATGCACAAAGCCTATCTTGGCGCCGGCGCCGACATTATCGAGACCAACACGTTTTCATCGACCGTCATCGCGCAGGCCGATTACGCGATGGAAGCGCTTGCTTATGAGCTCAACGTCGAAGGCGCGCGGCTTGCGAGAACAGCCGCGGATGCAGCCTCGAGCGATGACCGCCCAAGATTTGTCGCCGGCGCCATCGGGCCGACCAACCGCACCGCGTCGCTGTCGCCTGATGTCAACGACCCAGGAAAACGCAACACCGATTATGACGAGCTAGCCGCCGCTTATGGCGAAGAGGCGCGCGCGCTGATAGAGGGCGGCGTTGATATGTTGTTAATCGAGACGATTTTCGACACGCTGAATGCAAAAGCCGCGATTTTCTCTGTACAGACATTATTTGACGAACTTGGTTTTGAGGTGCCGGTGATGTTGTCGGTGACCATCACCGACCAGTCCGGGCGCACGCTGTCCGGCCAGACCACGGAAGCGTTCTGGAATTCTGTGCGCCACGCCAAACCGCTATCGGTCGGCATTAATTGCGCGCTCGGCCCGGACCTGATGCGCCCTTACGTTGCCGAGCTTGCTGCTGTCGCTGATTGTTATGTCTCAACCTACCCCAATGCGGGCTTGCCGAACGCCTTTGGCGGCTATGACGAGACCCCGGCCTCGATGACCGCGCATATGGAAGAATGGGCGAAAAGCGGGCTTATCAACATTATCGGCGGCTGTTGCGGCACCACGCCGGCGCATATTGAAGCCTTTGCCAAAGCGGTCGATGGCGTCGCGCCGCGCCAGGCGCCTGCGCAAGAAAGAGTGATGCGGCTTTCCGGCCTCGAGCCTTTTTCGCTTGCGGGGTAGACTTACGGCGGAATAATCGCGCGCGGATGTTGCGATTTGCAGCCAGCCCGGCCAAGTTGCGCCCATGACCGATATCACCCACCAGCGCGAGTGGATTTCGCGGCTTGTCGCGTTTGACACCACCTCATCAAAATCAAACCTCGCTTTAATCGAGGATGTCGAAACGTATCTTGCCGGTCTCGGCATAGAGAGTTTTCGCGTCGCCAATGACGACAAAACCAAGGCCAATCTTTACGCCGTCGTCGGTCCGAATGTTGAGGGCGGGGTGGTGTTGTCCGGGCACACTGATGTGGTGCCTGTCACCGGACAGGACTGGAGCACGAACCCTTGGGAAGTGGTGGAAAAAGACGGCAAGCTTTACGGCCGCGGCGTAGCGGATATGAAAAGCTTTTTCGCCATCGGCCTGTCGCTGGTTCCGGACATGCTTCGCGCGAGGCTGAAGCGGCCGATTATTTTTGCGCTGTCCTATGACGAAGAAGTCGGATGCCTCGGCGCCCCGCGGATGATTGCCGAACTGGTGGGTAAAATCCCACAGCCTTCAGCCGTTATTGTCGGCGAGCCCACAAGCATGAAGGTGATTGACGGCCATAAGGGGATCGCCTCTTTTCGCGTCACCGTCACCGGCTACACCACCCATTCCAGCCAGACCGACCGCGGCGTCTCGGCGGTGGAAGCGGCCGCCAAGCTGATCGCCAAAATCTCTGATATGCGGACCATTCGGGCCGCGAATGCAGACCCCGCCTCGCCGTTTGAGCCACCTTATTCGTCGATGACCGTCAATGTCGTGCGCGGCGGCACGCAATTGAACATCATGGCGAGCGAGGCGTATTTTGAATGGGATTTGCGGGTGGTTCCCGGTGATCCGCCGCACGACATCATAGAAGAGTTCAAAGATTTTGCGCGCGGCGTCGAGGCGGAGATGCGCGCCGTCGCCGCCGGGTGTCGCATCGATATCGAACAGATGACCAATGCGCCGTTCCTGGCGCCGGCCGCCCATAATCCTTCGGCTGACCTTGCCAAATCGATTACCGGGCAAAATGCAACCGGCGTTGTCGCTTACGCCGCTGAAGCCGGTCAGTTTCAGGAGGCGGGATTTTCAACCGTCCTGTGCGGGCCGGGTTCTATCGATCAGGCGCATCAGGCGGATGAGTTTATTTCGCTGGAACAGATCGGCGAGGGAACGATTTTCCTGCGCAAGCTGATTGAACGCATGAGCGTTTAGAGTTTGTTTACGATGGTTACTTTTATCCGGCGATAATTTCTTAAATCCAGCCCCCAGCAACAGTAACGTTTCCTTAAAAGACGTAAGCGGAACGTATCGCAAACCCAGTATTTTTGCGGTCTTCATTTTGTGTTTACACAGTCTTGCGAGGCTTCGCGCAAGTGTGATTGCGCGAAATGAGGCGGACGCCGTGAAAAAAGTAACACATTGCCGGGCCTGCGGGTCAAAGGCGCTAACGCCGGCCTTTTCAATGCCGGTCGGCGCGGCGCCGCGCCGTTTATGGCGCAATGGTTCGCAAACGCTTGATTACCTGTTATGCGACCCGACGCGCGACGCCAGGGCTTGCGGACTTTTGCAGGCCGCCATTGTTGGCGCTGAAGAAGCAACCGTTCCCTCCGGGCGCCACCGCTCCAACCGCGCGCATTTGCGCGCTGTCGCCACTGAAGCGCTGGAATTAATTTCGGGCCGTGACTGCGCCGCGCTCGATATTGGTTGCAATGACGGCGCACTGCTCTCCTATTATCCGCGTTGGGTGGAGCGCTTTGGCGTTGACCCGAGCGATCATGTGGAGGAAATCGGCGAATGGGCGTGGACAGCGAAGGCGGCGTTTCCATCAGCACAGCTGGACGAAGTCTTTGGCGACAGGAAGTTCGACATCATCACCGCGGTCTCCGTTCTTGAACATTGCGACAATCCGCGCGCATTGCTGTCGGCGATAAAATCGCGCCTTACCGATGACGGCGTGTTGGCGCTTGAAACGCTTTATTCGCCTATGGTGCTAACCCATAATTCTATCGATGTGCTGCAAGTTGGCGTCGCCGCGGTCTACTCACTGTCGGTTATCGAATGGCTGGTGCGCGAGGCGGGACTGAAAGTTTTCAAAGGCGCGCTGACATCCAAAGAAGGCGGCTCGATCCGGCTGTTCATCACCCACAGCGACAATAATGAATTTGATTTCGACCCGTGGTATGAGCGCCTGGCGCGGCTTTGGGACGAAGAAAACGTGCTCGCGATGCGCGCGATCCAGCCTTACCAGTCTTTCGAGCAGCGCGTTGACGGCGTGCGCGAGGCTTTCGTTACCCTGCTTGAGGAAATCGCCTCGCGCGGCGAGTGCATTCATATTATCGGCGCCGATCCGCAGACCGAAGCGCTGTTGCGCTGGGCGGGACCGGCGGCGAAAGTCGTCACCGCCGTGGTCGACACCGCTGTTGCGCGTGAGCATGACCGGCTGGGCGAGCGCGGTTTGCGCATTATTTCCGAAACCGATAGCCGCGCGGCGGAACCCGACTTTATCATCGCGCCGGCGCGCTTTAAGCGGCAAATGCTTGAGCACTGGCGCGAGACCATCCTGCTTGGCGGGCGGATGATTTTCGTCACGCCCACGCCGCATGTCATCAATGCGTCCAACTATGCCGGCGAATATGGCAAAACCATTGCTGGCGGCGACAACGCATCGGGCGCGGAGAGCCTGCGCTCAATCCTCGCCGTTGCCGGCGGGCCGCGTCTCATCTCAGAAAATACCGAGCACGTTAAATCGGCTTAAGCCCTCAGGTTGAGAGAAACCGCCGCGCCTTACCTTCAAGTACAACGGCAGTGAGCTTGCCGGACCAGCAGGCGCCCGTATCAACGTCAATGCGCCAGCCCTTATCGAGCGGTTTTTTCACCGGCTGGTGCCCATGCACAACCGTGAACGACGGACGTTGGTCGCGCGGCGTATTATGAAACCGTTTTCTTATCCACAACAAATCGTCTTCGCTCTGCTCATCCAGGCTGACGCCAGGGCGCAGCCCCGCATGGACAAAGACATAATCGCCCGCGCGATGGGTGAGCGTAAGCGCTTTCAAAAACGCCAGGTGTTCTGGCGGCATCGCTTCGGCAAATTCGGCGGCGAGGTCTTCATGCGGGCGCAGCAAGATATCGCTTAGGCCATAGCTCACAAGCGTTTCTTCACCGCCCCAATCGAGCCAATGCGCCATGTCTTCCGGATGCTCAAGGAAATCCAACAGCAGGGCTTCGTGGTTGCCTTTCAGGAACACCGCACCCGGCTGGCGCTGGCCCAACCCGATCAGCTGATCGATGACGCCCTGGCTGTCCGGCCCGCGGTCAACATAATCGCCCAGGAAAACCAGTTGCGCCGCATCCAGCCCACCCGCATCGGCGTCAATTTTCGCAAGCAGCTGGCTCAACAATTCATCGCAGCCGTGAATGTCGCCAATTGCGTATATGGTCTTGCCTGCCGGCGCGGCGGCGGAATTTTTGTCCCTGTTGATGAGTTTGCGTATCATGAAGCCTTGGCTCTTGATTTCAGCATTACAATTAATCGTTATTTGCGCGCGCGGATAGTATCGGCAAAGCTGTAAATTGGATATGAAAGACCTTCAATTCCATCGCGAACCCATGGATTATCGCGCCGTCCGCCAAAGGAATGGTCTTTAAATGAGCGTGCTCGTCACCGGCGCCGCCGGATATATCGGCTCTAACATGATGCTGGCGCTGCTTGACGCCGGCGAAGAGGCGGTTGCGCTTGATAATCTCGCCACTGGCGCACGCTGGCTGCTGCCGGAGGGCGCGGCCTTTGTCGAGGCCGATGTCGGCGATCGTGAGACCCTGGCGCGGGTGTTTAAAGAATACGGCATTAAGGAAGTCATCCATTTTGCCGGGTCGATATTGGTGCCGGAATCAATCCGCCATCCGCTCGATTACTATCACAACAACACCGCCAACACGCTGGCGCTGTTGCGCGCTTGCGTCGATGCGGGCGTTACGCGGTTTATTTTTTCCTCCACCGCATCGGTTTATGGCCGCCCGGAACGGGTGCCGATTTCCGAGGCCGCGCCATTGCAGTCAATCACGCCTTATGGCGCGACCATGGCGATGAGTGAGCGCATCTTAGAGGACGCCGCCGCCGCGCATGACCTTTCCTATGTCACTTTGCGCTACTTCAATGTCGCCGGCGCTGACCCTGAAATGCGCGCCGGAGAGATTGGCAAGCCGACACACCTGATTAAGGTCGCGGCGCAAATCACCAGCGGCGCGCGTAAAGAGAAGCTACAAGTCTTTGGCGGTGATTATCCGACCCCGGACGGAACCGCGATACGCGATTTTGTTCATGTCGCCGACCTGGCGCAGGCGCATTTGAAGGCGCTGAAACGATTACGCGATAATCACACATCGGCGACGCTGAATTGCGGCTATGGCCGCGGCTATTCCGTGTTGGAGGTGATTGAGGCCTTTAAGCGGGTGACCGGCGAACCGCTCGCCTATGAAGTTGCGCCACGCCGCGCCGGCGACCCGCCACAGCTCATTGCCGACAACGCCGCCATCCGCACCGCGCTTGATTGGCGCCCGCGCTATGACGATATCGACTTCATCGTCGAGACCGCGCTGAAATGGGAACGCCGCCTGGCGGAAAAATCCGGACGGGGCGGTTGATGGGCGCTCGGATTGTCTGGGCGCGCGGGTTGTTTGTCGTGCTGCTGGGCGTCGTCACCTATCTCACCGTAACGCCGAACCCCGACGAAGCGGAAAAAGGCTTTGCCGCCGCCCGGTTTATTGCCGCGCTACTGTTCGGGGATGCGCAACTGGGCGACAAGGTTGCGCATTTTGCCGGCTATGGGGCGCTCGGCGCCTCAGCCTTTTGGGCCGGGATTAAAATCTTCGCGCACAGACGATGGACGCCGCTTGTGCTGGGCGTTTACGGCGCGTTGCTGGAAGGCGTCCAGGGGCTCGGCGGTGTTCGTTCTCCCGAACTTGCCGATGCGCTCGCCAATGCGTTCGGCGCGTTTGCCGGTTTTGCCGGCGCGGTGGTCTTAGCGATGGTGATCACGAGGTTTAAATCCGCATGAGCGCCGCCATCATCATTCCCGCGCGCTATGCCTCAACGCGCCTTCCCGGCAAGCCGTTATTGGCGGAAACCGGCAAGCCGCTTATTCAGTATACCTATGAACAGGCGATGAAATCCAAACGCGCCTCGCAAGTGGTGGTGGCGACAGATGACGCCCGCATCAAGGCGATGGTGGAAGGTTTTGGCGGCGCGGTGATGATGACGCGCGAGGGCCATGACACCGGCAGCGCAAGGGCAGCGGAGGCGGCGGGCGCCTTGGACGCAGACATCATCGTCAACCTGCAAGGCGACGAGCCGGAAATCGACCCGGCGCATATCGACCGGGTGATTGAGCTTGCCGCAAAGCATGATGCGTTTGCCGCAACACTCGTCTGCGCCTTTCCACCAGAGGCGCGCGCCGGACATGGATCGCCGGACGACCCATCTGCAGTCAAAGCGATTTTAGGAAAAAGGCTCGAAGGCGACGCCTTTGAGGTGCGGTATTTCACGCGCCACATTTGCCCCTACCCGCGCGCGCCGGACGGTGCGATCAGCCATCCGGAAAAATATTATCTGCATCTGGGGATTTACGCTTTCGCCAAAGAGAACCTTTTAACCTTCGCGCAGACGCCCCCGGGCGTGCTGGAGCGCGCAGAAAAGCTCGAGCAATTGCGCATTCTGGAGGCCAGCGGCCGGATTGTGGCGGGGTGCGTCAGCGCAGCGACGCCGGGCATCGATACGCGCAGCGACTATGACGCTTTTGTCAGGCGCCAGGCAGCGCGGCGCTAGTAGATGGCAATCCAGCGGCGCTCCTTGCTGTTGCCTTATATGAGCGCTGCATAAGTATAGGCGGCAGGGGAAATAGCCACCACGATAAGACCGACAATCGTCAGTAGTGTGATTAGTTTTGTCATTTTGTTGTTCCTCTCTTACGCCAGGAGATAGGGATCGGGACTGGCAAAGAAAAGACGGCTCAACCGCAGCTCAGCGCATTTTGAAAACGCCTCGGCGAATGACAGTTTCGTTACCTTCGCTTCACCGCAATTGCCCGGCGCTTTGCCGCCCGGCAAGGGGTTAACGAAAAACCCGAGGTGGGGCGGATTGGTTTTGGCGCTTGCGCTTTGCCGGCGAACATGGCCCAACGGCGCTAGAGCATTTCCGGATAAGTGTGACGCGGTTATCCGCTAGAAATGCGGCAAACAAAGAATCTAGAGCAAATCCATGATTCAATTTAACTCGGATTTGCTCTAGCGGAAATAACGAAGGAGAACCGCGATGGAAGGGCTCTTGGCGCTGGAGAACTGGCTCACCCTAGTGATGTTGATATTGCTGCAGGCGGTATTGGGCTTTGACAACCTGCTTTACATCTCGATTGAGGCCGGCAAAACGCCGCAAGCTAAACAGCGTTTCGTGCGCCGCGTGGGGATTGGCCTGGCAATCATCTTTCGTCTGATATTGATGTTTGTCGTGCTCGGGCTCATCAGCCGGCTCACCCAGCCAATGTTCGCCATTGCCTGGAGCGGCGTCTTTGAGGCCGCGTTCACCTTCCATGCGCTGGTCTCAATCCTCGGCGGCGGTTTCATCATGTATACGGCGATCAAGGAGATTATGCATCTTCTGGCGGTTGATAATATTGAGAATATCAACAAACCGCGCAAGCGATCTGTCGCCGGCGCGATAACGCTAATTGTTTTGATGAATCTGGTTTTTTCTTTCGACTCGCTGCTCTCCGCCATCGCACTGACGCGCGTCCCCTGGGTTATCGCCACCGCGATCATCATCAGCGGCGTAATGATGGTTATGCTCTCAGATCAAGTCTCCGAATTCTTAAAGAAGAACCGAATGTTTGAAGTGATCGGTTTGTTCATCTTGTTCATCGTCGGCATCTTGCTGCTCACCGAAGGCGGCCATCTTGCGGAAATGAAACTGTTTACCTTCAAGGTCGAAGCGATGTCGAAGGCGAGCTTTTATTTCATCATCTTTGTGATGGTCATCGTCTCGGTCGTACAAACCCGCTACCGCAACAAGCTCGAAACCTTACGCGCAAAAGAACGCAGCAATCCCGCCGGCGCATAGAGCGCCGGTGAGATTGCGAAAGTGATTATGCGAAAATTGCGTCCGGAAGTTACGCCGTATTATGTAAGGTCACGTTCGCGATCGGGTTATGTAAGATCACGTTCGCGATCGGGTTATGTAAGATCGCATTCGCGATCGGGTTATGTAAGATCGCATTCGCGATCAGGTTATGTAAGATCGCATTCGCGATCAGGTTATGTAAGATCGCATTCGCGATCAGGTTATGTAA
>JAADIQ010000004.1 GCA_013151255.1 Alphaproteobacteria bacterium
TGGTCTCGGCGGAAGTGGATCGGTCTGAAAAGGCCCCGCCGGAGAGCCTGGGTCCATGGGAATATTGTCAACGGGCGGCCCAGACCATCGCTCGCGGCGGTGGCACAGTCAAAGGGGACAGCCGTGTGTTTGCCGAATTGGGCGAAGCTGTGCGGCTGGCGCCGGACTATGCGCTCCCGCATGCGATCCTCAGTTGGGCCTATAACGCGGCGATTATCAACGGTACGTATGAGGATGATGAGCTGGTTGATTATATAACGCGGGCCAAGGCGCATTTGCGAAAGGCGCGCGAACTGGCGCAAGATGACCTGTTATGCCTCACCTATATTGGCGCCGCGGAAAACTTCGCCGGCATGCAGGAGCGCTCATTGTACACGCTGGAAAGTGTATTGGCGCGTAATCCGGCGAACGCCGAAGCCTGGTATATTATCTGCCAGACCTACGCCTATCTTGGGCGGTTTGACGACGCCCGCAATGCGATTGATCGCGCTTGCGCATTAGCGCCAGAGGCCGGCTATGCGCCAATTCATGAATGGTATCGCGCACTTACCGACTTTTTGGCAGGCGACCTTGGGGCCGCCGTGCCTTTAATCGAGCGGCATATCTTGCATCAGCCGGAATACGGTTATGTGAGTGTAATAGCAGCGATTTGCGCGACCACGTTTGGTGATGACGCCGGTGCTCGCCGACACATCGCCCGGGCGAAAGAACACAATCCGCAATTACGGCCGGAAAAACTCAAAGGTATGATGTTGAGCCAGCCCGACAAAGAAAAAGGCAAGCGTGAATACGCAATCCTCGAAAGGCTGTGGGCGGAGGATGGCGCGTAATGGCTGACATATTTATCTCATACGCCCGCGCCGACCGTGACAGAATTGAGAAGCTGGCGACGGCGCTTGAGGTAGAGGACTATTCGGTCTGGTGGGACCGGCATATTGCTGGCGGGGAGGAGTTTTCAGATGAGATTGAAAAGCAGCTCGCCGCCGCAAAGGCCGTCATTGTCGTCTGGTCGGCGGAAGCGATCAAATCGCGCTGGGTGAAGGATGAGGCCGTCGCCGCTGCCGACGCTGGCAAGCTGATCCCGGTGACGATTGACGGAATCGCGGCGCCCATGGGCTTTCGCCAGTTTCACCTGATCGATTTATCGGCATGGGGCAATAAAACCGACAGCACGCCGTTTCAGGATTTGTCCCGCGCTCTTACATCAACGCTGACCGGCGAGCGCCCGGCGGCGCCGGCGCCAACCAAAACATCGTGGACGGATAAGTTTTTGAAACCGGTCCCGCTGGCGGCGATGGGTGTGGCGGTTGTTGCTGTGGTTGGGGTTCTTTTGTGGCAAGGCGGCAATCCCTCGCCATCCTTCGAGGCTCGGCCAAGCGGCCTCGCACCTCAGGATGAGGGTGGAGAAATAAGCGAAGTAAACACCAACCCTCATCCTGAGGTGCGAGCAGAGCGAGCCTCGAAGGATGGCGATAATGCACCGCCCCCTGAAAAGTCCATCGCGGTCCTGCCTTTCGCGGATATGAGCGCCGCTGGCGATCAGGCATATTTCGCCGATGGTATCGCCGAGGAAATTCTCAATCTTCTGGCAAAATCACCGGAGCTGAAGGTTACGGGGCGCACCTCGTCGTTTCAGTTCAAGGGCCGCAACGAGGACTTGCGCGTCATTGGCAAGGCGCTTGGCGTGGCAACCATCCTTGAGGGCAGTTTGCGCAAAGCGGGCGAGCGGGTGCGGATCACCGCGCAATTAATCCGCACGTCTGACGGTTTTCATCTGTGGTCGGAGACTTATGACGGCGATCTTACCGATATTTTCGCCCTGCAGGAAGAGATCGCCACCGCTATCGCGGCGGAGCTTCGTGCGCCGCTTGGCCTTGACGTCGGCGCCCTTGCCGGGGAGCGCACCCAAAATCTTGAAGCTTATGAACATTATCTCGCTGGCATGGCGCAATACGCTCAGCGCGGCGATGCGCTGATAGAGGCGATAGAAAATCTCCGCGCCGCCGTTGCGCTTGATCCTGATTTCGCTGCTGCCTGGGCGGGGCTTGCCAATAGCTATACCGTTTTGCCGGGTTGGCTCTCCGAATATCAGGGCGCGCCCTTAGACAGATTCGTGATTTCTTCCGAAGCGAGATATGCAGCTTTGCGCGCGCAAGAACTGAATCCCGGTCTTGCGCAGTCCCTACATGCCATCTCGAATATACATCGTGCTGACAATCAATGGCAGAGCGCAGAAAAAGCGATCATCCGCGCTTATGCGTTGGCGCCGAATTCAACCGAGATCCTCGAAGACTATTACGAGTTTCTTTCTTACACAGGGCAATGGGAAAAAGGTTTGCCAATTACCGAGCATATGGTCGAAGTTGATCCGTTGATGCCGTTTAACTGGATCAATTTAGCCTGGGCCCGTTGGGATATGCGCGACCTTGAAGGAGCTGCGGCGGCGTTCGAAAAGTCTCTTGAACTGGACAACCCGCTGGACAACGGTGCAAAGGAATATGTGGCGTTTCTGTTAAGCCAGGGAGATGCAGATGCGGCGGCGTCAGTTTTGGCCGACAATGACTGGATCAGCAGCGAGACCCGCAATTGCCTGGCATTGATTATAGAGCGCTACCGTGTCCCAGCCTCTGTCGCACCTCCATGTGGGCGATCAGTGTCCGATCCCAACTGGAGTATTGATATAGCAACATTTACTTTGATTATGAACGGACAGGAAGGCCTTCTGAACAGTTATGAAATAATGCTCCGCGACGGCCGGGCCGGCCTTCTCAATACCAATTCCGAAGCGGTCGCCAGCATCCGCGATAGTGCGCAATACAAGAAACTGATCCGCGATGCCGGGTTTGCACGCTATTGGCGTAATACAAGCTGGCCGACATATTGTCGCCCCTTGCCCAGCAAAGATGACGGCGATGATGATTTTGAATGTACGTCAGGAACATATTCCGATGGCTGACATTTTTATCTCATATGCGCGGGCTGACCGCGACCGGATCGAGAAGCTTGCCGCGGCGCTTGAGGCGCAAGGCTATTCGGTGTGGTGGGACCGGCATATCGTTGGCGGGGCGGAGTTTTCCGAAGAGATCGAGAGGGCGCTGGATGCGGCGGCGATAGTGATTGTCGCCTGGTCTGCGGATGCGGCGAAGTCTCCTTGGGTCAAGGACGAAGCGGTGGCGGCGCGCGATGCCGGCAAGCTTATTCCCATTACATTTGATGAAACGCCTGCGCCCATGGGGTTCCGTCAGTTTCAGGCGATTGACTGCCAGAGCTGGAAAGGCGACGCGGCGGCAGCACCGTTTCAGGATTTGTCCCGCGCGGTTAAGGCGCGTCTCACTGGTGAACATCAAACGGCTCCTGCAATGTCGGAAAAAGCATCGTGG
>JAADIQ010000121.1 GCA_013151255.1 Alphaproteobacteria bacterium
ATATGCCGCCGGTGAGCTTTGCGTTACTGTTGAATCTGGTGAGCGCATCGGGTTCCGCTGACGCTCAGCTTTTGCATGGCTTTGTGAAAAAGTACCGCCCGGACGCCAGCGATGCGGAGCTGAAAGCCACCGATGAGCTAATTAAATTTGCCGGCCGGTATTTTGACGACTTCATCAAGCCGCACAAAAAGTTCCGTCCGCCAACGGCGCAAGAGCGCGCTGGCCTTGAAATGCTCAGCGCCCGTCTTAAAGAGCTTGGCGACGGCGCCGATGAGGATGTTTATCAAACCGCGGTGTTCGATGCCGGCAAGGCGCAGGATTATGAAAATATCCGCGACTGGTTCAAAGGCCTTTATGAAGTGGTCTTTGGCCAGTCCGAAGGCCCGCGCATGGGCGCTTTCACCAAGGTGTTTGGCGCCAGCGAACTTGCAAAAATTATTGATGCGGCCCTGATGCGAGAGTGAGTGATGACAGTAATCGAATTTTCGAATGAAGAGCGCGCCATCCTTGTTCAAAAAATCACAACTTATGTGGCGACGGAACTGGGCCAGGAAATCGGCGACTTTGACGCCGGTTTCCTGCTTGATTTTGTTACCAAAGAGATCGGCCCATATTATTACAATCGCGGCCTTTATGACGCTCAAGCCCTACTCAGCAAGCGAATCGACGAGATCGGTGAGGCGATAATCGATCTTGAAAAGCCAACCGAGTTTTTAAAGTAGCGCGCTTGCACTACTCAAGCCCGATTTGCTTGGCCCAGTCGGAATAAAGCCGGGTGCGCCGTTCCGCTATTTCGTCCTGGCTGGGCGGGTTTTCCGCATAACTAAAAGTCACCCCGGTTCCTTCGATGATGCGGTTCATATAGTTAAACAGCGCCGCGACCTGGACGGCGTCATACAGCGCGCGCTCAGACCAGCCGGCGTCATAGACGGATTTTGCGTCGGCTGACGTCAGCTTTGACGGCAGGTCCTTGAGCTTGGCGACATACTTCAAAAGCGGCTTCAGCTTGTCGTCGGCGTCTGAGCTGTCGATGTCTTTGACCATCGCATCGATGACGGCCTCGTCAATGCCGAAGGCTTGCGCATAAAGTTTGTGCGCCCCGAAGCAAAAACTGCAAGCGTTGAGACCTGACACAAAAGCGGCAATCAATTCCCGCTCGGCAATGCTTAAAGGGCTGTCGCCGCGCAACAGGATGTCGTGATAGGCAAGCATAGGCTTTACGCATTCTGGGAATTTTTTGTAAACATCGGAAAGATGCGGGTTATCCGGCAAGCTCGGGAATAGGGACATGACTGATACCGTTCTATGCTAAAACTGAGATTATAACAGCGTCGGCTAAAGCCGTTCTCCGGCCAGATAGCGGGCGACATCGATATAGTCGATGACCAGCGAGGTTAAATCGGTGACAAAAACGGCGGCCAGCCATTTCCCCGACAGAGCCGACAGGTCCCACTGCTGGCGCCGCCGCCACAGGTAAACCAGCAGCGGCGTCCAGAATGCCACATGCGCCAGCCCCAAGATTCGCTGAAAGCCGAACTGGCTATGAAGCCAGCCCATGAACAACGCCGCGGCGATAATCGCCCCCAGCACCCATTTCGCCTCCGGCCTGCGGATAAAAACAACCGCGCCGATAAAATTCACCAGCACCATCCAGCCAACCCAGGCTTGCAGCCATAGGGGTTGCATCAAGATTGCGGCGTTAAGCGATAGCGAGTCCGCGACGGTCGTCCCGATGAAATCCAGCATCATCGCCCCTCCCTGGTTGCGTGTTATCGATCAATAAACAAAGTTTTATTCTTTGTGAACGTTCTTAGAGCCTGTTTTAAAACGTCTGAGTCATTTTCATCCGTTAACGCCGGTAAAACCTTCCATGTGTCATTGCCGGGCTTGTTCCGGCAATCCAGGACTACAGATATAGCGGACAGTTTCTGGATCACCGGGACGAGCCCGGTGATGACAACACTGATAGTGCATACTTCTTTTTGAGTCAGGCACTTAGCAGTCATGGCGCCAGAGCGCTAATGCGTCGTTTTTGACATATCGAATCACCAAAACTTCTAACGTCACAGCAGAATTGTTTATTCACGCGGGGCGGCATTTATTGTGAGAATTTTTTTCACTGCAAATTTGCGCCACTCATCAGCATCTTAAACCAATTGCGGCAAATGTTAGGCAGAGATAGGGGCAACATGCAGTTCGCAAAGGCGGCGTCTTGCTGTATATTTTCTGCATCGTTTTTAGAACACGAAACGAAATATTAGGGCCCATGCATTAACCTTGTTTTGCGCGCTGCGTATGGGCGCCGGGGACAGGTACATTAGCGTAGGGCGGAACTCGGGTAAGAAGACGGAGAGCACGAAAGACAGAGCATTTTAACCGAATCGGCGAACGGCGAAATGACGTATCGATGTCACAATGAAGCGATCAATGAGCGGGAGCGGTATTCCCGGCTTGCGCGGTCTTGCTTCACCGAGCGCACACCCCACATCTTGTTCAAGGATTTGTTTGAAAAGGGTGGAACGGTAGCAATGTTTTGGCGCGCCTTAACCGGCGAAGACAAGTTTGGCAAAAGCGAAGGTGAGCGCTGGGGCATTAAGCCCGGCGCTTTTTTTGTTCCCAATTGCGGCGGAATGCAAGGGTCCGGTGCGTAAACAGTGAGCGTGGCGATTATGATGGACGAAAATCTCGACATATTTGATGCTTTTTCAGAAAGCTATCAGCTGGTAAAACAGGAGACGATGAGCCTGCGCGATTACCTGCTCGCGGCGCGCGATGATCCGATGCTTTATGCCAGCGCCGCTGAGCGCATGTTGTCGGCGATCGGCGAGCCGGAGATGATTGATACGTCGAAGGACCCTCGCCTGGCGCGGATATTCTTTAACCGGACAATCCGCCGCTATAAGGCTTTTGACGGGTTCTACGGCATGGAGGACACCACCGAGCGCATCGTTTCGTTCCTTCGCCACGCCGCGCAAGGCCTCGAAGAAAAACGCCAAATCCTTTATCTTCTGGGCCCGGTTGGCGGCGGCAAGTCATCGCTTGCCGAACGCCTTAAAGATTTGATGGAAACCTATCCGATTTATGTGTTGAAGGCGGGCGATGAAATCTCGCCGGTGTTTGAAAGCCCGCTCGGCCTGTTCCAGTCGGACAAGTTGAAAGGCCTGCTTGAAGAAAAATACAATATCGAGCAACGCCGCCTTACCGGGTTGATGAGCCCATGGGCGGTAAAGCGTCTTGATGATTTCGGCGGGGACATTTCGAAATTCGAAGTCGTGCGCATCCTGCCGTCGAAATTGCGCCAGATCGCGGTTTCCAAAACCGAACCGGGCGATGAAAACAACCAGGACATTTCCGCGCTGGTCGGCAAGGTTGATATTCGCAAGCTTGAGCATTTCAGCCAGGATGATACCGACGCCTATTCCTATTCCGGCGGATTGTGCCGCTCCAATCAGGGGCTTTTGGAATTTGTCGAGATGTTCAAGGCGCCGATTAAGGTGTTGCATCCGCTGCTCACCGCGACCCAGGAGAGCAACTATATCGGCACCGAAGCGCTCGGCCCAATTCCGTTCCAGGGCATTATTCTGGCCCACTCCAATGAGAGCGAGTGGAAGCAGTTCCGCAATAATAAAAACAACGAAGCCTTCCTCGACCGCATCAACGTCATCAAGGTGCCGTATTCTTTGCGGGTGACCGAAGAGCGCAAGATTTACGAAAAACTGCTGGCAAGTTCGGAATTATCCGATGCGTCCTGCGCGCCGGAAACGCTCGGCTTGCTGGCGCGGTTCTCGGTTCTGACGCGCCTTAAAGAACACGAAAATTCAAACCTTTATTCGAAGCTGCGGATATATGACGGCGAAAAACTGAAAGACACCGATCCCAAAGCCAAGTCGCATCAGGAATATCGCGACGCCGCCGGCATTGACGAGGGCATGGACGGGATTTCAACGCGGTTTGCCTATAAGGTTTTATCGGAAACATTTAATTTCGACACCGACGAGGTCGCCGCCGACCCGGTGCATATGATGTATGTGCTGGAAAACGCCATCAAGCGCGAACAATTCCCCGATGAGACCGAAAAGAAATATCTCGATTTCATCAAGTCGGAATTGTCGCAGCGTTACGCTGACTTTATCGGTAAGGAAATTCAAAAAGCCTACCTCGAAAGTTATGGCGAGTACGGACAAAACCTGTTTGACCGTTATATTTCCTATGCCGATGCGTGGATTGAAGACCAGGACTTTAAAGACCCCGATACCGGCCAGCTGCTTGACCGCGGAACGCTGGACGGCGAGTTGTCAAAAATCGAAAAACCGGCGGGGATTGCTAATCCCAAAGACTTCCGCAACGAGGTTGTGAAATTTGCTTTGCGCGCCAGGGCCAATAATGAGGGCAATAATCCCGCCTGGACGTCCTATGAGAAACTGCGCAACGTGATTGAAAAACGCATGTTCTCTCAAGTGGAGGATTTGCTCCCGGTTATTTCTTTCGACTCCCAGAAAGATTCCGACACCGCGTCCAAGCACGAGAATTTCGTCTCGCGCATGACCGAGCGCGGCTACACGCCGCGCCAGGTGCGCCGGCTTGTTGAGTGGTATATGCGCGTGAATAAGGCAGGATGATAAAAGGGATTGGGTTTTCGAGATTGGGGATGCGTGAGAACAACCCGATCCCGGCCCTTTAAATCCCCGGAACCAAATATGGCCTTTTCTCATTTCATCGATCGGCGCAAAAACCCCAAAGGGAAATCGCTCGGCAATCGCCAGCGTTTTCTCAAACGCGCGCGGGCGCAAATTAAAGAAGCGGTGAATAAATCACTGCGTGACCGGTCATTGAAGGAAATTGAAAAAGGCGAAAAGATTTCGATACCGTCGAAGTCGACCGCCGAGCCGCGCTTTCGCCTCGATCCGGAAACCGGCAAGCGTGAAATGGTGCATCCCGGCAACAAGGAATTCGGTAAGGGTGACAAAATAAAAAAACCGCCCAAAGGCGGCGGCAAAGGCAAGGGAAAAAAGGCGAGCACTGACGGCGACGGCGAAGACGATTTTCAGTTTACGCTGACGCAGGATGAATTCCTCGACATTTTCTTTGAAGATCTGGAGCTGCCCAACCTCGTCAAACGCTCTTTGAAACAAGTAAAATCAACGGCCTATAAGCGCGCCGGCATAACGGTTTCCGGCTCGCCCACCAATATGAATTTAATCCGCACCATGCGCAACGCCCATGGCCGGCGCCTGGCGCTGCATCGCCCGTCGACGCGGGAGATGAATGTGTTGAAAGAACACCTGTTCGCGCTTGAACGCATCGCGCAGCCAAGCGATGAAGAAATTGCCTCCAGAAAAGACATTATCGCGAAGCTGGAAGCGATGGAGCGCCGGCGCCGCTGGGCGCCGTTTATCGACCCGCTCGATGTGCGCTTTAACGCTTATGAGCCTACGCCGGTGGAAACTACCGCGGCCGTTATGTTCTGCCTTATGGATGTCTCGGGCTCGATGGGTGAGCGTGAAAAAGATCTCGCCAAGCGGTTTTACATGCTGCTCTATCTGTTCTTGAGGCGTCGTTATGAGCGCGTTGAAATTGTTTTCGTTCGCCACACCCATCACGCAGAAGAGGTCGACGAAGAAACGTTTTTCTATTCGCGCCAATCCGGCGGCACGGTGGTGTCGACCGCGCTTGATAAAATGCTTGAAGTTCAGCGCGATCGGTTTGCCGCCCATGAATGGAATATTTATGTTGCGCAAGCATCAGACGGTTTTACGCAATCGGGCGACGCTAAGCGCTGCGTTGAAATTTTGAACGAAAGCATCATGCCGATTTCTCAATATTACGCCTATATCGAAATTCTCGACGAGCGCGAGCTGGAAGTGTTTTCAAACGAGGATTCTGGCGCGGAGCTGTGGCGCGCCTACCGGACATTTGCGCCAGCCTGGGACAATTTTGCGCAAACCCGCATCGCCAGGCCGCAGGACATTTTCCCGGTGTTCCGTGAGCTGTTTTCAAAAAATAAACGTGAGGCGGCGTGATGGAAGCGGCGGTTAAAAAATCTAACCTCATCTTTACTGATGCCGATTGGGATTTTGATATCCTTCAGCGCACGCTTGAGGCGATTGAAGAGATAGCGCTTAGCGATTTGAAACTCGATATTTACCCAAACCAGATCGAGATCATTTCCTCGGAACAGATGCTCGACGCCTATTCGTCGCACGGCATGCCGTTAATGTATAAGCACTGGTCGTTTGGTAAACATTTTGCGCGCGATCAGATGATGTACCAAAAAGGCTATAGCGGCCTTGCCTATGAAATCGTCATCAATTCTAATCCTTGCATCGCCTATCTGATGGAAGAAAACACCATGGCCATGCAGGCGCTGGTGATGGCGCATGCGTCTTTCGGGCATAATCATTTTTTCAAGAACAATTACCTCTTTCGTCAGTGGACGGATGCTGAAGGCATCTTGCCTTATCTCGACTTTGCGAAAAAATATATCGCCAAATGCGAAGATGAATATGGGTTTGAGGAAGTTGAAGCGATCCTTGACGCCTCGCACGCTTTAATGGACCAGGGCGTTTTTCGATATTCCCGCCCGCCGCGGCTTTCCGATGCGGATAGGATGGCGAAACTGGCGGCGCGCGCCGAACATGAAGAGCTGACCTTTAACGATATCTGGCGCACCTTGCCCAACACGGAAGAAGACGAAGAGGAAAAAGAAGAGCGCCAGGCGGAAGTGCGCAATATTAAACTGCCGGAAGAAAATATTTTATATTTTATTGAGAAAGCCTCGCCGGTTTTGCGTCCATGGCAGCGCGAGCTGGTTCGGATTGTGCGCAACGTCGCGCAATATTTTTATCCGCAAAAGCAGACCAAAGTGATGAACGAAGGCTGCGCGACCTTCGTGCATCATTACATCATGACCGAGCTATATAATCGCGGCGCCATCGGCGAGGGCGCCATTTTGGAGTTTCTGCATTCGCATTCATCAGTAGTGTTCCAGCCGGATTTCGACGATCCGCGCTATTCCGGGCTGAACCCTTACGCTCTTGGTTTTGCGATGATGCAAGACATCAAGCGGATATGCGAAGAGCCAAAAGCCGAAGACCGTGAGTGGTTTCCTGAAATTGCGGGCTCGGGCGACTGGCGCGAAATTTTGAAAGACGCCTGGGAAAATTACCGTGATGAAAGCTTTATCCTGCAATATTTGTCGCCAAAAATAATGCGCGACTTTCATCTCTTCGCGATTGCCGACAACGCCAAAGAAACCCATGTGGAAGTCTCCGCCATTCATGATGATTTGGGCTACAGGCGGGTGCGCGAACGCCTGGCGGCGATGTATGATATCGGCATGCATGAGCCGAATATTCAGGTCGTCGCCGCGGCGCTGGAAGGCGATCGCAAATTGACGCTGCAACATAGAGTGCATGACGGCCGTAAATTGAACGAAGATACAAAAGACGTAATCCTCACCCATATCGAGACTTTGTGGGGACACGAAGTAAAGCTCGAAGAAACAGACGCTTAAGGCGCCCTTTGTACGAATGCCGGGGGCTGTTGCGGCGCAAGATTTACATAAACCTTCATGTGTGAAAAGCTTCGCCTGGTGGGGCGAGATCTGGATGCGGAACGTTTTGTAACGGCGTCTGTATTCATTGGTTCAATCTAATTTATCCGCACCCATATTGGCGCCAGCGACGTGCTGGCAATCGTTGCGTATTCATGCGTGTGAACAACTCACTCAAAGAGGTGTATTATGTCATTACTGAATAAGTGCATTGCAATCGTCGGCGCGGTTGCGCTTACGGTGCTTCCGGCTGTTGCTCAAGATGAAAAATCAATGAGTATGATCAGTGTCATGCAACTTGACCCGTCAAAGGCAAAACAATTTGACGATGCCTGGGGAAATATTCGTGAGATCGCCATGGAAAATGGCTATCCCTATGCCGAGCTCGCCGGCGGCTGGCGCAATGAGCGCTGGATACTGACGCCGATAAAAAATTATGCAGAAGTTGACGCTGTCTTTGCCGCGCGCGAAGCGGTTTCAGATGCGGGCGGGAAAAAGTACAAAAAAGCGATTGCAAATTTTGTCGGCGCGATGGTGGATTCCATAACATTCTTCACCGTAGGCGATCCGGAGCTTTCCTATACGCCGGATGGCGCGCCACAAGGCAATTTCATGGAAATTGATACATTCCGTTTCCGCTACGGAGCCGAGGATGAGATGAAATCTATTTTGGTGGATTACAAAGCCTTGATGGAGGGAAAGGCGGTTCCTTATGGCTATCAGGTAAGCTGGGACGGCATTGGCTCACAAGGCAATTCAGTTACCATTGTTACTTACGCGCAAAACGCTGTTGCAATGGCCGAGGCCAACGCCGCCATAGAGGCAATGCTCGATGGTGATGATGAGGCTGACGCGATCTTTGAGCGGTATACAAATATCGCTACCGGGTCAGAGACTATCCACAGCCTATTTGATCCTGACGCCTCAATGAACATGCCTACGGGAGAATAACAGGCAGTTGCGAGCCGACGAAGGATCAGCCCTCGCCCGATTCTTCGTCGGTTTTTTGGTCTCTGCCGAAATTCGGCGACGCGGTTTCTTGTCCCGCCTCAACAATCGCATGGCGCAACGCCCGGCCGCGTTCAAAGGCGGCATGCAGCGCCTTGCCGTCGCCCCAGCGGATGGCGCGCTGCATTACCGCCAGCTCTTCAGAGAAGCGGCCGAGCACTTCGAGCACCGCTTCGCGGTTATTCAAAAACACATCGCGCCACATCACCGGATCGGACGCGGCAATGCGGGTGAAATCACGAAATCCGCCAGCAGAATATTTGACAACTTCGCCCGCCGCCACCGATTCAACATCATCGGCTGCGCCGACAAGCGTGAACGCGATGAGGTGCGGGAGGTGGCTTGTCACCGCCAGCGCCAGGTCGTGATGGGCGGCATCCATGATGTCGACGTCTGCCCCGACGGCGCGCCAAAGCGCGGCCACTTTGTCGACCGCGACGCGATAGGCCTCATCGCTGCGTTCAAGCGGGGTGAGGATGCACCAGCGCTCCTCAAATAAAGTTGCAAAGCCTGCTTCCGGTCCGGATTGTTCTGTCCCCGACACAGGATGGGACGGAACGAACAACAACCGCTCGGGCAGTGTCGCCGCCGCCGTCGCGATGACGCCTTTGACCGAGCCGGCGTCGATGATGATGGCGCCGTCGCGCGCATGTTTGCCAAGGCCGTCGACAATCTCGTCGATGGCGCCGACCGGCGTTGCGACAATGATAAGATCGGCGTCGCTGACGCCTTCCTTTAACGATGGCGCCGCGTGGTCGATTAAATTAAGAGCGGTCGCACGGGCTAATACGTCCGCGTCTTGATCAATACCGATGGTTTTATCGGTGAGACCGCGCTCGCGCAGCGCCAAGGCGAGCGATGAGCCGATAAGCCCAATGCCGATGATGGCCGTGCGGTCGAAATGAGGCTGGGTTTTATCGGTCATGAGATTAACTGCTGGGAAACTTTCTGGCGAGGAGTTCAATAAATTTTCGGTTGGCGTCTTTGTCGCCTATCGACACGCGTAAATAGTCGCCCAATTTATAAGCCCCCATCTTGCGGACGATAACGCCCTCAGATCTTAAAAAGGCATGTATGTCCTTGGCGTTGAGGCCGGCTGAGCTGGGAAATTTTACTAAAATAAAATTACCGAAACTTGGCGCAAATTCCAGCCCCATAGCGGCAAGGCGGCCTGCCATCCAGTCGCGCTCCGCGCAGGTAAAGGCGCGGTTCTTGTCAACAAAACCCTGGTCTTCCAGCGCCGCAAGGCCGGCCGCTTGCGCCGGCAGGGTTACATTAAACGGCCCGCGAATGCGGTTTAAAACATCGGCGACCGCTGGCGGGCAATAGCCCCATCCCAGGCGCAAGGCGGCGAGGCCGTAAATTTTCGAAAAAGTTCGTGTCATGACGACATTATCAAACCGGTCAACAAGCCGCTCGCCGCCATTATAGTCAGGCTGTTCCATAAACTCCGCATAGGCCGCATCGATGACTAACAAAACATCGTCGCGCAGGCCTTGTCTGAGGCGAAGCAGTTCGGCCTCAGGAATGTAGGAGCCGGTTGGGTTGTTCGGATTGGCGACAAACATCATGCGGGTGCGGTCATCGACCAGCGCGAGCATCGCATCAATGTCAGTCGTGAGGTTTGTCTCTTTAGCAAAGCGCGGTTCCGCGCCGCAGGACTTGGCCGCTAAAGCGTAGACTAAAAACCCGTGATCGCTCTGAATAATATTGTCGCCCTCGCCGACATAGGCCTTGGTGAGGAGTTGCAGGATTTCGTCCGAGCCGGCGCCGCAGACGATGCGCGAGGCGTCAAGGCCGTAGACCTCAGCGATTTTATCGCGCAGCGCCGTTGAGCCGCCATCGGGATAGGAAAATAAATCGCCAGCGGCTTCATTATAGGCGGTGATGGCTTTCGGGCTGGCGCCAAGCGCGGACTCGTTTGACGACAGCTTGAATATCCTGGCGGCGCCCGGCGCGGAGGATGCGCCGGGGACATAAGGCGTGATATCGAGAATGCCGGGACGAGGCTGCGGCGTGGTCATGAGATGGAAGTCTTTCTTTCTATGCCTTGCCTATAGCCGCTGCGTGTAGCGTCATTCAACCCGGGCGCGGCAAGCGCCGGCCTGATGGCGCGCACTCTGGCGCTCCGCACCAGGCCGACCGGCGCCATCATCTCCTTAGTCGCCTCGACCAGAAGCACCCCCGACAGGCCGGGCCAGACCCGTGAGCCCGCGCGCTCCCACGCCTTTGCCGCCCGCAGCAAAAACCGCGCGCGAAAGGGCGGGAAATACAACGCCCGGCTCCAGGCCGCGGCGCGGAACATTGAGCCTTCCAACAGCGTGTTGAGCTGGCGCTTGAGGTAAGGCCGTCCGGCGGCAAATGGCGTGGTGTCAATCATCGACCACAAGCCCCGACGATGCGAGGCGACGATAATCACCCGACCGTCATCAGCTAGAACCCGCCAAACCTCGCGCATCAGCCTGTTCGCCTCCGGCGCCTCTTCCAGTCCGTGTACGACCAATATGCGGTCAAGCGAGGCGTCGGGCAGCGGCCATTGATGCTCCCCGACCAGGCTGGCGCAATTGCGCCCATCGGCGGGCCAGCGGATGACGCCCTGCGCCCCCGGAGCGAGCGCGAGGCGGCGTGTGGCGGCGGGAAATAGCTCCAGATAAGGATTGGCGTAGCCGAATCCAGCGATGGCCAGCCCGGCGCCGTCGCCCCAGGCTTGTGTGAGGTGGGCGCTGATAAAATTCTGCGTCGCCTCGCCAAGCGCGGTTCGGTAGAATTCGTGAAGGTCGAGAATATCGGTGCGCATTGCCTAGTTTCCAGCCGGCCGGCTATCTTATATGCTAAACTCTATAGCAAATCGTCTAAGAGTTCATATGCGGGAGTTTAGTTAATCGATGCCCATTGAAATTCGACAATTCGCGTGCCTTGCCGACAATTACGGCTATCTCATTCGCGACAGTGAAACCGGCGATGTCGCCGCTATTGATACGCCGGATGTGGCTGCGATAAACAGCGAGCTAGACGCTGCGAGGTGGCGCCTCACGCATATTTTGAACACCCATCATCATTGGGACCATGCCGGCGGTAATCTGGCGCTGAAGGACAAATGGGGCTGCAAAATTATCGGCCCGAAAGCTGAAGCGGCGCAAATACCGGGGCTTGATGTTGCGGTTGGCGATGGCGACGTGGTGATGCTCGGCGCGTCCAGCGCGACAGTTTATGATACGCCCGGCCATACATCGGGTCATATCATTTTTCATTTTGCCGAAGATGGCGCCGCATTTGTCGGCGATACGATTTTTGCCATGGGGTGCGGGCGGTTGTTTGAAGGAACGGCCGAACAAATGTGGGCGTCGCTGTCAAAAATTGCCGTCCTGCCAGCGCAAACAAAACTTTATTGCGCCCATGAATATACCCAAGCCAACGCCGCCTTCGCGCTCAGTGTGGACCCGGCCAATGCGCAATTGCAGTCGCGCGCTCGCGAGGTGGACCGGCTGCGCGCGGCGGGAACGCCAACCATCCCGACCGATGTGGCGATTGAATTGCAGACCAACCCGTTTCTGCGCGCCGCCGAACCGGGCCTGCAAGCCGCCCTTGGCATGAGCGGCGCCAGTGCGGTTGAGGTGTTTGCCGAAACCCGCCGGCGCAAGGACAGCTTCTAGCTGGCAATAAAATTCACCCGCTCCGCCCGCCCTTATCGAGGGGCGGGCATTGTTCCATCCGCCGATAGAAATCCGCCAGCGTCTTGCCGCGTTCCGCACGGAAATTGGCGCCGGTTTTCTTCATGCGGACAATTCTATCAAGGCGGAACATGCGAAAATCGTCGCGTAACTCGCACCAGCTGACCAGCGTCCAGACCTTGCCCCAAAACCACAGGCCGAGCGGACGCACCACGCGCTTGGTCGGGTTGTCTTCCGCATCCTTGTAAGAGAGGGATAGCGCAGCGCGTTGTTCAACGGCTTTTTCAATCGCATCAATTCTGGCGCGGATAACCGGCGTCATTTCCGGCGCGACGGCGTGAATTTCAACCCTTGCGGCGCGGCTGCGCGCTTCGTCTGGCAGCACCGTTTCAATCTTGACCAGCGCTTCTTCTGCGGCGCGCGCCATATCCGCCCCGCCCCAGGCGCGTATCAGCCGGGCGCCGGCGACCAGCGCGACGATTTCATCGTGGGTAAACATCAGCGGCGGAAGGTCGTAGCCGTCGCGCATCAAATAGCCGACGCCCGCCTCGCCATCGATCGGCACGCCGGAGCCCTGAAGGTCGGCAATATCGCGGTAAATTGTCCGTTCGGAAACCTCCAGCCATTCGCCAAGCTGCGCGGCTGTGACGAGCCGACCGCCTCTAAAATATTGCACGATTTGAAAAAGGCGGTCGGCGCGTCTCATGGCGGTCCTCTATCTGGAAAAGACGCCGATGGAATTTCCATCAGGGTCAAGACAATAGGCAAAACGTCCGGCGGGGATAGTGATAACATCAGAAAGGACTTTGCCGCCGGCTGTCGTCACCCGTTCCAGCGCGGTCTCAAGTTTGTCAGGTGAAGCGAAGTGAACCGTCGCCCCTGTTCCCTCAGGCGCCGGTTTGCCGGGATAAAGATGTCCGGCGACACCGCCCGGTTGCGCGGTCGGGAAAAATGCCACCGGGTTGGGGCCGGTCGCGTCTTTTTTCATGTCGACAGAAAAAACCTTGCTGTAAAAACCCATCGCCCGGTCAAGGTCCGCAACCGGGATTTCGGCCCAGACGGTAAAATGTTCAGGGGGTACGCTCATTGAGATGCTCTCCGTAAAGTTGTTGATGCGGCGACCATCGCACAGGCCTCCTGACAGCCTTTTGTCAGGAGAGGAGAGGCCCGTTTAGTTTTTTGCGCGCCCTAAAGACCATCATCAATGCCGCTGCGATCGGAATGAAACGCCAGCGCCATCAGGCCGACCGCCAAGCCAATCGTCAAAACAACGCCCATAAACATTGCGAATATAATATGCGGGCTGGCGCTGAATATCTCAAAACGAAACACCGCTGAGAACACCGCCATGATTGCGGCCAGCAGGCCTGAGCAAATCCAAAAGAACCGGGCCGACTTTTTGGCGCTCGCCTTCGACCGGTTTTCATTCATATCGTCGGGCATATTTCCACGGTCTTTGTTGTTTGCGGGGTCAATATCCTGGCCGGATCCTGACCGGAAAATCTGGAGCGGATGGAGGGAATCGAACCCTCATCTTAAGCTTGGGAAGCTTCTGCTCTACCTTTGAGCTACACCCGCGCGACCCGCGAGATGTCGCGCCAATGCCGAAAAAGGTCAAGCGGGCGAGAAAACCTTGGCCCGGGTGCGAAAAGACCTCGACTGGCCTTGCAAATCTCTCCAAAAATTCATCTGCATTGCGCCCGGGCCGCCATATTCTCGCCCGTGCAAATGATTTTATGTAGAGGTCGGCCCGGCGCTCATCGCGCCTTTAGCGCCGACATGGAAAGGAGGCCGGATATGTTGAAACGGCTCATTGGAATTCTGGGCGCTGTGTGTATTGCATTCGCCCTTGCGCTCGCCCCCGCTGCGGCCAAGTCGAAACGGGAAAAAGCCGAAAGGCTGATCAATAAGGCCGCCGATACGGTGGCCTATTTCGCCAATGACAAGGCGTTTGAACCGCTGTGGGATTTGTCGAAGGACGCCAAGGCGATGGTGATCATGCCATCGTCGACACGCGGCGGGTTCATGTTCGGCGCTTCGGGCGGCAATGCGGTGATGATCGCGCGCAATGAAGACGGCAGTTGGTCGGAGCCAACTTTTTTCACCATTGGCTCGGTATCATTCGGTTTTCAGATCGGGCTAGAGCGCTCTGAGGTGATCCTCGCGGTGATGACCCAGCGCGGCATGGAACAGCTGTTATCGACCTCGGTGAAGCTCGGCGGTGACGTCACGCTGGCGGCCGGGCCGATTGGCGGCGGCGCCAAAGCGCAAACCGTTGACGTGCTCGCCTTTTCCCGTTCGCGCGGGCTTTATGGCGGCATCAGTCTTGAGGGCGCCCTGTTGAAGGCGCGCCATAGTTGGAACCGGGATTATTACGCCGCTGATGTCAGCCCGGCCGATATTATCTATCGCCAGAAAGTTGCTCGGCCGAATTCGGCGGTTCTGCAAAACGCGGTCTGGGCGCTCGCCAATCGCGACCAGCCAGTTCTTGTGGCGCCTTTACAGCCGGTGTTGATTGACCCGGTGACCGGTGAGCCCCTGCCAGAGCGGCCTCAGTATGATGATGATGCGGTCTACGGCGCGCCTTTGGAGCCGATTGGCGATCAATAGGTTAGTCGTGGCGTAATAGCGCCGATCAACAAAACTTGAACGCCCGCCGGTTGCCGCCGGCGGGCGTCATCGCGCATGGTGGCGGACTGATATAACAAGACGGATCCAAACATGGCCGATGGCGAAGCGGCGGCGCGCGCGCAGTTCAGCGCGGCGGCGCCCGGAAAATTTCAGCACCCGGATATTACCGCCGACGGTGCGGCGCGGGCCGTGGTTGCGTTTGATCGGCTGGAGACTTTGTGGGTCAACACCGGCACATTGTGCAATGTTGAATGCACCCATTGTTATATCAAATCATCGCCCTCCAATGATCGCCTGGTTTATTTGACCGCCGATGAATTGGCGCCATTTCTGGTTGAGGCGCGCGCGATGGGCGCACGCACGGTTGGCTTCACCGGCGGCGAGCCGTTTATGAACCCGCAAATGCTGGCGATGGCGACGGCCGCGCTCAGCCATGGGTTTGAAGTCTTAATCCTCACCAACGCCATGCGCCCGATGATGCGTGAACAGATGAAAGCCGGCCTTATCGCCTTGCGCGACGACTATGGCGCGCGGCTAAAGTTGCGTGTCAGCCTCGATCATTTCCTGCCGGCGCGCCATGACCATGAGCGCGGGGCGGGCAGCTTTGACGTTGGCATGGACGGGCTGTGCTGGCTTGCGGAGAACGGTTTTTCGATCTCGCTCGCCGGACGCACGCTGTGGGGCGAGAGCGAGGGCGAAATGCGCGCCGGCTTCGCCAGCCTGTTTCAGGCTCATGGGCTGAACCTTGATGCGAACAATCCGGCGGATCTGATATTTTTTCCTGAAATGGATGAGGCAGCGCCCGTCCCCGAAATCACCACCGCGTGCTGGGACGTTCTCGGCAGGGACCCGCGCCAGATCATGTGTGCGTCAGCGCGCATGATAGTCAAACGCAAAGGCGCGCGCGCGCCCGTGGTTTTGGCCTGCACGCTGATTGCCTATGATGCGGCGTTCGAGGTCGGGGCCAGCCTTGATGAGGCGGCCAGGCCGGTGAAACTCAACCACCCCCATTGCGCAAAATTCTGCGTGCTTGGCGGGGCGAGTTGTTCGGGCTAAAGGGCGGGCGTTATGGCTGACAAACCGGACGGCGCACCCCGCAAGATTGCCTTGGAGGCCCGCACAGTAGCGGGTGAAAAGCTTTACTCGCCTTCAGCAGCGCGCAACCGCGATGCGATCCGCGATGTGGTGTTGGAGGTGATGCCGCGCGAGGGCCAAATCCTCGAAATTGGCGGCGGCACCGGCGAGCATGGCGTCCACATTGCCACTGCGGCGCCGGGGCTGGTCTGGCATAGCGGCGATCCCGATCCCGCCTCGCGCGCATCGATCGCCGCGTGGATAAAAGACGCCGGCCTCGCCAATCTTAAAGGTCCCCACGCGATTGACGTCACCGCCGAGGATTGGGGCGTAGAAGCTGGTGCGCAGTTTGACGGCGTGGTCTCGTTCAACATGATCCACATCGCGCCTTTTGCCGCCGCAACAGGGCTTTTCGCCGGCGCCGGGCGGGTGTTGAAGCGCGGCGGCGTTCTATTTCTTTACGGGCCGTTTTCTCGTGCGGGCGTACATACCGCGCCCTCTAATGAAGCCTTCGACGCCAGTCTCAAATCACGCGATCCCCGCTGGGGCGTGCGCGATCTGGAGCACGATCTTGCGCCGCTGGCGCAGAAAAATGCGTTTGTGCGCGAGGCGATTGTCGAGATGCCGGCCAATAACCTCTGTGTGACTTTTCGAAAACAATAATACCGCGCTGAATTTTCAGGCGCAATTTTCCCCCGCATATCGGTTTAAAAATTGTGGAAAAATTTTAATCGACGCGGTGCGATAAGTTGGTATCCTGACAATACTTCGCGGCCCTACAGACAATGTGTTGTATTTGCCTAGCAGCAGGTTGGACGGGAAAACGAAGTGATGTGCTAGCCGGAGGCGACGCTCAGACGCCATTCGGTACAGCGGAATAAAGGTGAATTCCGCCGGACATCTGACGAAGCTGAGTGCTTCGGCCTTGGAACTGGCGCTCGCAAGAGCGAAAGGAAAAAGGACCCGGAATCGTCGTGTACAGCGGGTCAAGCTGTGGATCGGCGCGCGGCATCGATTGCAATGAGGGCGCAAGCCTTGGTTGGAAGAGGTGAGGCGGATCTGGAGGACGCGGGAGTGTTGGATGTAACGGCGGTTATTTTCAGGGCCCGCGCCCGAAAGGTCTAGCGGCGGAAGACGTAAGCTGCAAAGCATGCGTTTAACCGAAGCTTCGAGGAACATTCAAGTTCTCACTGGATTGGGGTGTCCTTCGAATTTTCGCGAGAGCGGAAGAAAGGGAGCAGCTTTTGTTGCTCCCTTTTTCTTTGTCCGGGTGTTCTCAATACTGCGCGCAACCCCAAGATACAGCGTGTTGTACGCGGTGTTACACTTTGGCGGGCAAATAAATTTATTTGCGGACATTGCCGTGGCGCTGCGCGGAGCCTACCTTCCGGCCAAATCCCAACCCATCACGGAAAATGGAGCACATCGAAATGGCACGAAGCGTCGCCGCCCTAACCCCTCAGGAAGCGGTCATCTATCTGATGGTCCTGACCTCAGCATCCGATGGCTCCATCAAGGATGAGGAGTTACGCACCATCGGCCGCGTGGTGCGGTCATTCCCGATGTTCGCAGAGGCCGATGAGCAAAGCCTGGTCGAGACCGCCGAGGCCTGCGGCGCGTTGATGTCGTCCGATGGCGGGTTGCACAAGGTGCTGGAGGCAGCCGCCGCCGCTCTCCCCGCCCATCTTGGCGAGACCGCTTACGCAGCGGTGGTCGATGTCGTCACCGCAGACGAAAACCTCGACATGACCGAAATCCGCGTCCTCGAGCTCATTCGCAACGCACTCAAAGTCCCCGATGACGGCGCCCAGGCGATTGAGCACGCCGCACGGGCAAGGCACATGACGATTGACGGGGTGAGTTAAGATCTTCACGAAATCTGATTATGTCTGCACACAAAACGCGCATCATGTATATTGAGAGCAAGGCGGATGGGCTAAGCGGCCCAGCACGGATCGGCCGCGTCACTTTTTCCAAATCAGGCAAGTCGCTCAGCTATGCTGGCCAAACCTTTGGTAAGCTAAAGGGAGGAGGTTTCAAAGCCAATTATTTCGATTTGGAAACGCACGAAGAGTTCTGGATTTCCGGCCCGCGAAAGGACGGCATGGACCGTCTCTACCCGGAGAGTTCGAAGCCTGTAGAAATAGATGACGATGTCGCCGAAGAATATTGGCGCGATATCCGTGGCGGCTAGCAGCCCATTACCGCAACAACACCCAGCACACGCTCGCGATAATAAACGCCAGTATAATATTCAGTATAAAGCCTTCGCGCGCCATGCGGGCGATGGAGACGCGGCCGGTGCCGTAGACGATGGCGTTGGGCGCGGTCGCGACCGGCAGCATGAAGGCGCAGGAGGCGGAAATCACCGCCGGGATCATTAACAGCTCCGGCGCGATGCCGGTTCCCGCCGCGACCGCCGCCAGCAGCGGCATCAACAGATTGGCGGTCGCCGTATTTGAGGTCATTTCGGTGAGGAACGTCACCGACAGGCACAAGCCAAGGATCATCAAGAACACCGGCATATTGGCGAGCGTGGCGAGACTATCGCCGATCAACAGGTCGAGCCCGCTTTGGCGGAAGGCGGCGGCGATGCATATCCCGCCGGCAAACAGGAGCAGCATCCCCCACGGGATATTGCCGGCGGACTTCCAGTCGAGAATGGCGCCGCCTTTGCCGTCGGGGACAAGAAACATGATGACGACGGCAAGGACAGCCACGGTGGAATCGCCCGCCTCGCTCATACCGAGCGCGCCGGACCAGCCGCCAAACGGCTCAACCCGCGTTACCCACAGCAAAATGGCGAATGCAAAAACCATCAGGGTGCGAATTTCCGCTTTGCGCCATGGCCCGGGATCGGCAAGCGTCGGCGCCGTCACCCCGCCCATGCCCCGCGTCAGCCACACCCAGATTATTGGAATGCCGAGCACGACAATTGGCAGGCCGATGGACATCCAGCGCGCGAAGGAAAACTCCTCGCCGGTGGTGAGCAGATAGTTTTCCGCAAAAATCAGATTGGGCGGCGTGCCGATCAACGTCGCCGTGCCGCCGAGCGAGGCCGCATAAGCAATGCCGAGCAGCAACGGCACGGCGAGCTTTGGGTTGTCGGTGCGTGCAAGGATCGCCAGCGCCATTGTCGCCAGCATCAGCGTCGTTGCGGTGTTGGATATCCACATCGACAGCACCGCCGCCGCCAACATAAAGCCGAGCACCAGCCGGCGGCCCGAGGCGCCGACCAGGTTGATCATGTAAAGCGCAAGCCGTTCATGGGCGCCCGATTTTTCCAGCGCCTTTGACAGCATGAACGAGGCCATCAACAAAATGATCACATAAGAGCCAAGCGCGGCTGCGGCCTGGCGCTGGTCGAGGACGCCGGCGAGCGGGAACAACGCAAACGGAACCAGCGACGTCGCCGGGATCGGCAAGGCCTCGCTCACCCACCAGACCGCAGTCAGCGTGGTGATGGCGATGGTCCAGACGATGGCTTCATCGAGGCCGTAGCTTTGCGAAATCAGCCCGGCGGCGGCGGCGGTGATCAGTCCGAGGAAGATGCGAAATGGTTTCATAGCCGCCATTTGCCTGGAGTTGGCGGGTGCTGTCCAGATTGTGATGATGCGGTTCGCCAAACCCCGCCAATTGCGGCTATAGTCGATGCGGGGCGTGAAACGGGAAATCCAAATGAAAAATCTGCTGGCCACACCGGCTATGATGATTGCCGCCGTGATGGCTGCGTTTTTTGCAGGCGCAATAAGTTACGCCGAACCGGATGATGCGGCCACTGCGCTTTTTGTTTCCGGCGCTTTTGACGAAGCGGCTGAGGCGGCGGTGTCTGCCGGCGGCGCTGAAAACCTCGCGCTGGCGGCGCGGGCGATCAACGCTGAAGCCTATCTTGAGACCGACAACAAGGCTGCGCGCCGGCTCTCAAAACGTGCGTTGAAATATGCCGAACAGGCGATTGAAGACAATCCCGTGCTGGTCGAAGGCCATTTGCAGGCGGCGATCAGCTATGCGTTGCGCGGCGCGCGGATGTCGCCGGTGCGTGCGTTTTTGTCAGGCACCGCCGGCAAAGCGCGCAAGCTGCTCGACCATGCGCTGACGCTCGACCCTGAAAATGCGTGGGCGCTTTCAAGTTCCGGCGCCTGGCATCTGGAGGTTGCGCGCCGCGCTGGCGACGGCAGATATGGCTCGGACCCGGAAGTGGGGTTTCAGCAATTCGCCGCCGCCCGCGCCGCGCAACCGCAAAACCTGCTGATTGCTTATGAAGCGGCGCTGCGGTTGTTAGCTTATGATGAATCCGAGGCGCGCGAGAACGGCCTGGCGGCGTTGCGCGACGCGGTGACGTTAGCGCCGCAAGACGCGTTTGAACGCCGGGTTCAGATGCGCGCGAAAGTCTTTCAAACAGCTGTCGATGAGAGCCGTGAGGCGGAACGCGCTTATATTAAGGCTCAGCCCTAAAGCGTTGCTCTGATGCTGTGCTTACTCGGCTATCTCCTTGCCGTCGCCGCCAAACGCCTCTGGCATGTTTGCATATTTCGGGAGACCATCCGCGATAGCAATCATTTTCTCCCCATAGAAAATATGCATCATGGGCGTCCATTGGAAATCCGCCATGGTTGAGGCGAGGACGTCGGTCAGTTCCAAACCGGGATGATCGGCGAGAATGTGACCGCCGCATGTTTTGCATGAGGTGCGGTGGCTTCGTTCCGTGTGCTTATAGACGACAAGATTGTCCTTGCCTTTGACGATCTCAACATTTCCACGCGGCCATAGCGTCGCGGCGTGGACAGGGGCGCCGAGCCAGGCCCGGCAATCACCACAGTGACAATAGCCGACAAAGACCGGCGTACCGGCAACACGCAGCTCGACCGCACCGCACATGCAACGCGCTTGATAAGTTTTTTCTTCGTCGCCCGCCATGACGCTATCTCCTTTTTTGATGCGCTCAATGGTATTGCTTGCTGGCGGCTTTAGCAAAGGACATGTGCAATTTTCCTGATTGCGGCTGGACCTCGCGCCCGTCGCGCGCTAGGCGAAGCGTATGCCTGAAGAACATACTCACCCTGAATACGTTTATCGCCTCGCAACGGCGGTAGAATGGGCCGCCGCCGTTGAAACCGGCGCTGTGCCGACCCGCGATATAGACGAACGCGATGAGTATTTTCATCTGTCAACGCGCGCCCAGGCGCTGGAAACGGCGCGGCTTTATTTTGCCGATGCGGAGGATTTGCTGGCGCTGGAAATCCCGCTTGCAGAGATTGCCGACGACACGAAATTCGAACTGGCGCCAAAGCGCGGCGAGGCATTCCCACATCTTTATGGAACGCTCGCCGCCGCGCAGGTGTCGCGCGTAATCCGGCTGGTGCGAACAGCGGACGGGTTTGCCTTCGGGGAAGCGCTTTGAGGGCGCCCTTGTTTCTGGCTGACTTTGGCGCCAAGGCGCTGACGGCGCTTGACCCGGAAACGGCGCACCGGCTGACCATCCGCATGCTGAAATCAGGCAAAGGCCCGAAGGCGCGCGTGAACACGCCACAGCTCGCCATTCGCGTTGCCGGTATGGATTTTCCAAACCCGCTTGGCCTTGCCGCTGGGTTCGACAAGAACGCGCAAGCCGCAAACGCAATGCTCGATCTTGGGTTCGGATTTGTCGAGGTCGGCGCCGTCACGCCGCACCCGCAACCGGGCAATCCGCGCCCAAGGGTTTTTCGTCTGCGCGATGATGCGGCGGTGATTAACCGATATGGCTTCAACAATGACGGGCTGGAGAAAGTCGCGATGCGGCTGGCGCGACGAAAAAAACGCGGGCTTGTCGGCGTCAATCTCGGCGCCAACAAAGACAGCGCCGACCGGGTGGAAGATTACGTCAAAGGCGTTGCAGCGCTAAGCGGGCTGGTTGATTTCTATACGGTGAATATTTCCTCGCCCAATACACCGGGCCTGCGCGCCTTGCAGGACAAAGCCGCGCTTAACGATCTTATGGTCCGCGTTCTCGCTGAGCGCGACCGCGCAGCCCCCGCAACGCCGGTGTTTTTGAAAATCGCACCGGACCTTGCCGACGAGGATAAAACCGACATCGCCGATGTCGTGAACGCGTTGCGCCTCGACGGGTTGATTGTCTCCAACACCACTTGCGCGCGGGGCTCCGGGTTGCGCGGCCGCCATGCGAGCGAGGCGGGCGGGCTTTCCGGTAAACCATTATTTGCAGTCTCGACTGCGTTGTTGCGTGAGTTCTACGCAGTGCTTGGCGGTCGCACCGCACTGATTGGCGTCGGCGGCGTGTCATGCGCCCGCGACGCCTATGAGAAAATCCTCGCCGGCGCATCGCTGGTGCAGCTTTATACCGCGATGATATATGAAGGCCCTGGCCTGCCGTCGCGCATCCTCAAAGACTTGCCGGGCTTTCTAAAAGCTGACGGATTTCAAACCATCGCCGACGCGGTCGGCGCCGGTCACGGCTGATTTGCGAACACCGTCTTGAGGCGCGGCAGATAAACCCCAAGGGTTGCCGCGCGCAACAGGAAGAAAAGTGAGAACGCCGCCCAAAGTCCATGATTGCCATAGGCTGATGCGAGCCATAGCGAGCCGGCAAGAAAGACAGGCGCCGCGACCAGCATAGAGTTGCGCATTTCACGCGCTCGGGTCGCGCCGATAAAAATACCGTCGAGCTGAAAGCCGACCACAACAATCAGGGGACTGATGATAACCCAGGGCATATAGGCCTGTGTCGCCTCGCGGATGGCGCCTTGAGGCGTCAATAATGCAAGCACTGCATCGCCCGCGAGCCAGTAAAACACGACAAAGGCAAAAGCGGCCAGCACCGCCATGATGAAGGTGCGCCGGACAGCGGAGGAAAACCGCGCTAGCCCGCGCGCCGGATCGCGCGAGCCCATCGCCTGGCCGACCAGCGTTTCAGCGGCAATCGCCGTGCCGTCAAGGGCGAGGCCGGTAAACAGAAATAGCTGTATCAGTGTTTGATTGGCGGCCAGCGCGACATCGCCAAAAGCGCCGCTGCGCTGGATAAACCAGGCAAAAGAAAACGCCAGCAGCACCGTTCTGATAAAGATATCAAAATTAATCGAAAGCGTACGGCGGAGTTTTTTCAGAGCGAAAAATTCGGCGCGCTTCCAGTGGGCGCCAAGCCCGCCATTGCTCGCCAGCACCAGGGCGACAAACACCAGGCAGGCGAAGAACCCGGCGACCTCGGCAATCAGCGTCCCCGCCGCAACCCCGGCCGCGCCCCAGCCAAGGCCGATAACAAACCAGTAATCAAGGACAATGTTCAGCCCGGTGATGAAGACACTGACAATCATCAAATAATCGGTGCGTTCACGCGCGGTGAGCCAGCCAAAGGCGGCGTAGGAGGCAAGCGCGAACGGCGCCCCCCAGATGCGGATACTGTAATACTCGCGCGCGGCGTCGAATGTTGGGGTGCTGACATCGGTTCCGATGGCGAGGGCTTTAAACGCCAGCATGCCGAGCGGAAATTGCAGCAGCACAAAAACCAGCCCGACGCTGCCGCCAATGGCCGCCCCGCGGACCAACGCCGCGCGGGTCTCGCCCTCATCTTCCGCGCCGACCGCTTGCGCGGTGAGGCCAGCGACGCTCATGCGAATAAACCCAAAGCTCCAATAAATGAGCGAGAAAATCACCGCAGCGAGCCCGACGGCGGCGATATCGAGCGGGCGGTCGGACCGGGCGAGCGCCCAGACATCGACAGCGCCCAACAGCGGCGTCACCGATGCGGCTATAGAGGCCGGCCAGGCGAGGGCGAAAATCCGTCGGTAGGAGGTTTCAAGCGGTTGCGATTGTGCGGCGGTCATCACCGCTCATTAGTCGCCGTAGCGCCCATGCGCCAGCCCTTCTTGCGGCGGCTTGCATGGGCGAGGCAAACGCGGCGACACTCGCCTTGACATGGCAGAAGACCGGAAAGACTTGCAAAGCGCGTCGCAAACGGCGGGCCGGGAATTCGACAGCGCCGCGGTTGGCGCGCTGGCGCATCTTTATCGCGGCGAGGTCTACCGCTCGACGGTGTGGCGCACCCGGCTCGATACGACCACCAACTGGGCGGTAGTGACGCTCGGCATTGCGCTCTCAATCGGTTATGCTGACCCGGACTCATCGCCGCTGCCGTTGTTGCTGGTCAGCATTTTGATAGTGATGTTCCTGATTTTGGAATCGCGCCGCTACCGGTTTTTCAATGTCTGGCGCGCGCGGGCCCGCTGGATTGAGACAAAATTCTATGCGCCCTTGCTGCTGAATTCGCGCCAGCCCGACCATAACGAATGGCAACATGTTCTGGCCGATGATTATCTGACGCCGCAATATCATATCGGTTTCTGGCGGGCGATGGGGCGGCGCATCCGCCGCAATTATATGTGGATACTGAGTTTCCAGGCGCTGGCTTATTACGGCAAGATTATTATCCACCCAACGCCGGTGGAAAGCATTGAGCAATTTTTCACGCGCATGGCGGTCGGGCCAATCCCGGGCGTGGGGGTGTTTATGGTTGGCGTAACGTTTCACGCCTCATGGATTGCGCTTGCGCTATTCACCCGTGCGCTCGACAGGAAAAAACACGCCAATCGCGAAGGCGTCGCCGGAATGGGGTGAGGCCGGACGTTAGCGTTACTCTTTAAAGACGAGCTTGATCGCATCGCCGTCGGTCTGGGCCACCCGATAAAAGCACGACCGCCGCTCGGTGTGACAGGCCGGCCCGGTCTGTTCGACGACCAGTTCAATCGTGTCCTGATCGCAATCGGTGCGGATTTCGACAACCCGCTGGGTATTCCCCGAGGTTTCGCCCTTTCGCCACAAGGCGCCGCGCGAGCGCGACCAGTACCACGCCTCGCCAGTGGCGATGGTTTTGGCGAGCGCATCGGCGTTCATATAAGCCAGCATCAACAGCCGGCCATTACCGGCATCAGTGACCGCGGCGGGGATCAACCCGTCCGCGCCAAATTTCGGGGCGAAGCTTTGGGTTTCCTCAATCGGGCCGGCGAGCGTCTCGCGGTCGGCAAATTTTTGTTCACTAGTCATATCGCCAGCATAGCAGCCCGGCCGTACGATCCCAGCCCGATGCGGGAATTTGTTGCGCCA